>CAZABK010000028.1:0-15045 GCA_964483355.1 uncultured Verrucomicrobiota bacterium | reverse complement strand
TGCGGAGAAGACTTCGGCATAGATATCCACAAACATGCTTTCCATCTTTTCCCAGGAAAACTTTTCGAGGGTCACTGCCATGGTTTTCTGCATCATCTGAAGAGCTTCGGCTTTTTCTTCAGGAGAGAGTCCCATCTGATCAAGCATGCCTTCCTGCATCTTGACCACCTGCTGCATGGAAGAGTCAAAGTTCTTTTCCATCTCCAGCAACGTCATCAGCTTGGCCGCCGCCTTCTGTGACTCGGGAGTTGCTCCTGCCAGAACCGACCCCGCAACCAATACCGCAACCGCCATCAGCTTTATTTTCATCGCTCTTCTCCTGTGGGTTATTTTGAGAGGATGGAAAACATAAACCCAAAAGGATATTATATCCACCACAATTCCATTAGGACTTTACAACAACTAAACCCGCCGGGCCTTGTCTTTGAACAGGCTGCGGGGCTTGGCGGCGCCGGGCAGGCTGGTGTGCGCCACGTTCACCAGTATGCCGATCATCACACCGGAAACCAAGAGACTCGAACCGCCGTAACTGATGAATGGAAGTGCCAGCCCCTTGGTGGGCACGCAGCCGGTGACGACTGCAAAATTGATCAGCGCCTGGACACTGATCATAAGCGTAATGCCGAAGGCGAGCAGACGGCCAAAATCATCGCGCGCCTTGAGGGCAATTTTGAGGCCGAGGACAAAGAGAGCCACATACATCAGCACGACGATGAGCGAAGCGATCAGTCCGAGCTCCTCGCCGATGATCGGAAAAATAAAGTCGGTGTGGGCTTCGGGGAGATAGTGGTATTTTTGTTCGCTTTGCCCAAACCCCTGGCCGCGCCACCATCCGTTCCGGCTGCCGTTGGCAAAGGCCCGCAGCGAGTTGATCAGCTGCCACGCCTTGTCCTGCTCATATTTTTGCGGATCGAGAAACGCCAGAATACGGCTCATGCGCTCGGGATTCTGGAAAATCAGAAACACCACACCGAGCAGGCCGACCAGTCCGGTAATCAATAGCGGAGCCAGGCTGACACCGCTGAGAAACATCATGGAGACGGCAACGCTCGACACCAGCATGGTTGTGCCGAAGTCGGGTTCAACCACCAGCAAGGCGGCAAAGACGCCCAGCACGGCAAATGGAACGACAATACCGCGTTTCAGCTCATCAATCCGGCGCTGGTTGCGCGCCAGCCACCAGGCAAAAAACATAATGACGGCGAGCTTGGCAATTTCGGAGGGCTGGATGGTGAGCGGTCCGAAACGGAGCCAGCGCCAGCTTCCGTTGATATTGTGACCGATGCCGGGAATGCGCACCAGCACCAGCAAAACCAGCGCAACCACCAACAAGGGAATCGCGAGTTTTTTGTAGTGGCGATAATCAAACCGCGCGGCGATAAAAGCCGCGCAAAAAGCAACCGCCAGCCAAATCAGCTGGCGGATAACGAAGTAGAATGAGTTATCGACCTTTTCCGAACTGGCACTGGCCAGAATCAGAACGCCGAGCGTAACGAGAACCAATACGATGGCAATAAACAGCGATATGGTTTTGCGCATTGATTCCCGCCGTCTTCGCCTTATTCAGAAATCGGAACGCGCAGACGCTGGCCCTCGCGAACCTGGGACTCGTCGACGATGTTGTTCAGACGCATGATTTCGGCCTTGCTTACGCCATACTGACGGGCCACATCGTCAAGCGTTTCGCCCGGCCAAAGCACCTTGTCTGCAACCATATCAACGGACATCGCAGTGGTTTCAACCGGCTCGACAGTCGGAGCTTCGATGGTAACCGGCGCGGGCTCGGCGATCGCCGGCTCAGCAATAGTCGGTTCCGCGATGACCGGCGCAGGAGCCGGGGCTGCCTTTTTCGGCGCAGCTTTGCGGGCTTTCTTGGCCGGCACTTTTCCGCTCTTCGGAATGTAGATGGTCTGACCGGCAAAGATTTTGTCGGGCGAAATATCGTTGAGTGCGCAGAGGTCCGCAACGCTCACGCCGGCAGCCGAAGCGATTTCCGAGAGGGTATCGCCCTTCTGGATTTCGTAGGTGCCGCCTTTTTCAATGGAAGAGGAGCTCTTCTCCGCGGGAGCGGCCGGAGCTGCAGTTCCTGCCGCCGGAACGACGAGTTCCTGTCCGACATACAGAACATCCGGATTGGTCAGGTTGTTCATTTCAATCAGCTTTTTCGTGCTGATATCAAACTTGGAAGCAATGCGTCCGAGGATATCGCCCTTCTGAACGACATAAGTCTGGGTGGACGGCGCAACCGGAGCGACCGGTTCAACCGGCATATCGATGATGGAGATGTCGCCTTCGTCAATGATGAGCTCGCCCATATCCTGCGGCAAATCCTGCGGAGCCGCCGCAACCGGAGCTGCAACCTTTCCGGTGTGCTCATGCTTTCTCAAACCTTTCTGACGGGCGCCCGCACCGCGACCACTACCCTGCGACTCGGTGGTGATACATCCCTGAGTCAGGGCGAAAACACACAGCACGGCAACGTGCAACCCAAAAACTGCTGATCCGATCTTCATAATCAAACTCCTTTTCCACTTTTCCCTGTCGAGAACCGTTTCGTTGTTCATATTGCATCTCCTTCTGCCGGCACCGTATCGCGGAAAAGCGCCGCAAAGCGGTCGCCGCGTTCTCTGAAACTGCGAAACTGATCGAAGCTGGCACAGCCGGGCGAAAGAAGAATCGTATCCCCCGGTTCCGCGCCTCTCCGAGCCGCCTGGAAAGCCTTTTCCAACGTGCCGCATTCGACGCATGAGCAAGCCCCGTTCCAAGCCTGATACATTGCATGAGATGCTTGTCCGATAAGGTATATACTCTTCACCCGTTCGGCCAGTATTTCTTTGACAAAAGTATATTCCGATTCCTTCGGAAGCCCGCCGGCGATCAAATGGATCTGATTTCCGCAGGCCTGCACCCCGGCCGCCGTGGCCGCCAGATTGGTGGCCTTGGAATCGTCGACATAGGTCACGCCGCCGGATTCTCCCAGCCGCTGAAGCCGATGCGGCAAAGGTTCGAACGCCTGCGCGGCCTGCTCCGCTGCTGAAAACGGAATGTCGGCCGCCGCACAAACCGCCCCCATGGCCGCGCCGGTGCAGCCCCCCAGCGTCGGGGAATCAAACAGCGTTCCGGAAAGGTCCAGCGCCACGCTCGAATCATGAAATACGCGCCCGTTTTCGAAGAAATAGTCGGCCTCGGATGTGGCGCCAAAGGTGCTCCAGTTACGCTCGTCACCCGCATCGCCCCGGAAAAGTTCGAGCAGTGCCACCGGAACCAGGCAGGCCGTTTCGGCTTCAGCCCCTAAAATCCGTGCCTTGATGCGCCGATAATTTTCCAGCGTTTCATGGCGATCGAGATGATTGGGCAGCACGTTGAGAACAACGCCGATCTCGGGAGTGAATTCCCGCACAGTTTCCAGCTGAAAAGAGCTGACCTCCAGCACCAGCCACTCTGCATCGGGATTTTCAAGCACCGCCTCGCAGGCGGGAATGCCATAATTCCCGCCAAGCGCCGCCGTCCGCCCCGCCAGTTTCAGCGCATCAAAAATCCATTTAACCGCCGTGCTCTTGCCGTTCGATCCGGTCAGGGCCACGGTTTTTCCGTTGTGGCGCGACCAGCCCAGCTCCAGCTCCGAGAGGAGCGGAATCCCCGCATCGCGCACCGCGCAGACCCACGGATGCGAAAGCGCAAAGCCGGGGCTGACAATACAGACGTCAAAAGTACGCTCTTTCAGAATCCGCTTCACTTCGAGATCGCCTGCGGTTTCGGCGGTCAGCACGACGGTTTCGGCGCCTTCCGCCTGCAGCAGCCGCTCGGCGGCGCGCCCGCTGCGGCCATACCCCAGAACCAGTGCTGTGCGATAGGTGTCCATTAGCGGATTTTCACGGTGGCAATGCCGATCAGCGCAAAAATTGATAGGAAATCGCTTTTCAGGCGATTGGGGCACTCGCCCCGGAAGGTCGTTCTGGAGAGCAGTTTCATGGTGAAAGGGTGTAGTGAAAGCCGGGTTTTTTGTCAAGGTTGGGTACCTGCTTCTCCGGGGCATACCCCGGAGAAGCAAGTACAGTGACCAACGGGATAAAACATGCCCTTTTTGAACAAAGCCCTCCTGCCGCGAAAGCTCAGGCATCCGCACAAATGCGCTCGACCACCTCTCGCTCGTCGATGAGGGAAACAATGCGCATCTCCCGCGAACATGTCGGACAAATCAGCGGATCGGCCTCCCACACCTTTTTGATGAGTTCAAGCCATTTGGGAGAAGGCGGTCGGCGGGGACGGTGTTCGGAGAGATCGATGATTTCGAGCTCGCTGCCGGTCGGCTCCCCCACCCTGCCATCCACCTCGGCCTATTTGAGGCACTGGCCGCGCATCTTATTGGAGTACAAGCCGTAGTAGCGCACGAGCTGGAAACTCTTGTCAGGAATGTGCTGGGAGATGGCGGCGATGAAGTCGCAGGGAGTGAAATTATCAGCATCCAGACCACCGAGCGTAACGGTAAAGTGATCAGCGCGCATGCGGTGCACGACGAACACCGCCTGATGCTGATCTCCGAAGGCGGACAGATGATCTGCATTGGAGCCAGCGACCTGCGCGTCATCGGCCGCAACACCCAGGGTGTGCGCCTCTTCAACCTCAAAGACAGCGACCGGCTCGTCTCTTCGAGCTACGGCGAACCAGTCGAGTATGGCAGACAAGCGGAAAGAACAATTGGCTATAACGCCAACGAGGCCGCACCACGTCGCTGTTTATATACTGTCAGCAAGGAACTCTGGCTAGTTGGCGGGCAGGACAGAGCGGAAACCGACGTAGCTGTACGAGCTGTCCGAATCGTACGTGAACACGGTGCCGCAACGCGAGTGGCTGCCGTTGTAGTTCCAACTGCCGCCGCGCACCATACTACGGTCATAGGCAGCATAATTACACCATTCCCATACGTTCCCTGCCATGTCGTACAGGCCATAGCCGTTCGCCGCAAAATCACCGCAAGTACTGGTGTACGGGGAGCCGTGCGAATCGTAGTCCGGATGCCAACCTCGCGTCGAGCTCGTGTCGTAGCTGTATGAACTGGAACTGTAATAGTTGGCCTCGTCGTGCGTAATGGAGTCACCCCACGGGAAGCGCTTGCCGATCAGCCCGCCGCGTGCGGCGTATTCCCATTCGTCGCTCGTCGGCAGACGGTAGCCGCCCGTATTGAGGGTTTCAGGCGTGCTTTCGCCAGTTTTAAGGATGCTGCCCGAGACGACGGAGTAATAACAGGGAGCTTTTCCCTCCATCTCGCTGCGTGCATTGCACCATTTTACGCAGTCGTACCAGTTGACAGTGTGTACGGGATGCTCTGTCCCCTTGCCGGAACCAGCATTGCTGAAACTGTACCCGTTAGCTACCGCCCAGTTATAAACCGTATCCCACTGCGCCTTCGTTATCTCTGTTGCATCCATATAAAATGGATCTACCGTTAAAGAATAGGCTCCGAAATCCGGGTCGGTTCCGCTGTTGGTTCCCGCCAGGATCAGCACCATGCCTTCTGGAATATAACCGGCAGGCACTCCTTTAAGCCGGAAAAATATCGGAATAGCCACACGTACCATTCCATTGCTGTCCGCCACCCCTTCAAAAGCCGGGGTTCCGTTGGTAAACGATTGCGCCAGATCCGAGGTCCATTCCACCGAATACGCCGCTCCCGGCGCCATGCCCCCAGCTACCAGCATCCCATTGGTCTCCCACGAAACCACAATCTCATCCGCCTGCACCCCGACAACCGCCAACGCCATTGCCGCCATCAATCCCGCAACTCGATTATTCACCCTCTTCAGGTCCCTACTTGTTGTCATTCGACATTCGTCTCCAGCTCTTTCTTCTCTTCGTTTGCTCTGTGTGAAAAATAATTAACGCACCCTGCGCATTTCGGCAGCCCACCACAACCATGCCTTCTTTTACGCTCTTCGCCCGGACCTTCAGCAACGCACAGATGTTAATCCGTAATTGATAGGAAATCGCTTTTCAGGCGATTGGGGCACTCGCCCCGGAAGGTCGTTCTGGAGAGCAGTTTCATGGTGAAAGGGTGTAGTGAAAGCCGGGTTTTTTGTCAAGGTTGGGTACCTGCTTCTCCGGGGCATACCCCGGAGAAGCAAGTACAGTGACCAACGGGATAAAACATGCCCTTTTTGAACAAAGCCCTCCTGCCGCGAAAGCTCAGGCATCCGCGCAAATGCGCTCGACCACCTCTCGCTCGTCGATGAGGAAAACAATGCGCATCTCCCGCGAACATGTCCGACAAATCAGCGGATCGGCCATGCCCAGATGCTATATCCTGCCGCGCAAATCGCAACACTTTCCCGATCTTATTACTAACAACAAAGCGAAAACAGAGCCATCATCCGGGATCAGTCCGGAATCTACTTTGCCGGACAGCCATTGATTTTGGCTTAACTTAGAGCAAATAAAGAAAAGCTGTAGCCGCTTAGGTAGCCGAGCCGGCTGCGATACGTACCGCAGGCGGCTCGCCTGCATTGAAGAAGTGGCTACAGTTTTTCCGAAACGCTATAGTGCCGCTCGAATCAGCGAATCTTCAAGGTCGCAATGCCGATCAGCGCAAAGATGATCGAGAGAATCCAGAAGCGGGTTACGATGACGGTTTCCACCAGTTCCGGCGGACGGTTTTCGTCCATCGCGCGCTCCTTTTCGAGAAATTCAAAATGGTGGTGCAGCGGCGCGCACTTAAAGATACGGCGGCCATCGCCGTAGCGCCTGCGGGTATATTTAAACCAGCCGCTCTGCAGCACCACGCTGCCGGCCTCGATCACAAATACGCCGCCGACAATAATGAGCAGCAGCTCCTGCTTGATGAGAATCGCCTGCATGGCGATGGCGCCGCCGAGCGCGAGACTGCCGGTGTCGCCCATAAATATTTTGGCCGGATGGCAGTTATACCAGAGAAAGCCCAGGCCGGCGCCGAGCAGCGCGCCGGAAAAGACCGTCAGCTCGCCGCACCCCTTCACGAAGGGAACCTGGAGATATTCGGCAAAATTAAAGTGGCCGGCGACGTAGGTTAGAAAGAGGTAAGCCACCGCCACCGAGTTTGAGCAGCCGATCGCCAGCCCGTCGAGTCCGTCGGTCAGGTTGACCGCATTCGACGCTCCCACCAGCACGAGCACCATAAAAATAAAGGCGCCGATCAGGCCCAGATCGACAACGGGGTGCTTGAAAAACGGTATCATCAGGTCGCGCACGCGCTCCTGCATTTCGGGAATCGACCAGAGCACGGCAAAAACCGCGGCCGACCAGACGAGTTGCGCGGCAAACTTGGTCTTCACGCTCAAGCCGTTGCGGCGCTTGATTTTGAGAAAATCATCCGCAAAACCGATCACCCCCATCAGCACAAAGGTCCCGAGCGTCAGCAAAACATAGAGGTTGGTCGGAATGGCCCACAGCAGCGTCGAGCCGGTGGCGGCGAGAATAATCATCACCCCGCCCATCGTCGGCGTGCCGACCTTGCCGCTCTTATCCAGCTCCCCCACGCGCTCATCCTCGGCCTGCTCGCCAAAGTTGATCACCCGCAGGCGCCGGATCAGGCCGGGCGCGAGCAGCAGCGAAACGCTAAAGGCCGTCGCCGCCGCGCCGAGTGTGCGGAAGGTGATGTACTGAAAAAGGCGCAGCGGCGAAAACAGATCCGCCAGCTCGGTCAAATAATAAAGCATCCTCTAAATCTCCTTAAAATGGTCAAGCACCTGCTCGAGCCGTTCGCCGCGCGAGGCCTTGAGCAGCACGCGGTCGCCCGTGCGCAGGTGTTCTTTCAAAATGTGTGCGGCGGCGCCTGCTTCGTCGCATTGAAAAAAGCGAGCCGTCTTTTGGCAGACAATGCCGCGTCCAAGTTCGCCGACCGTGATGACGCCGTCAAGAGCGAGTTCATCGATAAAGCGGCCGAGTGCGGCATGTTCATCAGCAGAAATAGCGCCAAGCTCGCGCATACCGCCAATTACGGCCCATTTTTTTGCATCCCCGCCCATTCCGGCAAAGGTGCGCAGGTTGGCCTGCATGGAGAGCGGATTGGCATTGTAGGCATCATTGATGAACTGAACGCCGTCGATTTCCGACTCCTGCCAGCGCATCGCCTGCCCCTTGAATCGGCTCAAGCCTTCCGCCACCTCGGCCGGCGTTATCCCCAGTTCCAGCCCCAGCGCAATGGCGCGGAGCGCGTTGCGCATGATGTGCTCGCCGGGCAGCGGCATGGAATAGGCAAAACCGTTGACCTCCAACACGCCGTCGTCCACCTGGCGGCCGGCATAGTCGGCAGAACCTCCGAGTGAAACCGTGACCACCTTGCCGGCGGCATTGGCGCGGATCAGCGAATACCACTCGCTGTCGCAATCGACGACCACGAAGCCGGAAACGTATTCCGCCAACTGAGCCTTTTCGCAGGCAATCTCCTCCAACGACCCAAAACTTTCGCGGTGGGCATTGCAGATGTCGGTAATGACGCCGACCTCAGGCTGAAGCAGATCGGAAAGCGCGCTGATTTCGCCGGGACGGTTCATGCCGATTTCAAACACGCCGTAGCGCGCCGTCGGCGGCATAGCGAGCATGGTGAGCGGCAGACCGATATGGTTGTTATAGTTGCCGGCGGTGCGGTGGGTTTCGCCCCGCACCGACAGAATGTCAGCGCACATTTCCTTAACCGTCGTCTTGCCGACGCTACCGGTGATGCCGACCGGCGTTCCGCTCCACGTTTTGCGGTAACCGCGCGCGAGATCCTGCAGTCCCGGAATGGTGTCCGGCACCTTGAGGACCGGATTTTCCGTCCATTCAAAATCTTCTTCCACCAGTGCGCCGACGGCGCCTTTGGCAAAGGCATCGCCCACAAATGCGTGGCCGTCAAAATTTTCGCCGCGAATGACGACGTACAGGTCGCCGGGGCGCAGGGTGCGGGTATCGTGCGAAACGCCCGTCAACACGCCATCCGGCATGCCGTTTTTCCAGGAACGCGACACCCACTGCGACAACTCTTCTGGACGAAATTCCGGCATTATCCAATCAGCTCCCGAACCGTTTCGCGGTCGTCGAACGGGATGACCGCACCCTTAATTTCCTGATAGGTTTCATGCCCTTTTCCGGCGATGAGCAGAATATCCTTGCGGCCGATTTTACGCAGACCGGCCTCGATGGCCTCACGGCGATCGAGAATGACCTTAAACCGCAACGGCCCGGCAAAGCCTTCGCCAATCTCGGCGGCAATCAAAGCGGGCTCTTCATCGCGCGGATTATCGGAGGTGACAATGCTGTAGTCGGCCAGCTCGGCGGCAACCTGTCCCATTTTAATCCGCTTGCCCCGATCGCGGTTGCCGCCGCAGCCAAACACCACCACCAGCTTGCCCCTGCAGATTTCACGCAGCGTGCCGAGCACGTTGCGTAGCGCGTCGTCGGTATGAGCATAGTCGACGAATACTTTCTTGTGCCTGCGGTTCGGCACCATTTCCAGCCGGCCGGGAATGGACTGAATATTTTCGAGCGACTGCGCCATGCGTTGAAGGTCGATTCCACAGAGCCCGCCGACCGCCAGCGCCGCCAACGCGTTATGAATATTAAAGCGGCCGAGCAACTGGAGGCAGATATGCGCCTTCCCCCACGGCGATTCCAGCCGGAAACAGGTGCCGTCCACACCCACCGTCGCATCCGTTGCGCGAACCATGGCGCCTTCGCTAAAACCATAGGAGATGATGTCGGCATCGAGCTTGCCGCTCTCCACTAACCGCCGGCCCCACGGATCGTCAACATTGATCACCGCCGAATGGCCGCGTTGCTTTTCGAGCTGCTGAAACAGGCGCGACTTTACCTCGAAGTAGGAGTCCATATCGTTGTGATAGTCGAGATGATCCTGCGTCAGATTGGTAAAAACACTGATGTCAAAATCGATCCCATGAACGCGGCTGAGCGCAATGGCGTGGGACGAAACCTCCATCACGGCAGAATCGCAACCGGCTTCGTTCATCTGCTGGAACAGGCCATGAATATCGGGCGCCTCGGGCGTGGTGCGCGTGGCCGGAATGGTGTGCTTTCCAATATCATACACCACGGTACCGAGCAGACCGGGAAGGAAACCGCCGCCGCGCAACAGGTCGCGAACCATGAACGCCGTAGTGGTTTTGCCATTGGTTCCGGTGATCCCGACCATCTTCATTTTACGGGAAAGATCGCCATAGAAAGCATTCGCGAGCTCGGCCAATGCGCGGCGGGCCCGCTCCACGCGGATGTGCGTGGCGCCGCTACCCAGCTCCAGGTCGCTTTCGGAAACCACGGCCACCGCGCCGTTTGAAAGCGCATCGGCAATATATTGCGCGCCGTCCACTATGTGCCCGGAAACCGCCACAAAGAGCCAACCGGGCTTGACCGCGCGCGAATCATAGGCAATGCCCTCGATCGGCACCTCCACCGCCCCCTTCATTTCAAGGACGTCCACAGCTTCCAAAAGTTCGTTCAGCATCATTCTTCCGGCCTCGCAACATAAACCCGGTTTCCGTCGGGCGAAATCCGCAGGTAGCGCACGGCAAACTCGGCAATCTCCTTGAAGGCCGGGCCGCAAACCGTGCCGCCGTAATATTTGATTTTCCGCCCCGACTCGGTGTATTCGCCGGGATCGTCGGCCACCACAATGATTCCGATTTCGGGATTTTCCACCGGCAGGAACCCGACAAACGAGGAGGTAAAGTTTTTCGGATAATAGCCGCCGCCCTCCGCCGCCGGGCGGATCTTCTGCGCGGTACCGGTCTTGCCCGCCACGGTATAGCCCTCGACCCGCGCCTTGCCGCCCGTGCCGCCCTCTTCCATCACAACGCGAGCGAGCAGGCTGCGCATGCGGCGCGCGGCTTCGGGGCTGAGCGGACGGCCCAACTCTTCGGGCCCGGGTTCACGCAGCACCGTTCCATCCGGTGCGACGACCTGCTTGACGAGCTGCGGCTTCATCTGCACTCCGTTGTAGGCGATGGCATTCATCATGGAAAGCACCTGCAGAGCAGTTACGCTGATTTCGTGTCCCATGCCGATGCGGGTGATACTGATCTTCGACCAGTTTTTGGGCGAGTAGAAAATACCGGCCTCTTCGCCGGCGACGCCGACGCCGAGCCGCTCACCGAAATGAAATTTTTTCAGCGAATCGTAGAGCAGCTGATTGCCCATCTCCAACGCAATCTTGGCGGTGCCGATGTTGCTCGAAACCTTGATGATGTCCGCCACGGAAATGACGCCTTCGCCGTGGCTGTCGCGCAGCGATTTTCCGCCGTAGACCCAATAGCCGTTTTCGCAGTCAAACTCGTCATCTTCATTCACGATATCGTGATCGAGTGCGGCGGCAATGACGGCGGCCTTCATGGTGGAGCCGGGTTCATAGTTAAACCCGAGCGCGCGGTTGCGGCGCCATTCGGCCGGCGCGCGGAAATAGCTGTTGGGATCATAGGTCGGGAACGACGCCATCGCCAGAATCTCGCCGGTGCGCACATGCTGCACAATCGCCCAGACCGCCTTCGCATTAAAGTCGATGCAGGTTTTTTCGAGCGCCCGCTCCACTGCATTCTGCAGGTGCCGGTCGAGCGTCAGCGTAACGGTAGCGCCGTCTTCGGGCAGAATATCGACGGTGCGCGAACCATAGATTTCGTGGCGGCGGCCATCCTTCTTGCTGACGCGCAGCCCTTCTTTGCCGCGCAAAAATTCGTCATAGCGCTGTTCGATGCCGGCGCCGCCGACGCCTTCGCGGTTGGCAAAACCGACCACGTGCGCCATGAGCGGGCCGCCCGGATAGCTGCGGATCGGCGCTTCGGCAAAGTTGACGCCGCGCAGATAAATGTTGGTTTCGGTTCCGGGCGGTGTGTATTCCACGCCGAGCGCGCGCCGCTTGAAGCGCTTGAGCCGCTGGCTGGGAACATATTTTTTAATCACCTCATACTGTCGCGAGGTGTCGGCCAGCTCGCGGCGGATCTGCTCCTGCGGAATGCGGAACTCCATGGCGAGATATTTGCAGACGGTTTCCGCGTCGCCGTATTCGTCGATATATTTGGGGTCCGCATAAACGTGATAGGCCGGCCGGTCCATCGCCAGGATTTCGCCGTTGCGGTCGACGATGCGGCCGCGGCTGCCGGCCGGCTTCCACTCATACATGCGGCCCTCTTCAATCGGTTCAATCACCCACTCTTCGGGGCGCAGGTGCAGCTCGGACAGGCGGAAGGCCACTCGGCCGAACACCAGCAGAACCACCACAACGAGAAACGTAATTCTGCCTTTATGTCTCAGTTCCGCCATTTCCGCTTTCCCAAACCCTTTACACACCAAAACCCGCAACCTGCATCAGCAATGTTACGGGCCATCGGTCATCCTTCCCGGTCTCTTCTACCGACGTCCGCTCATGGCTGTTCTGCCCGAAGAATCCCACGCGCCGACCTTAACAATCCGGCGGTCGGACGGCAGGCTCATCTTCAGCCCGTGCCGCTTGATGGCCCGCTCCAGATTGCCCGGCGACGTCATGCCCGACCAGATATCCTGCTCGTTGGTGAGCCGCTTCTGCGCCGCAACCAGATCCGACTCCTTGCGCTTGATCTCTTTGCCGAGCGCATCGCAACGGGAGCAGAGCCACATATAACTCAGGCCCAGCATGGCAACAAAAACCAGCACACCAGCCAGCACCGACGGAAACGGCACCTTGGCCTGGTTTTTCTTCATCGCTTTCTTTTTACGTTTTGCTGCCATCTTACACCTCCACTTCCACCGCGCGCAGCTTGGCCGAGCGCGAACGCGGATTCATGGTTTGTTCCTGTTTCGTGGCCGTCAGCGGCCGCTTCCAAATCCATTTAACCGGCGGCTCTTCATAGATCCGCCGCACCCCGCCCTGCTGCAGCGATTCCTCGCGCGGCACGTGGCGGTTAAAAAACTTTTTAACCAGACGATCCTCCAGACTGTGGAACGTCAGTATCGCAATGCGGCCGCCCGGCTTCACCCGGCCGACCATCGACTCCAGCACCTGTTCGATGCCGGCGAGTTCGTCGTTCACCGCCATCCGCAGTGCCTGGAAGGTCTGCGTGGCCGGATGGGTTTTCTTGCCCTTGCGGCCGCCCTTGGCGCGCTCAACGATGCCGGCGAGCTGCGCGGTTGTTTCAATTTCCATCTTCGCGCGCGCTTCCACAATTGCCCGCGCAATGCGGCGCGAAGCGCGCTCCTCGCCGTAGCGGAAAATAATATCCGCCAGCTCCTGTTCGCTGGCCGTATTGACCAGTTCGGCGGCGCTCTGCCCCTGCGTCTGATCCATGCGCATATCAATCGGACCGTCGTGCTGAAAGCTGAAGCCGCGCTCGGCCAAATCGAGCTGGAACGAACTGACGCCCAGATCCAGCAGCAGGCCATCGACCTTTTCAACGCCGAGGCGGTCGAGCTGATCGGCCATGTTGGCATAATTGTCGTGCACCAGCTCAACGCGCCGCCCGTTGCCGGACTTAAGCTTTTCGCTCACACGCCCGATCGCATCGACGTCGCGGTCAAAACCAATCAGCATTCCGCCGTCGCCGAGCCGTTCGAGCATCGCGCCGGCATGTCCGCCGTTGCCGAGGGTGCCGTCCACATAGATCCCGCCGGGATCAATGGCCAGCGCCTCCAGGCACTCTTCGAGCATGACCGGAATATGCACTAGTCCTTCTCTCCCGGCATCGGCATGCGCGTGGCCGGCAGCTCGCGCCGGTGATCGGAATAGAGGCAGGAAAAGAGCCGCCCCGAATTGGCGACGGAGAGATTAAAGTAGCCATGCTTTTCAGACGCATGGTCGAGCGATTTTGAATAACTCAAAAACTTTGCCACATCCAACATGCTCATATCGACCCCCTTCGCCTTTCCACTCAATAGCCGCCAAAAAATACATTTTCCGCCGTGGACGAATCCTGCGGCAGAGCCAAATCAAAATTTTCGGCGCTCCACAGCTCAATACGCGTGAGCGCGCCCACCATCACCACCTGCTCCTGCGCCTCGATGTGGCGCAACAGGTTTTCGCCAACGCGAATGCGGCCCTGCGCATCCCACGTCAGCATATCCGCCCCGGACGTAATCGAGCGGATCGCCTGCTGATCGTTCCGGTCAATCGCTCCGCCCGAACGCAGCTCGTCGAGGCGACGCATCATCTCGGCCGCCGTATAGAGATAAAGGCACTTTTCTTCCGGATGCGGAAAAGCAAACAGCTGGTTCGACTCGCCGGTCAGGTTCCGCCAGCTCGACGGAAAGATCATACGCCGCTTGGCATCAAGGGAATGCGTGAACGAACCAACAAACAAGATCGGTGCTTTCTCTGCCGCCGCCATCATATTCACTCCACAATCCTCCCTTGTGTGGGATTTTATGCCACCTTAAACCACCGCGCGTCAAATAATATTCCGTGTTTTTTCACCGTTTATTTTGGAAATATGGACACAAAAATTTAATGGAATTGCTCGCAGAGACGCTGAGCACACAGAGGAAATCACATCTCCTCTGCTGCCTCTGCCTCTCTGCGAGGAATCAATCCCCCCGAACAGGCTTCGAGCCAACATGACCAGATATGATGTCGACCGAAATTGGATTTCCCTCCACCCGTCTCCACCTGCCAACTTTCAAGGCCTTTGGAAATTGCTTTCAAAAGTGAAGAACCTATATTCGTTCCGCATGACGCACTACATCCACAACATTAACCCGATCGTGTTGGAAATCGGCGGCCCGCTGGCGATCCGCTGGTACGGCCTCTCCTACCTCCTCGGCTTTATCGCCTGCATCCTGCTGATGCGCCACTGGTCAAAGCGCGGCGAGTTTGAAGTGGAGCATAAAGAGGTGAGCAACTTTGTGGTGCTGCTCGCCTTTTTCGGCGTCTTTCTCGGCGGCCGGCTCGGCTATGTGCTTTTCTACGCCTTTGACCTTTTTCTGGCCGACCCGCTCTACGCCCTCCGCGTCTGGGAAGGCGGCATGTCCAGCCACGGCGGCTTTATCGGCGCGATCGCCTTCATGCTGTGGTATGCCAAAAAGCACCGCCACAGCTTCTGGAACCTGGCCGACAACCTCGCC
>CAZABK010000027.1:0-33993 GCA_964483355.1 uncultured Verrucomicrobiota bacterium | reverse complement strand
CGGCCGTGGACTCCTTCCGGTTTTATGTCACCTTCCCCGGCTGGAAATCGCCGCTGGGGCTGGTGGGCCACTGGACGTTTGACGACGGTGCCGGAACCGTCGCGACCGACTCGTCCGGTTTCGGCAACCATGCCACCATGGCCAATGCATCCTGGGTGAGCGGCAAAAAGGGCGGGGCGCTCGATTTCGACGGCAGCTCCTCGACCGTTTCCATTCCGACCAATGCGTTTGATACCATTCAGGAAGAAATCACGATTGCGTTCTGGGCGTACGGCGACGCGGCCGCCCAGCCGCAGAATAATTCCGTTTTTTATGCCGCGGACAGTGCCAACAAGCGGGTGCTGAACATTCATCTTCCGTACGGAAATTCCGGCGTTTACTGGGATGCGGGATATAGTGGTGGCGGCTATGACCGCATCAATAAGACGGCATCAGCGGCTGAGTTCAAAGGCTCCTGGGCGCACTGGACGTTCACCAAGAATGCCAAGACCGGGATCATCCGGATCTACCGCAATGGCGAAATCTGGCACCACGGGGCATTCAAGAACAAAGAGGTTGTCGACATCACTGCAGCGACGATCGGTAGTCAGAGCGACGGGTCGGTCAATTATGACGGCATGATCGACGAGGTGCGGCTCTACGACATCGAGCTGATGGAGCACGAGGTGCGCGAGCTCTACAATTCCTACTCCTATACCGATGCGGGAACCCCGCACAGCTGGCTGGATTCGTACGGGCTGGTGGCGGGCGGTGACTATGCCGCGGCGGCGCTGGCCGACAGCGACGGCGACGGCGCCCTGAACTGGGAAGAGTATGGCGCCGGCACGAACCCGACCAACCGCCAGTCTGTCTTTCAGCTGAGATCTGAGGACCTGACCGGCGATCAACTGATTATTGAATGGCCTGCACTTGTCGGGAAGACGTATGACGTCTGGTTTAAAGCTGATTTGAACACGCCGGAATGGAGTTTGGTCGAATCTGATGTGCCGGGGGTTGATCCTTCCTGCACAGCGACCGTACCTGCCGCCGAGGGTGGTGGATTTTATAGAATAGAGGTTAAATAATGAATCAATACGCTTTTCACAAAAAGCGCGAACCGGGAATGTGTTCCAATGTCTGGAAAACGGGGTGCCTTGCCATGCTGCTCTCGTCTTCGGCTCTGGCCGTGGACTTTGTCTGGGACAACAGCGAGGGGGATAACGATTATGCGAATCCGTTGAACTGGGTTGGGGATTCGTATCTCGGGTCGGAAACGGCCATTGTTGATCTCGACGGGGCCGAGAAGGCGGTGCTGAGCAGCGGTTCGCCCTCGGCCATCGACGCGATCCATATCGGATATGCCGGCGGTAATGGCGAATTTGAACAGACCGGCGGAACACTTTCTGCTGCGGCAAGCGCTTCGGCGATCAGCCGAGTGGGCAGTGGATCCGGCAAGACCGGAACCTGGACGATGAGCGGAGGGTCCTGCTCGATTAACACGATCCAGCTTGGCCTGGACAGCGGGACAGGCAACCTGTTCATCACCGGCGGTGATTTTGTAATTTCCCGTGCGAAAAGTGATTACAGCCTGCAGGTGGGCTCCGGTGGCAGCGGCAACTTTGAGATTTCAGGCGGGTCGTTTAATACGCGAGGCGGGGTGAAGATTGCCAGCGGCAGTACGTTTGCGGTGTCCGGCTCTGCGGCGTCCACGCTCGGAATTGGAAGTCAGGGCACCTCCGTTGATGGGCGCTGGGTTCATGAGGCCGGCGGTATTCTCCGCGTCGAAGTGGATGCAACTCCGGTCGGGGTCAGTAAAATCTATGTCGATGAAGTGGATGGAACCGTCGGGACGTCCTGGGATGGCAATGTGACGTTCGAGGCTGGCGCGCTGCTGGATGTCAGCTTTTTAGCGACCACGAATCCCGGCACGTTCACGGTGATGGAGTGGGTGGGCGATGTGACCGATAACGGGTTGGCGTTTGCCTCTTCGGTGGATACCAATGTCTGGAGTTTTGAGGTGGATGCGGTGAACAAAAAACTCACGGTGACGGCGGCGGGAACCGTGCCGGACCGCTTTACTGTGACGGTGAACAGTTTTGCCGGCTTAATGTCGTATTTGGATGCGGATAAGCATGATGTGACGATGTCGCCGGGGACCTACCGTGTGACGCCGGACGATGTGACCTCTGGGCTGTTTTCTTCCACGCCGATGCTGGAGTTTACAGGAACCAACTCGGTGTTTGATTTTACCGATGTAACGTTTGAGTTTGAAACCGAGGTGTTTCAGTCCTACGGCAGCGTTGGGGTGACAGAACTCGCTGTGTCCGGCGAAGATCTGGTGATTAAGAATCTGACGATGACGGATATCGGAAACACCCGTCCTTCTAAGACGGCGCTGGGGGTGCTGCTCGACGGCAGCCGCAACCGGATCGAAGGGCTGAACCTGACGGTTCGCGGCTCCTATCCCTACGGCTATGGAGACATTTTCGGCAAAGGCAGCGGATATGTCATCAAACACTTCAAGCATTCCGCCATTCTGGTTCGCGGTGAAGGCAACCATCTGCTGAACTGCAAAGTGTTTCACCGGGCCTACGGCCACGGCATTTTCTGCCAGGGTTCACAGAATGCGATCATTGAGGGCTGCTACGTGGAGGGCGAAACCAGAACCACCGACGATGTGCTGGCGGAAGCCGGCTCGGGATCCGGCGCGGACGGTGTGGGTTTTGTAACCAACTGGGGCGAGGACGAAAACGGGGAGAACGGCTATGTCCTGCCGGCGGGCTGGATGTTCAGCTGCCAGGAGGACGGCATCCGTGCCTACAACTTGGGGCTGGGACTCGACGGGGTGACCAGCGTCAATACCACGGACATGACGGTGATCGACTGTACCGTCAATAAGATGCGCAACGGGGTGACGATCGGTTTTTGCGACAATACCAAATATGTGGAAAACTGCGTTGCCGTCGGAACCGAGATGGGCTATTGGGTCGGGAGCAATGGCGAAGTTGTCGACTGTGCGGGAGATGCGGCGTATGGCCCGCTGGTGAAAAATTCCTACCAGAATAACCGGGATACGGTGGTGGATCTGACCGTTCTGGACAACTCTGCCCGGTACGGGAACACCGTTCTTTCCTATATGGGCGGAAGCTCCCACAATGTCACCTTCCGGGGGCGCAATGAGTACGTTGATCCGAACCTGACCATTATGCTGGCCGGCATTCTGACGGGAATGCGCCAGTACGTCGTGAACCCGACCTATAACGATTTTTCCACCACCAATATCGAGTTGTTTAATTATACGCAGTATCCGGTCGTCATGGCTGCAAAGAGCAGTGGAACAACCGGGGTGAGTGGCGGGACCATTGAAGACAATGGTTCCGGCAACAGTCTGACTCCCATCTCTGAGAACACCCTCGGCGGCTTTGGCGTCATTCAAACCATCGAGGCCGAAGATTTCAGCGTGCAGAGCGGGGCATCCATCCAGAGCCTGGGCGACGGAGTGCAGTTCATGGGTGCGGCCGCCGACGGCGACTGGATCTGTTTCGAGGACTTTTTCTTTGGGTCCGGCCCCAATCGCTTTGAGGCCCGAGTGTCCGGAGGAGATGTTGACGGCAGCATTGAGCTGCGTCTGAACGCCGCCGACGGAACCTTGATTGGGACCTGTGCGGTGGCGTCCAATGAAGTACCCGGATCATGGGGCTTTGAAACGGTCACGCTCGATGAGCCGCGCGGCAAACACGACGTCTATCTCGTGTTTAAAGGCGGCGCAGGGGCTCTTCCCTCGATCGACCGCTTCCGCTTCTATGTCGACTTCCCCGGCCGGAAAGAGTCCAGGGGGCTGGTAGGTCACTGGACGTTTGACGACGGGTCCGGAAGTGCGGCCACCGACTCTTCGGGCTATGGAAACCACGGCACCATGGCGAACGCCTCCTGGGTGAGCGGCAAAAAGGGCGGGGCGCTCGACTTTAACGGAAGCTCTTCGACCGTCTCCATTCCGATCAACGCATTTGAGACCATTGAAGAGGAAGTGACCATTGCGTTCTGGGCGTACGGCGACGCCGCGCAGCCGGTGAACAACTCCATTTTTTATGCTTCGGCCGGAGGAGCACGGGCCCTGAACATTCATCTGCCGTACAGCAACTCGAATATCTACTGGGATGCCGGCAATGCCGATGGATATGACCGCATCTATACATCGGCCTCCGCCGCGGAGTTCGAAGGATCGTGGGCCCACTGGGTGTTCACCAAAAATTCGAATACCGGACACATGCGCATCTATCGCAACGGCGTGGTGTGGCACAGCGGTCACTTTAATTCGACATCCGGTTCTGCCGAAGAAATCACCGGAATCACGGCCGCCGCCATCGGAAGCCAGATCGGCGGATCCGCCTGCTATAACGGAATGATCGACGATGTGCGCCTGTACGACATTGAGCTGATGGAGCATGAAGTTGCCGAACTCTACAATTCCTACTCATACACCGATGCGGGCACCCCGCACAGCTGGCTGGATTCCCACGGTCTTGTGACAGGCGGCGACTACGAAGCAGCCGCTCTGCAGGATGCAGACGGCGACGGCCTGCTGAACGAAGATGAATTTGCCGCCGGAACCGATCCGATGAACAGCGCATCCGTTTTCCGGATATTGGAAGCAGGGGCTCAGGGCACCGAGGTGACGCTGGACTGGTCATCCGTAACCGGAAAAACCTATGATGTCTGGTTCTCGACCAACCTGGCCGATGGCGTATGGACTCTGGTGGACGAGAATGTTCAGGGGCAGGATCCATCCTGCACCACTACTATGCAGGTGGACGGGACAACCGGTTACATTAAGGTTGAAGTGAAATAGAACGGTGCTCTGCGCCGTTTTTCCGAAAGGAATTCAAAGGGGAGATACCGTTTATTCGCGTTCGCCGAGCATCTCGGCCTGTTCGATAAGATTCATCGGGAACTTAATCCCCATCTTTTTGGCCAGAGGCATATTGAGAAAGACCCGAGCCTTGTGGTTGGTGGCAATGGGGATGTTTTCCGGAGACTCGCCGTTCAGTATTCTGATGGCGGTTTGGCTGGCCCAGTCTCCCTGCTCTTCGGCCTTATGGGAAATGGTAATTAACGCATAGTGTTTCATGTAGGAATCCCAGGCCCCGATCGGGATGGCGGCATTCTTGTAAACAAACTCTTCGAGGTCGGAACCATTGCGTTCCAGATCTTTCAGTGCAACTACGGCGCCCATCAGCAGCAGGTCGGATTCTTTTTGGAGGCTTAAGAAATCGTTTTTCCATTGCTGTACGGTTGTTGGAAAGCGCTTGATGATTGAGGTGTTGAGCCGTCGTTCAAAATGCATCACTTCCTTTATGCCCGAAAGAGATTTGCTGCGAATAAAACCAATGCGGGGCCCTTTGGTATAAGGAGCCAGCTGCTTCTTCACTTCTGAGATTAACTGAACTTCAATCATGCCGGTCACATTCCTGAAGGGATACCCATAGGGGCTTGCGTCCCAGTTTATTCCGCAAAAGACAAACGGGATTTCGTGACCCTTGAAATAAGGGACAATCAAATATTTCGATGCATTGTCGTCGCTGGCAATGACGACGTCGGGTTTCCACTGTTCGATATATGCTTTTGCTCTGAGAGCGGAGGCCTTTTTGAAGGCTTCGGATTGATTTCGCTTGGTGTCCAGATGAATGATTTCCAGTTCAAATCGATTGGTATCAATGTTTCTCCGTATCCCCGCGGTAACGCCTTGAACCCAGGCAAATTCAGGGTGATAGGAATCAATATAGAGTATTTTCTTTCGAGGAGCCGGGGCCTGTGTGCTGCTGTGGCGTTCACCGGCCGGATCAATTTGGATGCCGGTCGATTCCGAGTCTCGACAGGAGGCCGCTATGATTATCAGGAACGGGAGGAGACTGCGCGGAATGCGGAACCACCTGTGTTTTGACTCGGGGAAATCTGTGCGGTTAAGGCTGTCATCATTGTCCATGCAGGATGGACGCGGAACCGGCTGGGATGAGTGTTTTTCTGCTCGAATCATGGTGCTGCAGCTCCTTATCAAAAATATCCTGAGGGAGGTTTCTGTCGGGGCGCAGAGGCGCGGCACTCGCAGAAATACCACGCGCGACGATCATCCTCCGTTGCAATGCTGCGATCGTAACGACTTTGCCTGCTTGTATCCAATGCAAATAGTGCGGAGGTTGGGACAATAAGTTATTTCGCGAAAAGCTTCATAAGTAACGGTGTTTGACGTATATTGTTTGATTTGAATTTTTGCCGCCTAACCGGGCGGGACATGAGCTTATAGGAGCATAAGGCATGATGAAATGGTTGATGATGGGGGCGGCGCTTACGGCGATGGGAGCACTCGCGGCGGAAGTCGAGATTTCCAGTCTGGATGAGCTGGCTGAATATGCGGCCAAGAGCGGCAACGAGGTGCGGATGAAACCCGGCACCTATGAGGTAAAGAAGACCTATTATGCTGATGATCCCAAAATTGTTTTCAACTTCAGCGGATCCAGTAACACATTTGATTTTACCGATGTGCGGATTGAGATTGATACACAAGTCTATGCGGACATGCCTAACTCCAAGAATCCGCATGGTTACATGGGATTCCATATCTATGGCGATCATATCACGTTTGTTGGTGGTGAATTTGAAGATGTCGGCGAGAAGGTCGGGCCGCGCGGCAATAATGAATTTGTCATTATGGGCAACGATTTCGCGATGACCAACTGTGCGGTTACGATCCGCGGTTCAGCGCCGTATGGCTACGGTGATCTGTATGGAAAAGGGCGGGGGGCATTCACCAAGCTGCAGAAACATGCGCTGATGTCGGTCATGGGCGACCGCATCCTGGTCGAAGACTGTGATTTCAAGGTATTTTCCTACGGCCACGGCATTCATATGCACGGGGCGCAGGATTCGGTGTTCCGGAACGTGAAGATGCTGGGGGCGCTGCGCCTGACCGACGAGATCTACAAAGAAAAAACCGGGCTGGCAGCCAGGCACAATTATAAAATTATGTTTCCGCCGTGGAAGCAGGGCTGGCCGATTCCGAAAGGACAAATGCTCAGCCTGACCGAAGACGGCATCCGCGCATATGTCCGCGGAACCAACAAGGATGGTGAAACGCGCAACACCGGCCATGTCACCATTGAAAACTGCAAGGTGGTCCGCATGCGAACCTGCATTGCCCTGGCGGCGGCTTCGAGCGCTACAGTGACGGATTGCACGGTGCGCGAAGCGGGCGGCACTGCGTATGGACTTCCATCCAACTGCACCCTTCGCCGCTGCAAAGGTGATGCATCCTTCAGTCCGCTGCTCTCCATTCCCTACAGCAACCGGCGCAATGCGGATATTGAACTTGAACTGGTCGAAACCAAACGTGATGCGGGCGACCACAACCTCGCCAATATCGTTGGCTCGGGTCATAGAATTAAATTCGCTTACAATGGGAAATTACGCCCGAAAAAACAACGACCAATCGTCCTCGGCTCCACCGGGACACGCTACCGCGAAGACAACACGGACCAAAAAGAGCTGCGCGAAAAAAACAACGCAAGCCGCATCACACTAATCAACGAAACACCACATCCGGTTTACCTCACCGAATTCTCATCCGACAATCAGGTTGTCACGCGCGGCTCTGTGAAGGATCGCGGTGACGACAATAAAAAACAGAAACCCATGATGCGTTAAACCTATGATTACAATTGAAAATGAACAGTTTACTGTAAAGGTTGCGCCGCTTGGCGCAGAACTCCGCTCCTTTGTGGAAAAAAGCACGGGCCGGGAACTGATGTGGAGCGGCGATCCGTCGGTCTGGGGCGGTACCGCGCCGATCCTTTTTCCTGTGGTTGGAAAATCCCGCGACGGTCAGACTACGATTAGAGGAAAAATCTATAATATGCCGAAACATGGGGTGGTTCGAACACGGGAAGCTGAAATGGTTGAGCACAATGCCGACCGCGCCGTTCTGGCCTTTTCCGCCAACGCCAAAACGCTGGAGCATTATCCTTTCAACTTTCGGCTGGAGGTTGAATTCAAGCTTGCCGCAAATCAGCTGAACGTCAGCTACCGTGTAAAAAACAAGGGTGCCGACGAAATGCTCTTCACAATCGGTTCGCATCCGGCCTTTGCGCTGGACCTGAAAAATGCCGCGCTTGAGGATTATTATATCGAGTTCGATCAGCCGGAAACGCTGAATCTTTACGGGCTTGCAGGCGGGCTGTTTGCAGCAAAACAACCGGACTATCTGGCGAACGAAAGCCGCATTCCGTTATCGGCAACCCTGTTCGATGATGACGCGCTGATTTTCAAAAATGTTCGCTCCAGGCGGGTCCGCCTGAAATCGGATAAAACGCCGGGCTGTCTGGAATTTGATATGGGCAACCATCCGCATCTGGGATTGTGGGCCAAGCCGGGCGCGGCCTATGTCTGCATCGAACCGTGGTATTCGCATGACGACGCGCCCGACTGTGATGGTCTTTTTGAGCATAAAGCCGGCATGATGCGGCTGGGTGCCGGGGAAAACTTTAAAACCGGCTACGCCGTTCGGTTGCACGATTAGCAGAGCCGCGGAGAATCGACAGTTTAAATTATCGGTTTGTCGAATGCGTCTTTGTGCACTATATCTGTAAATTATATGTAAATTCACATCCAGAGAGTGACGAGATGAAGAACGAAGAGAAAATCTATGACGTGATTGTGGTTGGCGGCGGGATTTCCGGCGCCATGGCCGCTGTTGGTGCGGCGCGCGCCGGCGCTAAAACGCTGGTGGTGGAGCAGTATGGTTTTCTCGGCGGCATGCTGACGGCGGCGGGCGTTGGGCCGATGATGACGTTTCATGCCGGCGAGCAACAGGTGATTCAGGGAACAACCGGCGAGCTGATTGATCGGCTTAAGGAAAAAGGACAGTCGCCGGGACATATTTTTGACATGACCGGGTATACCTATACCGTTACACCGTTCGATGCGGAGGGTATGAAGCGCGAACTGGAATTGATGCTGACGGAAGCCGGCGGCGAGGTGCTCTATCACGCCATGCTGGCCGGCGCCGAAGCCATCGACGGTCGAATCAAGGCGATTACGGTTTGCACCAAGGCCGGGCTGATGAAACTGCAGGCCAAGGTGTATATTGATGCAACCGGCGATGCGGATCTGGCCTGTCACGCCGGCGTGGAGTGCACCAAGGGGCGCGAGTCCGATGGAGCATGCCAGCCGATGACCATGAAGATGCGCATGCTGAATGTGGATACGCAAAAGGTACGGGAATACATTAAAAATAACCCGGACGAGTTTCCGCATATGGATGGGGGCATCGCCAATGTCGACAAAGCTTCGCGTCTCGCGATCGGCGGTTTCGTCAAACGGGTAGCGAAGGGAAAAGCGACCGGAGACTTTACTTTGCCCCGCGAGAGCATTCTGCTGTTCGAGGCCAATGCGGAGGGAGAAATTATTGTCAATACCACACGGATTCAGGGGCATGATGTAAACGACCCCTGGAGCTTGAGTCAGGCGGAGATGGAAGGGCGCCGACAGGCACAGGAAGTGGAGCGTTTTCTGAAAAAATATATCCCCGGCTTTGAGGAGGCGGTGCTGGTCTACACCGGCCCGCAGATCGGCGTGCGCAGTTCGCGGCAGATCAAAGGCCGCTATACGATGACCGGCATGGATATTTATTCCCGGACGCCTTTTCCCGATACGATTGCGCATACCGGTTATCCGGTTGATATTCACAATCCGACTGGCGGCGCACACATTGAGTCTGCAAAGCCGGAGTGGGGCATCTTCTGCCATATCCCGTACCGCTGCCTGGTCAACGAACAGATCAGCAACCTGCTTACCGTCGGCCGCTGCATTTCGGTTGATTTCGAGGCACAGGCCGCCGTGCGGACCACGCCGACGATGGGCGCGGTCGGACAGGCCGGCGGGATTGCCGCAGCCATGGCCGTTCGGGATTGTGTCGGTGTCGGGGAGATCGATGCCGCTCAACTGCAGGCGGCACTGCTGAATCAGGGCGCTTTCCTTTCCCTGGAGAATTAACCGTTATCTAAAATAGAGCCGGATTAATGGTTGCATGATGGCCGTGGGCTGAGGCAAATTATTGGACGATTGTGTTCCATCCTGTCCGATGTGTTGATGGGACAGAACATCGAACAGCTTTTAACAGATGATTCTGAGGGGTTCTAAAATGAGCAGAAAGAAACGGTTTTTTACGAAGCATGCTAAGTCCAGTGCGGCACTCATCAGTTTGGGTATTCACGCGGTTTTGCTCATTATCGCCATCTCTTTTGTCGCGGTAACGGTCATCACTAAAGAGGAACAGAATTTTGAGGCGAAGCCGGTAAAACGACCGAAGATGCCGCCGAAAAAGCTTCAGGTTCCGGTGAACGTGAAGAAAAAGAAGATGAAGCCCAAACTGCGCAAGCGCATTGTGGTTCAGCCGAAGGTGCGGCAAAATGTACCCGACATTAAAATGCCCGAGATTACCGGCGTCAAGGGCGGCATCGGCAGCGGCGCGGGCGATTCGGTCGGCGGCGGCGGAGTCGGGTTCTCGATGCCGGAAATCGAAATCTTTGGCGTAAAGGGTAAAGGCGAAAAGGTTTTCCTGATTCTGGATACCGACAACTCGATGTTGGTAGATAAAATGGGCGGTATTCCAGCTTATACCATCATCAAGGATGAGCTGATCCGTATTGTTGAATCGCTGCCTTCCACCGCCCTGATCAACGTTGCGGTGTATCATGATAGAGATGTCCAAACCGCTTTCCCGAAAATGGTGCCGGCCACTAATCCGAATACGGACAAAATCAAGGCATGGCTGGAGCCGCTGAACTCGTCGGCGAATGCGGCCAAGTCGGGCAGGTACGGCACCCGAACCCTTGGGCCGGGCGGAACGAAGCATAACAAAGATCTGCGTATCGGGATTTTTGCCGAGCCCTATAAAAACGGCGGCGGCACATACGGTTGGCACGGCGGTGGTAACGACTGGTACCGGGCCGTAATGTTGGCCCACCAGCAGCAGGCGGACACCATCTTCCTGCTGACCAACACATGGGGCACCCAGAAAGTGGCCGTGAATAAGGCCGCGTTGTCGACCGACGAATGGATTAAGACAACATCCGCCGGCAAAAAGTGGAATGAGAAAGTACAGAAAGCCAACAAACTCCTGAAAGAGGAAAATGCAAAACGTAAAGCCAAGGGCCAGCCTCCAAGAGTGATTTCCGGCGGGCGTCATGGTTTGATCAGTGCCTATTTCCCGGGAACCCCGGGCCCGCCGCGGCCGCAATACTATAACTTCCAGCCGAAGGAATTTGCCCAGGCCTTTTTGCAGACCCGCGAAAAATATAAAGGGCAGTCTGTGCCGACCTCCAGCGGGCTGAGCCGCCGTAAAAAAAGCAAGAAGATGGATTTCACGTTTAATGTCGTGCAGTTTGTGGCAAAGGATGCTGAACTAGAGCGGGTTGCAGGGCAGTTCAAGAAGTTGACCAGCCTCTGCAAAGGGGAGCATCAAACTGTAGCCGGCCTCGAAGAAATTCAGAGCTATGTTTCCGCCACCCCGGAAAACTAAACGCTCATGAAACAGCTCGTTGCACTTGTTCTGGCATTCGTTGCACTGCTGGTTAGTGTCTGTGCGGCGAAGTATGAGGTTTCCAGTCTCAGCGAGCTGATGAGAGTGGCCGCGCAAAGCGGCCATGAAATCACGATGGCTCCGGGCACCTATTCGGCGAAGGATTATCTGACGCCGGAGCTGCTGGCCGCCGTCGGCAAGGACGTGGATCTGACGAAGGAAAAGCGTCCGCCGCGACCGGTGCTGGAGTTCAGCGGAAGTGATAACACCTTTAATCTCAAAGGGGTGACGCTGGAGGTCGACACCTCCATCTACGACCACCTGCCGACCTTTGGTTATCACCGGTTCATTTTTGTTTCCGGCAGCGGCAATTGCTTCAAGGGGCTGACGGTACGCTATGTCGGCCCGCAGCAGGGCACCAACGGCAATGTGCTGTCGCTCTGGGGCGATAACAATACGCTCGAAGAGGTGCGTTTGTTCGTGCACGGCTCTTCGCCGTACGGCTATGGCGATCTGCTGGGAAAGGGGCATGACCGGCTGGTTCCTTTGGGAAAACAGAGCGGATTGATGGTCGGCGGCGATAACTGCACCCTGAAACGCTGCAAGGTAATCAGCCGCGCATTCGGCCACTGCTTCTATATTCAGGGTGCACACAATACGCTTCTTGAGGATTGCTATGCGGAAGGTGTTAACCGCGCCACGTCGGATATGCTGCGCGATACCGAAGGCCCGGCGTTCGATGCGGAGTTTAAGTCGGTTTATGAAAACCGTGACGGCCGGTTTGAAATTACGCCCGGCTACCGCAAATGCCTGACCGAGGATGGATTCCGAACCTATGGCGGCGGCGGACCGCGCAATCAGAAAGCCGGCAAGGTTACGTTGATCAACTGCACCGCGATCAATACCCGCGCCGGATTCGAGATCATCGGGCCGGCCGAGGGCGAGCCGGCGACGCTGACCGGCTGCACCGCGCTCGGCTGTGAACGCGCCTATCTGCTGATCAACGGCAACATTAAAACGCGCGACTGCCGCGGCGACACGGTCCACGGTCCGCTGCTCTATCTCTGGCGCGGCAGTAATGCCGATGTGGAACTTGAATGGGCCGGGCAGGGCTCAGACTACACCGTTCATGCGCTCGCCACCATTTCCGGCAGCAACCACCGCGTGAAGCTGACCCGCTGGGAAGGGGAAGGTTCCGCGCCGCGTCTGCCGATCCTGCTTGGTTACGGCATGCCGGCCCACGCCGAAATGGCGACCCCGATCCTGCCGGAAGAGGCGACAGAAATTACATTGATCAACGAGACCGATGCTCCGGTCATTACCAGTGAACTTGTGGACGCCGGAGAATAATTTTATGGATGCTGAAAAAAACATTCTTTGTTTCGGGGATTCCAATACGTGGGGCGCGGATCCGGCAGGCGGTGCCCGTTTTGACCGAAACACGCGCTGGCCCTGCATCCTGCAGAAAGAGCTGGGCAATGGATACCATGTGATTGAAGAGGGACTTTGCGGCCGCACCACCGTTTGGGACGATCCGATCGAACTCGACAAGAATGGCTATAAACACCTCTACACCGCACTCAAAACGCATATGCCGCTCGACCTGGTGATCATTATGCTCGGCACCAACGATCTGAAATATCGTTTCAGTGTTTCGGCCTTTGATATTGCCGAGAGCGCTGGTCGGCTGGTGCAGTCGGTACGGGAAGTCACCTGGCCGCCGTTCTTTCCAACTCCCGAGGTGCTGGTGATCTGTCCGCCGCCGACTGCGGCTCTGGAGCCGACGCCCTTCAAGGATATATTCCAGGGCGGCGAGGAAAAGTCGCATCAGCTGGCCGCTCATTTTAAAGCGGTCGGCAAAACGCTGAACTTCCACACCCTCAACGCCGCCGACATTATCCAGAGCAGCCCGCTGGACGGCATTCATTTTGAAGCCTCTGAGCATCGAAAGCTCGGTCGCGCCGTGGCGGAAGAAGCCAGAAAATTGATATAACCGCTCTTTGTCGGAATTTCGGGTTGAACGCATTGGGTTGCACGGATAGTTTGCGCTCCATTTGAGTAAATTTCGGGGGGCTGTTTTATGTGGTTTCATGTCACTGCCCCGATAAGTTCGATCTCGTCAGTCAGGGTTCGTTTGTTTGCCTGGTTTCCAGGCATTGGATACCGGAAAATGAATGGAAGGAGAACTGATGAAACCCGTTTTCTTGATTTTTGCCGCTGTCTCTTTCGCCCTGCCCGGGCTTACCGCCTGCCGGCGCAGCGCATATCTTTGATCTGAGCCTCTGTGTCCTCTAGTGAAGCAAGTGATAAATTCTGTCAACATGCAGGGAATTAGAATGAAGTTTACAAACATTGTATTGGGAATGGTTTTGTTGACGGTCGTTTCGGCGGTCGCTGACGAGCAGCCCGTCGAAGTGACGGACAAGGTGCAGATTACGGAGACGTTTTCGAACGGGTTCCGGCATCCGGGCATCGGCCTGACGAAAGAGCTGCTGGATACGGCGCGGGCGCAGGTCATGGCGAAGCGCGATCCGTGGCTGTTTCATTTTAATAAAATGGCGGCGCACAGCCATTCCGCAAAGGATGTGTTGATCCGGAACCAGAAGCGCAAAGGTTCGTACGAACCCGACGACGATGCGTTTAACAGCCGGAGCACCCTGCGCCGGCTGCAGGGGGACGGGGACAAAGCCTATCGGCAGGCGTTGATGTACTATTTTACCGGCGAGCCGGTCTACCGGTACAATGCACTGGACATTATCCGCGTTTGGTCGCAGATGGATCCGGCCAAGTACAGCAGCTTTAATGCATCCCATATTCATTCAGGGTATGCGGTGAAATACCTGGTGATGGCCGCCGAGCTGATTCGCTATACCGATTGCTCCGAACCCAAGCTGGCCTGGACGGATCAGGACACAGAAAACTTAAAGAAAAACCTGATCGATCCGAGCATCAGGACCTTCATGTATTCAAACGGCTGGTTCATGAACCAGAGCGGTTATCCCAATGCCGGGGCGATGGCGTGCTACATCTTCCTCGACGACCGCAGGAATTATGAAAAGCGGGTGGAGTGGTTCACGGTCAATAAGGATGCGCCCAACAAGGGGTGGGTTTATTCGATTCGGGATCTGTTCCGGAAGGTGGAGGTCAATGCGGTGACCGGCGCGCGGGTGGAAGAACCGTTTGTGCAGCTGATGGAAATGGGGCGCGACCAGGCGCATGCCGCCGGCGATATGGAGATTGCCGTCCGGACGTCGCGGCTGATGCATGCGCAGGACACCAAAGTGGATCCGGTGTGCGGTACGGTTTCGACGGCGGCGAATGCGGTCGGGCCGTATGAATTTATGGACAACCGCCTGCTGAAAGGGGCGGATTATGTGAGCCGCTTTATGCTGGGCTACGACACGCCCTGGACGCCGTCGCCGTCGAGTATCGGCCCGAACGGCGAGATCCAGCAGATTTATTACCGGCTCGCCGACAACTATCGCGGGCGCATCCGGGACCTGAGCTACTGGGATATCTACTATTACTTCACCTACCAGAAGGGAAAGGACGTGGCCGAGGTTGCGCCGTACTTCTATGAATCGTTCACCAAGCGCGTGGTGAGCGGCGATTTTGAATGGATCTTTATTCCGCCGGAGGTCGAAGGCGAAGGGGCCCGGATTCCGGAAACCGTACAGGAACCGGAAGTGGTGAAGATTGTGGAGCGGTCCACCGGGTTCGGCAACACCGAGGTTGTGGAAGAGAATGGAAACGCCTTCCTGCGCGTTAAGCCGACGGAAGACGGTGCTCGCATTGCGCTGCTGAGCATCAAGACGCCGAGCAAAACGATCGGACTGAAGATCCGCACCACGGGCGTTGTTACGCTGGAGATGGAGGGTTTTTGCAAACCCTGGCTGCTGCCGAATACGCAGGGACAGTGGCGCTATGTTACCTACACCATGCCGACGGTTGAGCACGTCGAAGATATTATTTTTGTTCATGTGAAGGCGCCGGCGGAAACAACCGTCGATCTCGCGGAGTTCCTGCGCAGGCCCGAAAAACAGCTGCGGCCGCCGGTCTTTGCCGGGGGCGCGGAACCGCTTCGCCTGAATGCCTATGTCGGTGCGGCGGTCGCCCTTGATTTTTCCGCCGATAACGCGCAGCAGATCCGCAGTATGGACATGCCGGCGGGGGCTGAGCTGAATGCACGAACCGGAGCCTTCAGCTGGTCGCCGACGGAAGAGGGGGAAGTCTCTTTTGTTGTGCAGGCTTCCGATGGAAAAACCATCACGTCCCGCCGGGTTACCATTGCGGTCGCGGCGGATCGCTCGACGGCGATGGAGGCGATCAAGGCGTCGTACGATCCCGACACGGCCTATGTGAAGAAAACGCTGGACCACTGTATTCAGCTTTATGGGAAAGTGGCCCGCGCAAACCCGAAGGCGAACGATGCCGTATTCTGGCGGGCGCTGATGATGCTTCGCCAAGCGTTCGACGATCTCGAAGTGCTGACGCCGCGCCTGCCGGACGGCAGCATCGATTTTCCGAAGATTGTGGTTCCGTCCTATATCGGCGATTCGATCGGCCTGCTGACCGACAGCAACGACGACACCTATCCGCTCTCAGGCCTGCCGAAGGATCAGTCCTATACTTTCGACTTCGGGGAAGATTTTGAGGCGTCGTTCTCAGCCTTCGCCATGGAGGGCCGCATGAACTTTGGCGAGCGGATGGAAGGCACGGTGTTCTACGGTTCCAATGATCAGAAAAAATGGGTTGAACTGACGGAGCCCACACCACGCTCCACGGAGATGGTCAAGGTGGAGGTGTTTGAACAGCAACGGGAGGAGCGTTTCCGATTCCTGCGCCTCAAGCGGCACGGCCGCGGCCTCTTCGAGCCGGCCGAACTGCGCATCTACGGCGAACGCCACGACCGCTGACGGGAAACGGACAGGTGCGCTATCGGAAATGTTGTGATTATTTGGAGGGACGATGTCCTCATCGTCCGCGGACAGCGAGGACGCTGTCCCTCCACTCCTAATTCGGAATCACACTATTTGCCCGCCGGAGCAAATGTATCACGCTTCGGCAGCATGGAGCCGTCGACCCAGGAGCCTTCGATGAGAAGTTCACTTTGGCAGTCGGGGATGCCGAAGGCCTTTTCGTTGATGAGGGAGGTCAGCATGCGAGTGGCGGCCCATCCGATTTCGTAGGGCCGCTGGTCGATGCCGGCATCGATTTCGGTATCATGAACGGTGGTTGTGGCGAGGGCTATATCGTGCGGAACGCGATAGTCGAGATTTTTCAGCATGTGCAGGATGTTGGAGCTGTCTGTCAAAATGGCATCCGGCCGGTTTTGTTCCAGCCACTGCCGAAACTCAATCTGCTGTTGGCCGAATGATTCTTCCGGATCCCAGGTGAGCAGAGGGAGTTGCTGACTGACCGGCAGTTCCCGCTGAGCCCAGGAATAGCCGCACCCGAAAAATCGCTCCCGTGCATATTCACAGACAAATCCGATCCGCTTGTAGCCGAGCAGGCGCATGCGGTCGAAGGCCAGCATGGCGTTTTCCAGTTGGGCGCTGCTTACCAAGTGCGTTTCCGGTTGCGGAATGGCCTTTCCGAAACGGACGACAGCAAAGTCGCTCCAGTTGAATGTGTCCAGCAGCGTTGTGGGAGAGCCCAGAGGCGGCAGCAGAATGCCCTGGATATTGCGGGCCCGGAGGATGCTTTTTAGACGCTGAATCGGAAGGTCAGCGAGGTTAAATGCCTCAAGATGGTAGCCCATGCGCTTTGCGTTTTCAAAAGCGCCCTGCCAGTAGAGGTCGAACTCTTTGTGCTGCCGGAGCCGCTCGGGCGGATCCCAGGCGTTGATCCAGGCCAGTTCGGCCTGAATTGATTTATTCGCACCGGTTTTGCTGTAGCGGGACAGGGAGGAGAGCATCGGATCGGGCACATAACCCATTTCGTCGGCTTTGGCCTGAATGCGGGCCTTCAGCTCCGGGGCGACATTCTGCATATTGCGCAGGGCCCGCGAGACCGTAACGTGGGAAATGCCCAGCTCGGTGGCAATGTCGCGGAGGCTAACTCGTTTTTCCGGCCTATTTTGGTTTTCCATAGAATGACTGCCCCTTCAGTGGATGAGTCTGATCTAAAATGTTGCTGACTATATCACGGATGATTCAATTGAACAGAGATATGTAACAGGTTTCATGTTGAGGCTCTCGGGGAATTTCTCTGATGTGTTATGAATCATATTTAGTATGGAGGACGTATGTTAATAAAAGCCGTGTCTGTTTGGGTTAAGTGTTCTTTTTGTCTTTTAATGCTGGTTGGGCATGCTGTGAAGGCGCAGGTGGTTGCTGAGCAACCGGGGGCCTGCACGCGCAAAACCGGGTTTGTGATTTCGGAAATCATGTATCGGCCGGCGGCCACCAACGCGCTGGAGTTTGTCGAAGTTTACAACTCGAATCCGTTCGAGGAGGAAATCGGCGGATATCGCCTGGATGGCGAAATCGATTTCACGTTTCCCGAAGGCACGATGCTGGACGGACTGTCGTATCTTGTGGTGGCAAAGGACGCGGCGGCGTTGCAGGCAGCGTTGGACCTGTCCGGCGTTCAGGTGTTTGAATACGGCGAAGCGGCCGGCGGCAATTCGCTGGGTCGTTCCGGCACCCTGCGGATGATCAACAGCTGCGAGGGCATCATCCTTGAAATCGAGTATGACAACGATGATCCGTGGCCTGTGGCCGCTAATGGGGCGGGCCATTCATTGGTGCTGGTACGGCCGTCCTATGGCGAAAACGATCCGGCGGCCTGGGAGGCGAGCGATCTGGTCGGCGGGTCCCCGGGAACGGGAGAAACCTATGGCGAGGCGGATTTGCGCAACGTCGTCATCAATGAAATCCTCGCGCACACCGACGATCCGCAGCTGGACACCATCGAGCTTTACAACCATTCCAACGGCAGTGTCGATTTGTCCGGGTGCATGCTGTCCGATGACGCGACGACCAATAAATTTACCATCCCCGATGGCGCCGTGATCGCGCCCCGCGGCTATCTGATTTTTGATCAGGCTGAGATGGGTTTTTCTCTCAACTCCGGCGGCGAGACGATCTATTTCCGCAACGCGGCAGGAACCCGCATGATTGATGCGGTTCAGTTTGGCGGTCAGGAGAACGGCATCACGATCGGCCGCTATCCGGATGGCGGCGATCAGTTCCACCGCATGGCCGCGTTCACACTGGGCAGCGCCAACGGCGAGCGGCGCATCGACGATGTGGTGATCAATGAAATCATGTATGATCCCATCTCCGGCGACAATGATGATGAGTATGTGGAGCTCTACAACCAGGGGGCGGAATCCGTTGACCTGAGCGGCTGGCGGCTCCGTGGCGGGATTGATTTCGACTTTCCGGATGGTGCGCAGATCGCGGCCGGCGGCTATGTGGTGGTCGCCCGCGATGCGGCCCGCCTGCAGATCAACTATGCACAGCTCGATGCATCCAATACCTTTGGCGATTACAACGGTCGGCTTGGCAATGGCGGCGACCGCGTGAAGCTCTCCAAGCCCGATACCGTCGTTGACTATACCGATCTGGGCAATCCTGAGACCAACCTGATTCATATTATCGTGGATGACATCACCTATGGAACCGGCGGCCAGTGGCCGGTCTGGGCCAAAGGCGGGGGCAGCAGCCTCGAACGGGTTGATCCGCGTGCCAATCCGCGCCGCCCGGCCGCATGGGCCGACAGTGACGAATCAGGCAAAGCGAACTGGACCGATATTTCCGTGACGGGACTGCTGCAGCTCGGAAGCCGCGGGGCCAGCCGGATTGAGGGCGGCCTGCAGGGCGCAGGCGAGTGCCTGTTCGATGATGTGCAGGTGGTTTCCGATAGCGTAAATTATGTGAACAACTCAACGTTCAACAGCGGTCTGGATGACTGGGTTATGCGCGGATCGTTCGAGCGCTCCTCGCTGGACGCTAACGGCTATGGCGGAACATCATGCCTGCATATCCGGTCGAGCACCCGCTGCGATACCGGCGCAAACCAGGTCAGCGGAGCCTTGTCCTCATCGGTGGCTGACGGCAGTACGGCAACCATCAGCGCCAAAGCCAAATGGCAGAAGGGCTATCCGTGGCTTTATCTGCGGCTGCACGGCAACTATCTCGAAGCGCCGGTGCGACTCGATGTTCCGGCCAATCTCGGGACGCCGGGAGAGGCGAACAGTCAGGCGGTGGCCAATGCCGCGCCGCTTATTGATGAGGTGACGCATACTCCGGCGGTGCCGGCGGCCGACGAAGACGTGGTGGTGACGGCCCGCGCCGAAGATTCCGACGGTATCGCGTCCGTGTTGCTGGCTTACCGCGTGGATCCGGCGGCCACATATGCCACAGTTGTGATGAACGACAGCGGCACATCCGGAGATGAGATCGCTGGAGATGGCATCTACAGTGCGACCATTCCCGGCCAATCGGCTGACACAATGGTCGCCTTCCTGATTGCAGCAAATGATTCCGCCGGGTCGGAGTATCGCGTATTTCCGGGCAATACACCTGAGAACAGCTCGCGCATGCGCGAATGCCTCGTGCGCTTCGGCGACGCGACCCGCGTCAGCAGTTTCGGCACCTACCGCATGTGGTTTACGCAGGCCGCCACCACCGATTGGGAAACCCGCCTGGCGCTCAGCAATGAGCCGGTCGAGGGAACCTTTGTCTACAACGATAGTCGCGTGATCTATAACTTCGGCGCCCATTATGCCGGGAGTCCGTACCATCAGGGCTGGACGGGCATCACAGACGACTGCCACTACTCCATGGAGATGCCGCTCGACGACAAGCTGCTGGGAACCGATAATTTCAATAAGCTGCATGGCCCGGGCAACAATCCGTTCCAGGATGAAACCATGACCCGCGAGCAGGCGGGCTTCTGGGTGGCGCGCAAGCTGAAGCTGCCTTGGCTCTATCGGCGCTACGTGAATGTTTATGTGAACGGCGTGGCCCGCAAGACCGGTTTCCTGATGGAGGATACTCAGGTGCCGGGCAGTGAGTTTGTCGAGCAGTACTGGCCGGATGATGCGGATGGCAGCCTGCACAAAGCGAATTTCTGGTGGGAATATTCCAACCTGACGACCGCGACCAACACCACGGTGCTGAATAAACAGCGTCAGAACGGAACCGAACTGTTGGCGTACACCAATGCGGACGGAGAGCTCCATGCGCCGCGCTACCGCTGGAACTGGACGCCGCGCGCCTATGGCGACACAGGCGGTAACGATTTTACCGAGGTGCTGGCACTGATGGAGGCGGTGAATTCCGACGACATGACCACCGACTTGTCGGCAGTCGCCGATATGGAGGAGTGGATGCGCATCTGGGCACTTCGAAAGGCGGTAGGGGATCTCGATCATTTCGGGTGTCAGATTGCTCAGAACATGTATATGTACAAGCCCACGAAAGGGCGGTGGGCCTTGATGATTTGGGATATGAACCACCTGTTCGGCAACAACCTTTCCTATGGACCCGCTCGCGGACTTTTTCCGGATTACAGCGACTATGGAAGCGACACCACGCTTACTGCGGTCTATGAAAACCCGGTTTTCCGCCGCATGGCTCTGCGCGCTTATAAGGAAATCGCCGGCGGGCCTTTCCAATCTCCGGAAATGGAACAGTGGCTGGATGTGCGTTATGATGCATTTGTCGCAGACGACCTGACGCCGATGTCGCCCGATACTTCGTTCAGCTATTCAGAATCGCGGTCGAGCGTCTACGACGGGGGTGATACGGCTTACTTCTCCGGATCAATCAAGGATTGGCTGGCAGAAGCAAGCGTCGGCATCCTCGCCCGCGTGGCCGAAGAAGATACGGCGGACTTTGCGCTGACCAGTCCGGCATCCGTTTCAATCAGCAGCAACCTGGTGACCATCACCGGCACGGCTCCGGTGGATGTCGCTTCGATAACGCTCAATGGGGTCGAGTATCCCGTCACCTGGACCTCGGTCACCGAATGGTCAATCGATCTGGTCGTGGACACCTCGCCGGCGACCTTCGACCTGCAGGGACTGGATGTGTATGGAGATCCGGTGACCAACGCATCGGCCACCGTTTCCGTGACGGTGACCGGTGGGCTGGATGACGCGGCCGATTCCATTGTCATCAATGAAATTCATTATAACCCGACGATTGCGGGCGAAGAATTTGTGGAGCTCTACAACCGTTCCGCAACAACGGCCTTTGATCTGACAGACTGGCGGCTGAACGGCCTGGGCTACACCTTTCCGCTCACCGTTCTTGAACCCGGCAGCTACCTGACGGTGGATGGTTTTGACGGTACGCTCGATCTGGATGGCGAGACCCTGACCCTGTACCGCCCCGTCGGAACCAACGGCGCGGAGCAGGTCGTCGATCAGGTTCGTTATGAAACCGAGGCCCCTTGGCCCGTACCGCCTGCCGGCTCCTCGCTGCAGTTGATGGACGCGGCCCAGGACAACCGGCGTGCCGCGCTGTGGGCGGTCGCCGACGGTCTGGCCGATCCGCCGGACGGAGAAACCCTGATCGACTGGGGAGAAACCTGGAGTTATGTCCAGGAGGTGGATATGGATGGAACGGGCTGGCAGGAGTCCGACTATGACGACTCGGCCTGGGCAACCGGATTAGCGGCATTCGGCTACGAGACATCAACGCTGCCGCATCCGATCCAGACGCCGCTGACGCTGGGAACCATCACCTACTATTTCCGCAAGGAGATCAATTTTACGGGGCAGGGCGGAGCCTCGCTCGTGTTGACCACGATGGTGGATGATGGGTTGGTGGTCTATCTGGACGGAGAGGAGATTTATCGCCTGCGGATGCCCGATGGCACCCCAACCTACACGACGACGACAACCTCGTATGTAAATAATGCCACGGAGGAGGGGCCGGTCTCCATCGAAGTGGACCTGCAGCCGGGCACGCATGTGATTGCTGTCGAGCTGCACCAGACCTCCACCAAAAGCAGTGACGTGGCTTTTGATATGAGCGTGGCGACCGATTACTCGGCTCTCGCTACGCAGGTCACCACGTCCGGCGCCGCCAACAACGTCAGTTATTCAAACGCCGACATTCTTGATCTGTGGCTCAACGAAGTCATGCCATCTCCGGTCAGCGCGGCACCTTGGGTTGAACTTTATAATGCCGGAACCAGCGCACTGGATCTGAGCGGATATGCGTTGAGCGATGACTATAACGATCTGGGCAAATGGACTGTAACTGCGTCATCGTCGATTGCTCCGGGCGGATTCGTTCAAATCGAATTAGGTGCCGGTACGCTGAGCAATGGAAGTGTTGCGCTTTCCCGCGATATCGACGGAACGCCCGAAATGATTGATTATCTAAGCTATGGAACGGTCGCTGCGGACTGGAGCTACGGCAATTATCCGGACGGTAATCCATGTTCGCGCATCGCCATGTATGCCGCCACGCCCGGTGCCGCCAACACCAACCAGTCGGCGCCGCTGGATGCGTGCATCAATGAATGGATGGCCGACAACGATTCGGCATTTGCAGACGCGGCTGACGGCGACTATGAAGATTGGTTCGAGATTTATAATCCCGGCGATGAAGCCATCGATCTGGGCGGCTATTTCCTGACGGATGATTTGACCGATCCCTATCAGTTCGAGGTTCCGAACAGTGGAAAATATACCATTCCCGCCAACGGCTTCCTTGTGGTTTTGGCCGACAAAGAAGAGGAGCAGAACGATGCCGACGACATTGCGCTGCACGTTAACTTTGCCCTTTCCAAAAACGGGGAAACCGTCGCGCTCGTTGCTTCGGACGGCAGTGTGATCGACAGTGTTATCTTTGGCGAGCAGAGCATCGACCAAAGCGAAGGCCGCATGCCGGACGGCGGCGACGCAGTTTCGATCATGGAATCCACGCCGGGAGCCTCGAACGAGGTCGTTAATACGGCGCCTGTTCTGGGCAATATTGCGGACATGGAGCTGTTCCCCGGCGAAACCGTCTCCTTCACCGCCGAAGCCGTCGACGGGCAAAGCACCTTTCAAACCTTGACCTTCTCGCTGGATTCCGGTGCGCCGTCCGGCGCGTCCATCACGTCCGGCGGGACCTTTTCCTGGACGGTTCCCGCCAGCTCGGCGGTCGGTACGTGGGAAACCACGATCCGCGTCACTGACGATGGCTCGCCGGCGCTGGATGATTCGGTCACTTTCACGCTCAACGTCAACGCGCTTCCGTTCTTTGGAGCCGGTCCCTCACTGACGGGAGATGGATTGAGCCTGAGAGTCGAAACAGCTCTCGGGCGTGATTATTACCTCACCTATAAAGATTCACTGTCCGACACCTATTGGCTGCCGTTGGGGGATGCAGAAGCGGGCGACGGATCTATGCTCGAATGGGAGGTTTCTGTGACAAACTCCCCGAAGCGTTTCTTTCGCCTGTATGTTAAGTAGACGGGCTTTCGAGTGGAATGGCACTAAGCTAAGCAAATATTATACTGTTCAAAGAGAAGGCGAGCCGCCTACGATACATAAGTGCCGCCGCCATCCTGGCGGCTTGCCATGTCCCGAAGGATGCGGGCGATACGCCAACAGTTTCACAGGCCGCTGGCCCTTCGTGCATAGAGCTATGTCGACTAAAAATCCCTTCCCTCTTAATTTAGTGTCATTCGTTTTCAAGTGTATTTTAACTAGAACATCGAGCATGTAACAGGTTTCACGGCGCGCGCCTTTGCGGTCGATCTTTTAAGCGATAAAAAAACGAATTGAATCGGAATAGGCTTGATGGCCGAAGGACGATTCGGGAGGAGCCTCAATGGGGGGCGTTTAAGGATACAAAAATGAAAGGGGTAGCTATGAAAACAAAGAGACTCATATCAACACTGGGAACGATGGTGCTGGTGTATGCATTCGCCCAACCGGCGATGGCGCAGTTTTTCACCAACGACCTGACCGATGCGGCGGCCGTGGCGTCGAACTTTAATGTGTGGATTGGTTCGCAGTCCAACAGTGTCTGGTCCTACACCAACGACTATGCGCTGGCGCAGGATGGCTCAACCAATACCGTCCTGCAGGGCGGGGCGGTGCTGGATTGGGTGACAACGGATGACGACACCGCCCGCAGTTATGTCGGCACGATTACTTCCAACTGGCTGGGCAAGTCCTGGACCGCTCATGTCGCCATTGAGGCGCCGTCTTCGACAAAACCCTACATCTATTTTGGACTGGGCGATCCGACGCCGAGAGAAGCTTATCACAATGAACCCCAGCTGGGGAACAGCACGTATGTTTCGTGGTGTTCCGGAAACTCGAAATCAAAGGTCTCCGTGAAGCGCAACCGGACCACGGTCGTGAATACGGGGTCCTGGCAGGGCGATCCGGGGTATGACATCTACATGACCTACAACCACATCAACGGAACGGTGAAGTTTGAAATCGACAACTGGAACGGCGGCCGCTTCAGCGACATCGATATTGATACAGGTGAGGTTTTAGTCGACGGCTATTTCTCCGATACCAACGTGGTGCATATCTTTTTCGGCGCCAATGCCAAGGTCACCTTCCGCGATTTTTATATTCATGAGAATGATGCGGAAACGCCTCCGGGTACACCTTCCGGGGTCTATACCGTCATCAGCAATATGGCGGTTGAGGTGAAATGGGATGTGGCCGGTGGTGCTACTGCCTATGACGTGAAGCGCATGTTGGACGGCGGATCGAATTATGTGACGATTGCCACGGGCGTGACGGAGTTGAGTTATCTGGATACGGCGCTTGAAACCAATGAGCTCTACCACTATGTGGTCTCCGCCACCAACGCCTTCGGAGGCAGTAGTGATTCCGCCGCCGCGCAAGGTAAAGGCTTTCCTTATGATATTATCGGGCCTTCCTCTTCGTATGGTCTTGGCGACGAGTTGGATATGGACAACCTGTTCGACGGTGATGACACTACGTTCGCCGACACGACGACGTCCGGCAGCTGGACCGGTGTGGACTTTGGCGAGGCTCAGCAGGTGGTGCAAATCGACTATGTGTTCAGAAACTGGAGCTGGCGTTCTCTTGCATACGGTTCGAACGCCACGTTTGAAGCCTGTAATGATCCGGACTTCACGACTAATGTTGTTATTCTGGGAACCATTCCTACAAATGCTGCCGCCTATCCGACGGTTAATTCGCTGACGGTTACGAACTCGGAGTCGTTCCGGTATGTGCGCGTTAAAGGTCGTGCAGAAAATCCGGATGCCCGGCCGCTATATTTCCTGGCCGAACTGGACATCATTACCACGGAAAATATTCAGGCCACAGCGAACGGCACGATGCACAGCTGGCTGGATTTCTATTATAATGTAGATACTGAATTCGGAGGCGATTATGAAGCTGCAGATGTGGCCGACACGGATGGCGACGGCCTGCTGGGCTGGGAGGAATATCTGGCGGGAACCAACCCGACCAATGCCGCCTCTGTGCTGAAGGTGAATTCGGTCACAGATACGGAAGGTGGACCGGTTGTCACCTGGCTGTCTATCGCCGGGAAAAGCTACAGCATCATCACCAACTCCAGCCTGATGTATCCGAATAAGGGGACGGTCGTATCCGGTATTATCGGTGAAGCGGGCGAAACCTCGCACACCACCGACGTGAGCAACGCAAGTTCGATGTTCTTCGAAGTCGGCGTGGAATAACCCGAATTTCATCTCCGCACCGCTCGGCGGCGGCCTTCGGGCCGTCGCCGTTTTTCCAGGGTTTGCCACTGCACTTCGTTCCGTTGCCGCCGCTTCGCGCCAGCCTCTCTCGCTTCGCCTGAGAGGGGGGAGAGTCGGTTTGGTTGCCATGGGTTGGAACCGTTGGCGGCTGCGCCGCGCTGGGACTTCGGTGTACTCCATGGTGAAAAATTCAGATTGTAACAGGTTACAGCAAAGCTGGGTTGGGGAATCGTTGGTTTTTCGATAAGTTTCTTAGTTCCCATGTCGCCGAGTCGGCGCTTGCAAATAGTGGAGGGTTTAAATGGATCAAAAGACAGGTTGCAAATGGATTGTTGGGGGGTTGGCGCTGGCCTGCCTGAATGGAACCGCGTTCGCGAACTGGTTTACGAATGAGCTGACAGACGCGGCGAGCGTGGCGACGGATTTTAACGAGTATGTTTCCTCAGCGGAAAACAGCGTCTGGTCGTATACGAATGACTATGCAGTGGCGCAGGACGGTTCGCTAAACACCGAACTGCAGGGCGGCGCGGTGCTGGATTGGGTGACCAGCGACGATGATACCGCCCGCAGTTATCTCGGGACGATTTCGACTGACTGGCTGGATAAATCCTGGACGGCGCATATTGCGGTCGAAGCACCGTCTTCGACGAAGCCGTACATTTTCTTCGGCATGGGCGATCCGACACCGAACGAGTCGCAGAATAATGAGCCCCGGAACGGGGACAGCACCTATGTGTACTGGCGTTCCGGGCAGCCCAGTTCAAAGGTTTCGGTGATCTGCAACGGAAGTGTGGCAACGAACACCGGTTTATGGCAGGGCGATCCGGGGTATGATATTTATATGCTCTACAACCACATCGATAAAACGGTTCAGTTTAAAGTCGATAACTGGAACGGGGGACGGTTCAGCGGTGTTAATGTGGATACGGGAACGCTTTCGGTTGACGGCTGTTTCTCGGATACCAACGATGTGCACATCTTCTTCGGCGCCAATGCCAAGGTGACCTTCGGCGATTTTTATGTGAAGGAGACTTTTAAGTGTGTCCACCCGGGAATTCCGCTGACGGTCGAGGACCTGGATGCGGTCAAGGCGAACCTGACCGTTGAACCCTGGGCGACCGGCTATGCGGACCTGTTGTCCGACTCGCACTCTTCAACCAACTATGTCATGCGCGGTCCATGGCAAACGGTCTCCCACACCAAGCCGGGGGCAGATAATGATGGAAGCGGTAAGGATTGGGAATCCGACATGGAGGCGATTCATTGTCTGGCCCGCATGTGGTATTTTACCGAGGACGAGGCCTATGCCCAGAGGGGGCGCGATATCCTGATCAGCTGGGCGACCAACCACACCTTGTTTAATTCCGGTGAGACCTATCTGGAAATGGGTTACAACGCCTGGCGTGTTTTCGAAGGAGCGGATATTCTGCGCGGCACCTGGCTGGGCTGGACGGCCGAAGATACGGAAATCTGCAAGGACTACTTTGAGACGGTGTGGTGGGATTCCGACCACATTCCCGTTCCCGGTCCGCTGCGGTCGGCGAACCAGGGTGCGGCTAACCTGACCCCTGCGGTCGGGGTCGCCATTTTTAATGATGATGAAGTGAAATTTAACCAGTGTCTTGAGGCGTTCCGGGCGGGGCCGGCCGGCGCTTTGATGGATAGTCTGTGCAATGGTCAGCTGGGCGATAGCGGCCGCGATTCCCATTCGCACGGTCAGCTGCAGCTTCTGGCCTGGATTGCAGAAGCCTTCTGGAAACAGGGCGTAGATGTTTTTGCGGAGCATGACAACCGCCTGCTGGCGGCCGGGGAATATTATTCCCGGGTTGCGATGGGCTTTGACACGCCGTTTGTTACGGCGGGCACCGTGTATGATATCTACCCCGACAACAATTCTCTGGCCGATACGAATGCCACTTATTTTCACGGACCGGGATCGTTCAATATTCTTCATGCGGCCTATGTGGTCCGCAAAGGCCTGAGTGCGCCATATCTGGAAAAATATCTCTCCTGCTTTGAGCAGGACGAAGAGTCGTTTCATTACCTGAAAGTTGCAGATTCATCGACTGCAACAATTCCCGCGGCCTTGACAGAACCGGCGCCTGTTGCTTCGGTGACCAGCCTGAACGGCGTGAATATGGGCGACTGCACGTCCGGCAATCAGTCTTACAGTTCCGGCATCTGGTCGGTTTCCGGCAGGGGAACGAGAATGTATTACAGCTCAGATCCCGACTACCGTTTTTCCTGTCTGCCGGTAACGGGGGATGCCACCATCATTGCTCAGCTGACCGGTATATCAGGGGGATCAGCTACCGATGCCCGTGCTGGACTGGTATTTACTGAAAGCATTGATAACAATGACACCATGGCGGCGGTGGTTATCACGGCCGAAGACGTCGACGATGAACTGCAGACCTGGTATCGCGGTCAGTCGGCCAGCAGTCATAGTGCGGATGATCATGGAAAGCCCAACCAGCCCCAGCCGAGAATGCCTTATTGGCTGAAGATTGAGCGGATCGGTGAGCGGATTACGCTCTTTACCTCGCCGGACGGAGCCAGCTGGAGTACTGCAGGGGTTGCCGATTATGCCGGCCTTGCAGATACGGCCTATTTCGGGCTGGCAGTCAGTTCGGATCAGTACAGCTCAACCGCGACCGCCACCTTCACCGATGTCCGGATCACCGGCGGCGACGGCGGCGAGGCGGCGGAGGTGCCGGAAGCGCCATTGGCGATCTATGCGTCGCCCGGCGGCACGGAAGTGCCGCTGCGCTGGCTGGAGTCGTTCGAGGCCGACAGCTACAAGATCTGGCGGAGCACAGTGCGCGGTGGCCCGTACACGTTGCTGAGCCAGGAGACCGGAACCAGTTTTGTGGATACCAATGTGGCTGAAAATGTTCGTTATTTCTATGCGGTGAGTGCCGTCAATGCCCACGGTGAAAGTGCGCTCTCTCCGGAGGATACCTTCCATTATCGAGCAAATTATATTGAGGCGGAGAATTATAACGGTCGGGGCGGAAATGCCCGGGCCGTGGGCGGCTGCTCAGATTGGTGCGGTGGCGATAAGGTCGGCTACATCAGTGATGGCGAATGGACTCGATACGATAATATGCAGGTCAGTGCGGGCAGTGTATTCCGGGCACGTGTCGCCTCGGGGCTGCATCCAACCAACGGAACAGGACGGATCGATATCTATCAGGACGCCCTCGACGGCTCCTTAATCGGCTCGGTGGATGTACCCTACACCGGCTCCACGGATCGAAACTGGGAAACGGTTGAGACGGCCGTTTCGACGGTTTCGGGAACCTATTCGGTCTACCTGAAGTATGTTGAAACAACCGCTGGCGGCGTGACAGGCAGTGGCCTTTTTGACGTCAACTGGTTTGAGTTCAGTAACACCAATGTTGCTCCGGACAACCTAGAGGCTTATGTGTCTTCGCCCTCTGAACTGCTTATCTACTGGCCAGCCGTACCCGGTGCAACGGATTATATCCTGAAACGTTCGCTGGTCAGCGGCGGGCCGTACACCGAGCTGGTGACCCTCCTGGACCCATACCACTATGACACCGAAGTGACGCTGGGTACTGACTATTATTATGTTGTGAGTGCAATTATCGACGGTCAGGAAAGCACTAACTCTGCTGAATTGATGGCTTCGACCGGAGAAGCACCTCCGCAAACGGTAACGCAGTTCTTTACCAATGATCTGACGGATGCGACCAGCGTAGCCGTGGATTTCGACCAGTATATCTCTTCGCACAGCAACAGCGTCTGGTCGTTCACCAATGACTATGCACTGGCGCAGGATGGATCGCTGAATACCGAGTTGCAGGGAGGTGCGATTCTGGATTGGGTCTTGGCGGACGATGATACCGCCCGTAGCTATATGGGGACGGTATTCTCCAATTATGCCGGGAAATCCTGGCGGGCGCATGTTGCCGTTGAAGCACCGGCTTCGACGAAGCCCTATATCTTCTTCGGGCTGGGCGATCCGACCCCGAAAGTGAGCTACCACAATGAACCGCAGAATGGGCAGAGCGTCTATGTTTCATGGTGTTCCGGTAAGTCCAGCTCCAAGGTCAGTGTGAAGCGCAACGGCAGCACGGTCGTCAATACGGGTTTATGGCAGGGCGATCCGGGCTATGACATCTATATGACCTATAATCATCTGAAGAAAACCGTCTTCTTCGAGATCGATAACTGGAGCGGCGGACGCTTCAGCGATATCGACATCACGACGGACGAGGTGTCCATCGACAGCTTCCTGACGGATACCAATAACATCCACATTTTCTTCGGGGCCAATGCCAAAATGACCTTCCGGGATTTTGAAGTCGCTTCCGTCACTCCGAGCGAGACCGCCAACGGAACACCGACCGCATGGCTGGAAGACTACGATCTGACGGTTGAGGATGATGAGCTCGATACGGACGGCGACGGTATGCTCAGCTGGGAGGAGTACATTGCCGGAACCGACCCGACCGTTCAGGACGCATTCGACCTGTCGGCTTTCAGTGCGGGAGGCAGCAACAGCCTTTCCTGGAATGTTGTCAGTGGCCGCCTCTACAACGTCTACTGGTCGAGTAATCTGTTTGATGAATTTTCCCTGATTCAAAGCAATGTGGTTGGGGGATCGTATATGGATACCGAACGGGCCGCCGAAGAGGCCGGATTCTATAAAATTACAGTAGAGATTGTACCGTAGCCTGCAGTCAGGGTGCGCAGTAAAAGGATACACGATGAAAACCAGACTTCTAACACCGGTGCTTGGAGCACTCATCATTTCAACAGGCACGGCATTAGGCTGGCCGAAACAGCCCGATGAGCCGAATAACCCGAGTGTTGATTATCAATTCTCAAAAGATGCTCCGGCTCCGAAAGAGCCGCTAACGCTGTGGTACCGCAAACCCGCGACGATGTGGGAAAGCGAGGCGCTGCCGGTGGGCAACGGTCGGCTGGGTGCCATGGTCTTTGGCGGTATCAACCACGAACGCATCCAGCTGAATGAGGAAACACTGTGGGACGGAGTTCCGACCGATTACACCAATCCGGAGGCGCTCAAGGCGCTGCCGGAGGTGCGACGCCTGCTGTTCGAAGGCAAAAACAATGAGGCAAAGAGTCTGGCCAAGCGCAAGATGATGGGTAGTCCGTATAAGATTAAGTCCTACCAGACGCTGGGCGATCTATTCCTCTATTTTCCTGAAACGGATAAGGTCTCCGGATATCGCCGGGATCTGGATCTGACCACCGCCATCAGCCGTACGCAGTACACGGTGGATGGTGTAGAATATGTGCGTGAAGTTTTTGTGAGCGCGCCGGACCAGGCGATCGTGATCAACCTTAAGGCCAACCGTCTGGGTAAGATTAACTTCACGGCCGAATTTTCGCGCGAGAACGCCACCATGACGTCGGGCACAGGCAACCGCGTTATGCTGCGCGGCAAACTGGGCATTGATTATGAAGCGCAGCTTTTTCCGCAGGTGAAAGGCGGTCGCGTGGTTTCCCAAGACGGAAAACTCGAAGTCTCCAACGCCAATGAAGTGACGTTGCTGATTGTCGGTGCCACAAGCTATAACAATGCGAAGGATATTTCGGGCGACGCCACTGCACGATGCGAAAACTATCTGAAAGCCATTGGACGTAAACCCTACGAGCAGCTGCGCGCGGATCATATTACTGATCATCAGGCGCTGTTTAATCGCGTGAAACTGGATCTGGGAACGACCGATGCGACCCAAAAGCCGACCGACGAGCGCATGCAGGCCATCAAGGATGGTGAATTTGATCCGCAGCTGGAGGTGCTCTATTTCCAGTTCGGTCGCTACATGCTGATCGGCAGCTCCCGTCCCGGCTGTCTGCCGGCGAACCTGCAGGGCGTCTGGTGCCAATCCATTCGTGCGCCCTTTAACAGCGACTACCATTTTAATATTAACTTTCAGATGAACTACTGGCCGGCACAGATCTGCAACCTGACGGAATGTCATTTGCCGATGTTCGACTATCTCGAGAGCCTGGTGGAGTCGGGCCGGCACACCGCCCGGGTGCATTACGATGCCGACGGCTGGATTATCCATCATCTGTCCGACATTTACGGCTTTACCGCACCCGCCGACGGCGTCCACGGCATCTGGCCGTTCGGTGCCGCCTGGGCTGTGCGCGATATGATGGAGCACTACCGCTTCACCGGAGACAAAGACTTCCTCAAAACCCGCGCCTATCCCATGATGAAAGAGGCCGCCGAATTCTTCTTCGATTTCCTGATTGTGGCTCCGGATGGAACGCCGGCTGCCGGCAAGCTGGTCAGCGCGCCGTCGCACTCGCCGGAAAACTATTTCATCCTGCCGGACGGTTCCAAGACCGACTTTACCTATGCCGCGACGATGGACCTGCAGATTATTCATGACCTGTTCACCGGGGTCATGGAGGCCAACCGCGTCCTCGATCCGTCGGGGCAGCTCGATGCGGAGTTTATTGTCAAACTTCAGGACACGCTGGCGAATCTTGCGCCGCTGCAGATCAGCGAAAAAACCGGCCGCCTGCAGGAGTGGATCGAAGATTACGAAGAAAACGATGTGGACCATCGCCATACATCTCACCTGTACGGAGTGCACCCCGGAACGCAGATTACCAAAACCGCGACGCCGGAGCTCTATGAAGCCGCCCGCAAGTCGCTGGAAACCCGCGGCGACCGCGGCACGGGCTGGAGTATGGCGTGGAAGGTGAACTTCTGGGCGCGCTTCCACAACGGCGACCACGCCTATGTGCTGCTGAACAACCTGCTGACCAAGGGAACCATGAACAATCTGTTCGATTATCATCCGCCGTTCCAGATCGACGGTAATTTCGGTGGAACAGCCGCCTTCGCAGAAATGCTGCTGCAGAGCCACGACGGCGCACTCGACATTCTGCCGGCGCTTCCGTCCGTCTGGAAAGAGGGTTCGGTTAAAGGTCTGCGTGCACGCGGCGGCTTTGAAGTGGACATTGAATGGAAAGGCGGAAAGCTCAAGAAAGCAACCATTCGCTCCCTCAACGGCAACCCGCTCAAGCTGCGGCATGGAAGCTCCGAAAGAACGGTGACCCTGGCCCAAGGCGCCACGTTCAACTGGAACGGCAAATAAACCGGAAGAGGGTCTAATTCATCGCCCCCTTTTTTGTTCACGGGAAGATCGCTCTTGAATGCTGCTGCCGGCGCTCCTATATTGAATTTTTATTTCAACAGAGTGATCGGGCAGAGGCAGGACATGGCAAGTATTTATGATGTCGCGAAACAGGCGAATGTCTCGGTGGCGACAGTCTCAAGAATTATAAACAGCGAACGCAATGTGGCACCGGCTACGGTGGAGCGGGTGAAGGCGGCGATTGCTGAGGTGGGTTATGTGCCGCGCGCCGTGCGTCCGGGGCGCAAGCCGGCGGACCGCAAGGGGGTGCAGACCGGCATGATCGATTTCCTGTCGCTTGGGGCCATGCCGCCGACGCGGATGTTCAGGCTGCCCGCGTTTGCGCGTTTGCTCGATGGCGTGATGCAGGGAGTTGAAGAGCGGGGGATGGACCTGGTGCTGTCGCACTGTCCGAAGGGCGAAATCATTCCGCCGGTGCTGGCGCGGCGCCGGGCGGACGGCGTACTTTTGTTCGGCGATCCGGCTTTATATCCGAAGGTGGAAGCCGTGCTGAAACGGGTTCCGCATTTGTGGTGCTTTTTGGCGGAGCGCGCCTCCTGCGGTGGAATGGATTATGTGCAGTATGATAATTCCCATGTCGGTGAGATGGCGGCG
>CAZABK010000026.1:16289-34339 GCA_964483355.1 uncultured Verrucomicrobiota bacterium | reverse complement strand
GCAGCTCGGTGGTTCCCGGAGCGCCGGCGGGGTCGCCCGGGCCATTGGAAACAAAGATGCCGTCCGGCTTGGTGGCCAGGATTTCCGCCGCATCGGTGTTATTCGGATAAACGGTACATTCGCAGCCGAGATCCTCGAAAATGCGCAGCTGGTTGAGTTTGATGCCGCAGTCGACGACGGCCACTTTGTATTCGGCGTCCGCTTTGCCGCCTTCGGGCCAGACATATTTTTCGTCGATGGAGACTTCGGAGGCGAGGTCGCGACCGACGAGTCCGTCGGAGGCTTTGGCTTTCGCCACGAGGCTTTCCTGGTCGAAATCTTCGGTGGAGACGACGCATTTCATGGCGCCTTTGTCGCGGATGTGCAGTGTGATGGCGCGCGTGTCGATGTCGTCGACGCCGATCTTGCCGTTTTCTTCGAGATATTCGGCCAGCGATTTGGTGGCGCGCCAGTTGGAATGAATGCGCGAGCATTCGCTGACCACCAGGCCTTGGGCAAAAATGCCGCGCGATTCAACGTCTTCATCGTTAATGCCATAGTTGCCGATCAACGGATAGGTCATGGTCACGATCTGGCCATGGTAGGAGGGGTCGGTCAGGATCTCCTGATAGCCGGTCATCGAGGTGTTGAAGACCAGCTCACCGTAAAATTCGCCGGAGCCGGCGAAGGCCCGGCCTTCGAAGCAGGTACCGTCTTCTAATGCAATAATTGCTTTTTTCATCATAATTTCCGTAAAATTACACAGTTCTGCGATATGGTTTTTCCAAAATTCGGCATATCATCCATGTCGCGACGCTCCCTTGCAACATTTAATGTTATGGAATTGTTTGTGTGGGTTGAAAATGAGGGTTTTGCGGGCGAAAATAGAGGGCTTGACCTTGTCGGGTAAGCTCCATACACTACGCGCTCATTTTTCAGAAAACGAAGCTGGTAGAAGGAGCATTCAATTTATGAGTAACGCAGATGTACAGATGAACACAACCCACGCCCTGATTTTTGAACTCGAGTATGTTGCCGCCAAAAAGCGCGCCGTGGAGTTTGAGTCGATCCAGAGTGCGGTCTCTACCAAGGGGGTTGAGCTCTCTCCGGTTCTCTTTTCCCGTTCCGGCATGTCGCCGCTGTCGCGTGCGGCTGTTACCGATGTTCTCGAGCGTGCCGGCAAAAAGACGGATGCCATTGAAAAGGCCGTTGCGGAAGTCAATAAGGCGGTTCTGGCCTATTGCGAAAGCGATGCCGAACTGGACAAGGGGCTTGAAAAGCTGATCAAGGCCACGCAGAAGCGCGGTATTCCGGTGGTAACCTTTACGGCCCTGCCCGAAGATGTTGCCAAAAAACTGATGACGACGCTCGGACTCGACGCTCTGGGCGTGGAGCTGATCATCCCGGAAGAGGTGAAGGATTCCTTCCCGCGCGCGGACGACTGGCTGAAGATGCTCAAGCAGTGCGGCAAAGAGAATGCCACGCTCGTGGCCGTGGTTTCCTCGCAGGTGGCCTGCAAGGGCGCTCTGACCGCCGGCGCAGCCTGCATTGCCGTTCCGGACGAATATACCGCTTTCCAGGATTACAGTGGCGCCAAGCTGGTGCTCGATTCGCTGGAAGATGAAAAGCCGGACACCATGCTCGATCTTACGCTGCGCATGTAAAACAGCTTGTTGGGGTTCGGGGCGTTCCGGTTGTGGAACGCCCTTTTTTGTCGATAGGAGAAAAAATGGTTAAAGCAGGCGAATCGATTGAGCGGTTACTGGAAGTGATGCGGCGGCTGCGCGCCCCGGACGGCTGCCCGTGGGATCGGGAGCAGACCCATGAGTCTTTGAAGTCGGATCTGATTGAAGAGGCGTACGAGGTGATTGATGCCATCGAAAGCGGCAATGTCTCCCATCTGGAAGAGGAGCTCGGCGACCTGCTGCTGCAGGTGGTATTCCATTCGCAGATCTGCGAGGAAAACGGCCATTTTGAATTTTCCGATGTCGCCAATGCCATTGTCGAAAAGCTGGAGCGGCGCCATCCGCATGTTTTCGGCGAGGTGCAGGTTTCCGACACCGGCGAGGTGCTGCAGAATTGGGATGCCATTAAGAAGGCTGAAAAGGCGGAAGCGGACAAGCCGGCCTCGATCGTCTCCGGTATTCCGAAACATTTGCCCGCCCTGCAGAAGGCGCATCAGGTTCAGAAGCGTGCGGCGCGCGCCGGCTTTGACTGGAAGCACATTGATGATGTCTTCGACAAACTCCACGAAGAGATCGAAGAGGTCAAAGAGGCGATCAATCGCAACCATGAAGAGGATATCCGCGCCGAGCTCGGCGACTTGCTCTTTTCCGTCGTCAATGTCAGCCGTTTTCTGGGGCACAATCCCGAAGAGCTGCTGAACCATAACGTCAAAAAATTTGTCCGCCGCTTCCAGTCGGTGGAGGAACAGGTTCACGCCCGCGGCCGGGATTTTAAGGATTTCACCCTCGAAGAGCTCGATGCTTTCTGGGATGAGGCAAAGAAGTCCGAAATGTGAGACCTGAACCTGGAAGCTTGAAATCTGAAAAGGGTGGGCCAGCCTCCAGTTTCCGCATCAAATAGCACCAAATCTGAAACAAAAGGCTTGCTCACTTCTAACCTTCTGATAGTTTATTGGCGAATTAAGACCAAATAGGTCTGGTATTCGGGAGAGATTGATATGCTGAGAATCACTAAAATTACGGACTACGGATTTATCCTGTTGGCGCACATGGCCAAGCAGGAGCCGGATTTGCTGCACAATGCAAAAGATCTCTCCGCAGCCATTGGTATTCCGCTCCCGACGGTGAGCAAAGTGCTCAAGATTCTGACGCAGGGCGATATTCTGAAGTCGCATCAGGGCAGCAAGGGCGGCTATTCGCTTTCGCGACCGGCCGAGCAGATTACGGCGACCGAAATCATCGAGGCGGTTGAAGGGCCGGTCGCCATCACGGATTGTTCAAGTGTGGAGGGATGCCAGCGAAACTGTCCGGTCAGCCCAAGCTGGCAAAAGGTCAATAGTGCGATCATTGGAGCGCTGAGCGGTCTTACTCTGGCCGATATTGCCGCCAGCAGTTGCTAGAAACCCGTTTTTTGTGCCGGATTTAAACTTGCCAACAAATGGCACCAAATGGGGACAATATGAAATTTGGAGATGAAAAATCATTCGATGAACTCGGGGGAGGCGAATATAAGTATGGTTTCGTCACCGACATCGAGTCCGACAGCCTGCCGCCCGGCTTGAGCGAGGAGGTTGTTCGCGAAATTTCCCGCCGCAAGAACGAGCCGGATTGGCTGACGGAATGGCGCGTTAAAGCCTATCAGCACTGGACAACGCTCGAAGAGCCGACGTGGGCCAAGGTGGAATTCCCGCCGATCGACTATCAGGCGGTCAGTTATTATTCGGCGCCGAAGCAGAAGGTTGACGGCCCGAAGAGTCTCGATGAGGTCGATCCGGAACTGCTTGAAACCTACGAAAAGCTGGGCATTCCGCTGCGCGAGCAGGAGGTGCTCGCCGGTGTCGTGGCTGTTGATGCGGTCTTTGACTCGGTTTCCGTGGCGACCACCTTTAAGGGTAAGCTCGAGGAGATGGGCATTATTTTCTGCTCGTTCTCCGAAGCGGTGCAGGAGCATCCGGACCTTGTGAAAAAATATCTCGGTTCGGTGGTGCCGACTAAGGACAACTATTTTGCGACACTCAATTCGGCGGTCTTTTCCGACGGTTCGTTCTGTTATGTGCCGCCCGGCGTGCGCTGTCCGATGGAGCTTTCGACCTATTTTCGCATCAACGCCGCCAACACCGGTCAGTTTGAACGCACGCTGCTGATTGCCGACGAGGGCGCCTATGTCAGCTATCTCGAAGGCTGCACCGCGCCGCAGCGCGACGAAAACCAGTTGCATGCGGCGGTTGTTGAGCTGGTGGCGCACAAGGATGCGCAGATTAAATATTCCACCGTCCAGAACTGGTATCCCGGCGACAAGGACGGCAGGGGCGGCATCTATAATTTTGTGACCAAGCGCGGGCACTGTCGCGGCGATAATTCCAAGATTTCGTGGACGCAGGTCGAAACCGGTTCGGCGATTACCTGGAAATATCCGAGCTGTATCTTGAAAGGCGACAATTCCGTCGGCGAATTTTATTCGGTCGCCGTCACTAACAATCTGCAACAGGCCGACACCGGCACCAAGATGATTCATATCGGAAAAAACACCAGCAGCACGATTGTTTCGAAAGGCATTTCCGCCGGCAAGGCGCAGAACAGTTATCGCGGCCTGGTCAAGGTGTTGGAAACCGCGGAAAACGCGCGCAACTTTTCGCAGTGCGATTCGATGCTGATCGGCGATAGATGCGGTGCGCACACCTTCCCGTATATTGATGTAAGCAATCCGACGGCGCAGGTGGAACACGAGGCGACCACCACAAAGATTGGCGAGGATCAGATTTTTTACTGCAACCAGCGCGGCCTCGATACGGAGGAGGCGGTGAATATGATTGTGAACGGGTTCTGTAAGGAGGTCTTTCGCGAATTGCCGATGGAGTTTGCCGTCGAAGCGCAGAAGCTGCTCGGCGTCAGTCTGGAAGGTTCGGTCGGATAACTTTAATCCACAGATGACACAGATCCGCACAGATTATTAATTCTGAAAATCTGAGAAATCGGTGGATAGAAAAATTTATGGAGAAGAAAATATGGCACTGCTTGAAATTAAAGACCTGCACGCGAGCGTGGCGGATAAGCCGATCCTGAAAGGGATCAACCTGACGGTTAAACCGGGCGAGGTTCACGCCATCATGGGCCCGAACGGCTCGGGCAAGAGCACGCTCTCGAACGTGCTGGCCGGCAACGAGGCCTATGAAAAAACCGCCGGGCAGGTGTTGTTTGACGGTCAGGATATTGACAAGCTGGCGGCCCACGAACGCGCCTGCGCCGGTATGTTTCTCGCCTTCCAGTATCCGGTCGAGATCGTCGGCATCAGCAACATGTATTTCCTGAAGGCGGCGGTCAACGCGGTACGGAAATATCAGGGCAAGGATCAGCTCGACGCGATGGACTTTCTCGATCTGATCGAAGACAAAAAGAACATCGTGAAGATTCGCGACGATCTGCTGGAGCGCGCGGTCAATTCCGGTTTTTCCGGCGGCGAAAAAAAGCGCAACGAAATTTTCCAGATGGCGATGCTCGAACCGAAGCTGGGTATTCTCGACGAAACCGACTCCGGCCTCGATATCGATGCGCTGCGGATTGTTTCCGACGGCGTGAACGCATTGCGCAGCCCGGATCGCGGGTTTCTCGTGATTACACACTATCAGCGCCTGCTTGACTATATTGTGCCGGACTTTGTCCATGTGCTCGTTCACGGTAAGATCGTGAAGTCGGGCGGCAAGGAACTGGCGCTCGAACTGGAAAACGAAGGCTATGCCTCCTGGGTGGGCGAAGAAGGGCCGTAAAATGGATCTCAAGCAACTACGCGAAAAAGCCGCGGCCGATTTTGTGGCCAACGGCTTCCCGACCACGAAGGAGGAGCTGTGGCGCTTTACCGATGTGTCGCCGGTGGCCAACGCCGAGTTTTCCGCCGCATGGAAACCGGCGGAAGTCGATTTTCAGCCGCTCGATAAAATTACGGTGGTTTTTGAAAACGGAAAGCTGTCGCGCGAAAAGTCGAGTTTCGATGATTTGCCGGCCGGCGTCTGCATCGGCTCGATCATGGATCTGGTGGATGAACGCATCGGAACGCTGGCCGATACGCAAAGCGCGTTCGTTGCGGCGAATACCGCCTATTTTTCCGACGGCGCATTTGTCGATGTGAAAGAGGGGGTTGAGCTCGAAGCACCGATTCAGCTGGTCTTTCTGGCCGATGCCGACGGCGCGGCCTTCCACTTGCGGAACTTTATTTCGGTGGGCAAAAACGCAAAAGTTACCATTGTGGAGGAATATGTCGGCAGTGCCGGTGCAACCTATTGGACTAATGTTGTGACCGAGGTGTTTGCGGCCGAGTGGGCCGTGGTGGATCATTACAAGGTTCAGCGTGAAAGCGAATCGGCCTTCCATTTTCAGACGCTGGAAGCGTGTCTGGATGCCGATGCCGAGTTCCGTAATCACGCAGTCACCTTCGGGGCAGCACTGGGCCGCAACGATATCCGCGGGAAGTTGGCGGGGGAGCGCGGTGAAGCGATCTGTAACGGACTTTATTTGCTGAAAGAGCGGCAGCATTTTGATACGCATTTGTTCATGGATCACGCGGTGCCCAAGTGTAACAGCCACGAACTCTATAAGGGCATTCTCGACGATAAGGCGCACGCCGTTTTTTGCGGGCGTATTCTGGTTCAGCAGGATGCACAGGAAACCGATGCGGTGCAGAACAACAAGAGTCTGCTGCTTTCGCGCGCCGCCAAGGTCAATACGCTGCCGCAACTCGAAATCTATGCCGATGATGTGAAGTGTACGCACGGCGCAACCGTCGGGCAGCTCGACGACGAAGCGCTCTATTATCTGCAGACCCGCGGCATTGAGCCAAAGACTGGCTATGCGATGCTCACCTTTGCCTTTGCGAACGAGGTGCTTGATGAAGTGCGATGCGGGAGTGCAAAGAGGTATATTGAAGGATTGGTTCACAAGTGGCTTGATGAGGTGGCGCAATGAGCAATGTTGCTCAATATGATGTGGTTTCGATCCGGAATGATTTTCCGATTCTGGAGCGCGAAATTTTTGGCAAGCCGCTGGTCTATCTTGACAACGCGGCCTCGACCCAGCGCCCGCTGCAGGTGATTAATGCCGAAAGGGAACTCTACGAAAAGCACTATGCCAATGTGCATCGCGGCGTGCATACGCTCAGCCAGGAGTCGACCCGGCTATATGACGAAGCGCGCGCCAAGGTGCGCGGATTCATTAATGCGGACTGCATGCACGAGGTGATCTTTACGCGCGGCACGACCGAGTCGATCAATCTGGTGGCGCAGAGCTATGCGCGTCCGCGCCTGTGGCAAGGCGACGAAATCCTGATCACCCACATGGAGCACCATTCCAACATTGTGCCGTGGCAGCTCGTCTGCGAGCAGACCGGCGCGCAGCTCAAGGTGGTGCCGATTTCTGATAAGGGCGAGGTGGAGATGGATCGCTTTGCCGATCTGCTTTCCGAAAATACAAAGCTCGTTTCGGTGGTGCATGTTTCCAATGCGCTCGGAACGGTTAATCCGGTGAAGCAGATCATCGATATGGCGCATGCGGTTGGTGTGCCGGTGCTGGTCGACGGCGCGCAGGCGGCACCGCATGTTCCGGTTGATGTGCAGGCGCTGGATGTCGACTTTTACGCCTTCTCCGGCCACAAGCTTTATGGCCCGACCGGCGTCGGCGTGCTTTATGGGAAGGAAGCGCTGCTCAACGAAATGCCGCCGTATCAGGGCGGCGGCGATATGATCCTTACTGTCAGCTTTGAAAAGACGACCTACAACCAGCTGCCCTACAAGTTTGAGGCGGGTACGCCCAACATTGCCGGCGTCGTCGGGCTCGGGGCCGCCATCGACTATGTGCGGAAAACCGGGCTCGGCGCCATTGCCGCGCATGAGCACGGTCTGCTGGAATATGCCACTACAAAGCTCAAAAGCATCGCCGGCCTGCGCCTCATCGGCGAGGCCGACCAGAAGGCCGGTTTGATTTCATTCGTGCTCGACGGCATTCATCCGCACGACATCGGCACCCTGCTTGATGGGCAAGGCGTGGCGGTTCGCGCCGGCCATCACTGCGCGCAGCCGGTCATGGCGCGCTACGGCGTGCCGGCCACCGCGCGTGCTTCATTTGCCATGTATAACACGTTTCAGGAAATCGACGTGCTGGCCGACGCCATCAGTAAAACCATTGAGATGTTTCAATGATGAATTGTATTAACCGCAAAAGAACGCAAGGAACGCAAAGAGGGTTGTGTGGAATGTTTTTTTTGCGTTCTCTGCGTTCCTTCGCGGTTAATTAAATGTGCACGAAAGGGGTGCCGATGCAGAATTTGAGAGAGCTTTATCAGGAGGTCATTCTCGACCATAACAAGAACCCGCGCAATTTTCGCAAGATGGACGATCCCGACGGGTTCGCCCACGGCAATAATCCGCTGTGCGGCGACCAGATTGATGTCTATCTGAAAATCTGCGACGGCATGATTGAGGATGTTTCGTTCGACGGCGTCGGCTGCGCAATCTGCACGTCGTCGGCTTCGATGATGACGATGGCACTCAAAGGCAAAAGCGAGACCGAGGCCGAGGCGCTCTTCAGCAGCTTTCATCATGCGCTGACCGAGGAGGCGCCGCACCCCGATGATGTTTCGCTCGGCAAGCTGGAGGTGCTCAAGGGCGTGAAGGATTATCCCGTGCGCGTCAAATGCGCCACGCTCGCCTGGCATACCTTTGACGCTGCACTGAAAAAGCTGCAGGGCGATGTAACTACGGAGTAGTTTTTATGAGCGGGAAAAAAGAGCGCTTTCTCCTTCAGGAACATAATGAAGAGCTGTTTCTGAAAGTCGTTCGTTCGCTGCGCGGGGTCTTTGATCCCGAGCTTCCGGTGAATGTCTATGATCTGGGCCTGATCTATAAGCTTGAGATTGATGGGGACGACAGGGTTTATGTTCAGATGACGCTCACCGCGCCCAACTGCCCCGAGGCGGAATTTATTCCGGGGCGCATTCATCGGGCCGTCTGGGGAACCGAAGGCGTCGCCGATGCCGAAATCGAACTGGTTTTCGATCCGCCGTGGACGCGCGACAATATGTCGACCGCCGCGCAGCTCGCATTAGGTTTGCTGTAAAGGAGCTTCCGAATGGTTACCCAACAACAGGTGCTCGACGAACTGAGTAAAATTATCGATCCTGATTTTCAGCGCGATATTGTGTCGTTGGGTTTTGTGCAGGATCTGGAAATCGATGGCGGCACGGTGTCGTTTGCGGTTGAGCTGACCACGCCGGCCTGTCCGCTCAGCCCGGTTTTCAAGACGCAGGCGCTTGATCTGGTCGGCAATCTGCCGGGCGTTGAAAACGTGCTGGTGAATATGACCGCCCGCGAGCGCGGCCAGCGGCAGATGTCGGTCGAGGAGAGTGGGCTGAAGGATGTCAGCTTTATTTTGGCGGTCAGCTCGTGCAAGGGTGGGGTCGGCAAGTCCACCGTGGCGGCGCTGCTGGCCAAGACGCTGGCGGCGCGCGGGGCAAAGGTCGGTTTGCTCGATGCCGATATCTATGGCCCCTCAGTGCCGACGCTGTTCAATCTCCACGAGCCGGAGGTGCGCGCCACTCCGGATCAAAAGTTCATTCCGCACGAGGCCGCGGGGCTGAAGCTGATGTCGTTCGGGTTCCTGATGGGCGACGGCCCGGCAGTTCTTCGCGGGCCGATGGTTACTCAATACATGCAGCAGTTGCTGCACGGTGTGGCGTGGGGCGGGTTGGACTATCTGATCATCGACATGCCGCCGGGCACCGGCGACATACAACTGACGCTCTCGCAATCGGTGCAGATCGATGCCTCGGTCATCGTTACCACGCCTCATCAGCTTTCACTCACGGATGTCCGCAAGGGCATCATGATGTTCGATAAGGTCAACGTGCCGGTGCTTGGCGTGGTGGAAAACATGGCCTACTTCGTTTGCGATGGCTGCGACAAGAAACACTATATCTTTGGCGAGTCGGGCGGTAAAGAGCTTGAGGAGCGCTTCGGACTCGAAACCATCGCCGAGCTTCCCGTTACCGGAAATCTCAGCGGCTCGCTCGATGCGCTCGCCGAAAGCGGCATTGCCAACGAAACAACGGATATCATTATCCGTCAGCTGGGCAAAAAAACCCTCGAAAAACCCGAGCGCCCCACGGTGGATTTTGATGCAACATCGATCACGTTCACGTGGGGCGACGGAAGCACCTCAACGGTTTCCAATGCCGTACTGCGACGTGCCTGCAGTTGTGCGCTATGCGTCGATGAAATGACCCGCGCGCCTTTGCTGGATCCGAAGAATATTCCGAAGGATATCCATGCCGAGAAGGTCGGCATTATTGGCAACTATGCGATTGTCGTCGACTGGTCAGACGGCCACAATACCGGCTTTTTCCCATATTCCACCATTCGTGATCTCGCCGGGAAAGCGTCTGGCGACTGCGGTTCCGAATCGTGCGGATGTAATGGATAATCCCCAGGCCCGCACTGGATTGATCCGGTTGAACCCGGTAAGATGCCCCACACAGGAAGCCGGAGGGGTTAAGTGCACAGGGTGGTTTCATTGCTGGGTCTGGTTGTGATGGTTGCCGTGGCGTATGGATTCAGCAATGCGCGGCGGAAAATCAAATGGCGGCCAGTCGTTATGGGGATCTGCCTTTAGCTGGTGCTCAAATCCGCGCCGGGACGCTTTTTCTTTGATCGTGTGCAGGGGATTGTCAACCGCCTTACGGCCTATGCCGACGCGGGCGCCGTCTTCCTGTTTGGCGACCTGGCCACCAACGAGGGGCTGGGCTACATCTTTGCCTTCCGTGTGCTGCCGACGATTGTTTTTGTGGGATCGTTGACAGCCATTCTCTACCATCTGGGGATCATGCAGCGGATTGTGCAGGGGTTTGCCTGGGGGATGGTGCGGCTGATGAAGGCGTCGGGGGCGGAGAGCCTTTCGGTGGCGGCCAATATTTTCGTCGGCCAGACGGAAGCGCCGCTGATAGTGAAACCCTATATCCCGCGCATGACTAACTCGGAAATGATGACGTTGATGACGGGCGGCTTTGCCACCATCGCCGGCGGCGTGCTGATTGCCTATGCGGGCATGGGCATCGATGCCGGACATCTGCTGGCGGCCTCGGTGATGTCGGCGCCGGCCGCGCTCGTATGCGCCAAGCTGATGATTCCGGAAACGGAAGAGTCGCAAACCATCGGCACAATAAAAACCGCCTATGAAAAAACAACCGTCAATGTGCTTGATGCCGCAACAAAAGGAGCCGGGGATGGGCTGAAGCTGGCCGTGAATGTCGGGGCGATGCTGTTGGCCTTTATTGCGTTGATTTCCATGATGAACGGCTTTGTCGGCTGGGTCGGCGGGTGGCTCGGCCTGGAGTCGCTGAGTTTTCAGCAAATGCTGGGGTGGCTCTTTGCGCCGGTGGCCTGGCTGTTGGGGGTTCCGTGGGAGGATGCGGCCACGGCCGGTACGTTGCTGGGCGAAAAGACGGTGCTCAACGAGTTTGTGGCCTATGTGCATCTGCAGGAGCAATTCGAGGTGCTGCAGCCGCGCAGTGTAACCATCCTGACCTATGCGCTCTGCGGTTTCGCCAACTTTAGCTCGATCGCGATTCAGATCGGCGGCATCGGCGCGCTTGCGCCGGAACGGCGGCATGATCTCGCCCGGCTCGGCCTGCGTGCGCTTGTGGCCGGCACGCTGGCCTGTTTCATGACGGCCTGTATTGCCGGGCTGCTGATTTGACCGATTCCAAACTTCCAACTGCAGGGTGTATGCTCTACCGTCTGGCGGCATGGATTTGATTGCAAAACTTGAACGCCGCTTCGGTTCGTGGGCCATCCCGAACCTGACCCTCTATCTGCTCGCAATTCAGGCGCTCGGCGTCGCGCTTTTGCTGGGCGGGCACGTTAATGTGCTCGATCTGGTGCTTTACGGCAGTGCGGCGGTTGACCGGGGCGAGTGGTGGCGGCTGTTGTCGTTCATGATGATTCCGCGGACGCTCAGCCCGTTGTGGCTCTTTCTCGCGTTTTATGTTTTTTACCTGATGGGCTCGGCGCTTGAGCGGGAGTGGGGGACGTTCCGCTATAACCTCTTTATTCTCTGCGGCTACCTGTTTACCGTCGCCATGGCCTTTATCAATCCGGGCGTGCTCATTACCAACACCTATTTTCTGGGATGCGTTTTTCTGGCCTTCGCCACGCTGTTTCCCAATTTTGAGTTCCACATCTTTTTCATCCTGCCGGTGAAGGTGAAATGGCTGGGCTGGCTGACGGTGGCGGCGTATGTGTTTACCTTGTTCGGCGGCGACACGGGGAGCCGCCTGTGCGTGGCGGCCGCGTTTGCAAACTATCTGCTCTTTTTCGGCCGCGATTTTTTCAATAGTTTCCGGGCCGGGCAGCGCCGCAAGGCGTTTGTGGCCGAGCGCGTTGAAGCGGAGGCGCAGCCGCTGCATATCTGCGCCGAGTGCGGGGTGAGCGATAAGAGGGATCCGGCCATGGAGTTTCGCTATTGCTCCACCTGCGGAAAATGTTTTTGCGAGGAGCACATCGGAACCCACCAGCACGCGGAATAACGCGAGTGACTCTTCCTTCGAGCGTGTTTACTTTGCGTGGAGCAGGCGGGTCGCCTGCGATACGCGCAGTGTCGCCGCCGTTTCGGCGGCTCGGGGAAGCGCTGGTTGCGGATGGCAGTTGTACCGCAGGCGTCCCGCCTGCCCCGTTGAGGGGACCTTAATGAAGAGGTGTTTTAAGTCTCTGTCGGTCGAGCGGGTTTTGCTGCCTTGTTCTGATCCTCCGCAAATAGAGACTCCCTCCAGCCAGAGCCAAGAGCGCAACAGATGTGGGCTCAGGGATCGCCCCAACGGTAAGCGACTCTCCATCATAAGCCATGACGCTGTAGGCCAATGACAGCCCGCCGGATTCCGAGTTGTTCAGCGCGATCCATCCGGTTACTTCATCCATTCCAGACCAAGTCGTTACGGTCATGAAAAAGGTTCCATAACCGACATCATAGGACTGGCCGATGTTGTTGAATGCCGTTCCGGTTCCCGGGACAGGGTCGCCCACATCCGCAAACCTCAGAAGCGACCCCTCATCCAGACTGTTCCCTTGAAAAACAAGCTGATTGAAATTCCGGTCAAAGGTCGCATAGGTAACATCCGTTGCTGCGGCATCCTGATATATATTCAGAGCATAATCGCTCATCATACCCGCAGACAGGCCAACATTGGAATTAACGATTATGGTCGCGGCGGACATGTAAGGCAGGGCGAGGATGATCATGGATAGCAGTAATTTTTTCATCTGGATCTATTCCTTTCTGCTGATAAGTTGAATAGTTTCTTCATCGATATCCGCCTCTCTGTTTAGAATTTTACTGCCACAACGAACGCAATCCGGCCACCGCTTCCCTTGAAGGTTCCTTCAAACGTGGATCCATCAGAGCGCTCGTATTCCTGCTCTTGCTTGACATAACCAGACCCAATCTCCAGACCGAGCTCAACGTTGTCGTCAAGGTGGTAAAACGCTCCGCCTTTAACTCCGTACATGTAAAGCCCTCCGGTTCCGCGCTCATATCCGCTGAGTTCATTACCGGCAATGCCCCAGCCGAAATACGGCAGCAGTTCCAGGACGAAGGAATCTGAAGCTTTATAGGCAACACCAAGTTCTCCCATAACTCCGAAGGCATCTATTTCGACGGTATCGCCTACTGCATCCTCGCCTGCGTGATTAGAGTAAAAAAGGCCCCAGCCAGACATCCACCCGAGATTCGGGTTGCTCTCGCTCCACGACCGCTTCACTTGCAGGACCTCAAGCTGCACACCTCCATCGGCTGCAATATTGCCGGAGTGACCAGAGTCGAAGGAAAACTCATCAATCCCCGGAGAGCTGCCCAACGAAACGCGGATGAATGACTGTTCTGACGGGGCAACCCATGAATCAGACGCTTGCGCGGAGGTGCTGATTTTGTAAGGGGCGGGTGATGCTGGGGAGTCAGGGACGACGGGACTCTCTGTGTTAAGCCTCTCTCTGGTCATCTCAAGGCCTTTGCTGGCATTGAAGTCGCCCGGTTTATACTGGAGTGCGGCGCTAAAGCAGACTTCGGCATTTTTGAGCTGCCCCAACTTAACAGCCTCTATGCCCTTCTTATACCATTCTGAATAGGCCTCTTCATTGACGGCGCCCAGTCCAACTGAACAGAAGGTGATGGATGCCAAGGCAATGGCTACGAGGTTCGTGCGGTGCTTCATGTTTCTCTCCCTTGGTTTTTCTGGTTAAGGGAGCCGCCATAAAAAGAGGGCGACTCCAACATGCCTCTTCTGAGGCACCGCCAAGCGCCCACTAGGAAACACGATGAAGCCGCCCAGAGCCGGGCGGTTCAACGAGTCGTTTCCTAGTTTCAAAAATTGGCGGTTTTCAGAAGAAACGTACTGCGTCTACACGCAAAAATATTCGGATGTTTCGAAGATCAATACGCTTCGTATCTTTTGTGATCAAGAAAATTCAAGTGCTGGCAGGGATGCGAGAATTTTCCCTCTTCCGGTTGATCCTGTTCATCCCGTCAGAAACACTGTTGAGCTGTTGCCGCAAAATCGTGCAGAGCCGCTTTTTATCTCTTTTGGGCGTTGCCTCGGATGGGCGGTTCCGGTAGATTCCCACCTCATTTTTTAGGAAATTGTTTTAATTAATCAGCCCCCAAATATACGGAGAACTTGATGAGAAAGAAAATTATTGCCGGTAACTGGAAGATGAACAAAACCGTCGAAGAAGCCATCGAACTGGCTAACGGCGTAAAGCTGGACCTGGCCGACTGCACCGACGTCGATGTGGTTCTCTGCCCTCCGTTCACTGCCATCAAATCCGTCAGCGACCTCGTTTCTGAAACCCAGATCGCTGTCGGCTCGCAGAACATGTCGTCCGAAGACGAAGGCGCCTACACCGGCGAAATCTGCCACACCATGCTCAAAGAACTCTTCGTTCGCTACGTCATCCTCGGCCACAGCGAGCGCCGCGAGTATTACAAAGAAAACGATTTCTGGATCAACAAGAAGGTCATCAAGGCGCTCGAAAAGAACCTGCGCCCGATCCTCTGCGTTGGTGAAAAGCTCGAAGACCGCGAATCCGGCGAAACCGAAAAGGTGGTTGAAGTTCAGGTTCGCGAAGGTCTGAAGGACGTTCCGGCCGACGCTTACACCGAACTCGTCATCGCTTATGAACCGGTCTGGGCTATCGGCACCGGCAAGGTTGCCACCTCCGAGCAGGCGCAGGAAGTACACGCCTTCATCCGCGGCATCGTTAAGGACATGGTCGGCGAAGAAGCGGCCAACGCGGTTCGCATCCAGTACGGCGGTTCCATGAAGCCCGACAACGCGCCGGAACTGCTGGCTCAGCCCGACATCGACGGCGGCCTGATCGGCGGCGCAGCACTGGATGCCGCTTCGTTTGCCGGCATCGTTAAAGCTGCAATGTAATTCAATAAGGAACACGTTATGATCTTTCTTAAAGCACTGTTTGTTGTGGTTCTGGTCCTCTGCGGCCTCATGCTGATCGGCCTGATTCTGCTGCAGAAATCCAAGAGCGAAGGCCTCGGGCTGGCATTTGGCGCCGGCGCCGGTGAATCGCTGTTCGGCGCGCGCGCCGGCAACGTCCTCTCCAAGGCGACCGTCGTTCTCGGGATTGTCTTCATGGCCAGCGCCCTGGTTCTCGGTGTGCTCTTTGCCCAACAGGACAAGACCCTGATGGAAAAAGCCGCGCCGATGGCGCCGGAGGCTCCGGTTGTACAGGCTCCGCTTGAACTCGACGCTCCGGCGGCTGACGCAACTGAAGAAATGTAACCTCGTCCGTTTCGGAATGGGGTTTCCTCCCACAGTGCATAAACTCTCCATGATCGGTCTCGCGGCCGTTCTGGGGAGTTTTCTTTTTTCCGGCTGCGGCGGAGCGGAAAGGCCGGAATCCGAAAACGGCGAAGTTGTTTCCTATGGCCAAACCTCGCGCATCCGCGGGCTCGATCCGGCGGTCTCCGGCGAGGTTTCCTCGTCGCTCGCCATTTCGCGCATTTATGAGGGACTGCTGCAATACGACTATCGGGCGCGGCCCTACAAAGTAATTCCGTTGCTTGCCGAAGCGATGCCCGTAATTTCCGACGACGGGCTCGTCTACACGTTCAAAATTCGCAAGGGCATTCACTTTCAGGATGATCCCTGCTTCCCGAACGGGAAGGGGCGCGAGCTCGAAGCCGCCGACTTTGTCTATTCCATCCTGCGCGTCGCCGACGTAAAAAACGCGTCGTCCGGATTCTGGACCATCAACAAGCGCATCAAGGGCATTAACGATTTTCACAATGCGTCGAAAAAGCCGGAGCCGACCGACTATGGCATGCCGGTCGAAGGGCTCAAGACGCTTGATAAATATACGCTGCAGATCACGCTCACCGAACCCTACCCGCAGTTGCTCTATATTCTGGCGATGCACTATGCCTTCGCCGTGCCGCACGAAGCGGTCGAGTTTTACGGCAAAGGATTTGTCAACCATCCCGTCGGCACCGGTCCGTACCGCCTGGTGGAGTGGAAGCGCAACTCGCGCATTGAATTTGAACGCAACCCGAAGTGGGCCGAAACCGACCGGAGCGAAGCTGCCGACGGTCTGCCCATGATTGATCGGGTGGTCAACTATGTCATCGATGATGCGACTACATCCTGGATGATGTTTCTTGCCGGCCAACTGGACCTCTCATCGATTTCGCCCGACAACTGGGACGCGGTTGTGATGCCCGACAAGAGCCTGAGTTCCTCGCTGGCAGACCGGGGCATTGAGCTGATTTCTTCGCCGTACACGGCGGTCTATTATCTCGGCTTTAACTGGGACGACCCGGTCGTGGGCGAGGTGAGCGATCCGGAGCAGAATGAGCGGAATCGCAAACTGCGGCAGGCGCTGAGTTGTGCGTATGAGTTCGACCAGATGAACCGCTTCATGAACAACCGTCTTTATCCGGTCGACGGCCCCATTCCATCGCCTCTGGCGGGAGAGCTGAAGGAGCCGTCGCCGTATCGCTTTAATCTGGAAAAGGCCCGGCGGCTGTTGACCGAAGCCGGCTATCCCGACGGCATCGACCAGAAGACCGGGCGGCGGCTGGAAATCAAGATTGAACTGGGGAGCGCCGACGCCAATACGCGTCAGGCCACGGCGCTGCTGGCCGATATGTTCCAGCGGATTGGCGTGGTACTGAAGGCCAACTATAACACCTGGCCGGCTTTTATCGAAAAGATGAACCGCCGTCAGGCGCAGACCTTCCGGCTGGCGTGGGTTGCGGACTATCCCGACGCTGAAAACTTTCTACAGCTCTTCTACAGCAAGAACGAATCGCCGGGTCCCAACCATTCCAACTATCGCAATGCCGAGGTGGACCGGCTCTATGAAAAGATCCGTGTTATGCCCGATTCGCCGGAACGCACCGCAATTTACGAGGAAATGGCGCGCATCATTGTCGAGGATGCGCCGTGGATTTTCCAGTTTCAGCCCATGAGCTTTGCCGTGAAGCACAGCTGGATCGAAAACTATGTTTCGCACGACTATCCCTATGGCATGGGAAAATATCGCCGGAGCAATGCCGCGGTGCGGCAGGCCTGGCTGGAGTCGTACAGCGATAAAAAGCTGAACATGACAGGGCAGGACTGACGCGTGTTGAAATATGTCGCTAAACGGATGTTGCAGATGATCCCGACCGTGATCGGCGTGATTCTGCTGACCTTTGTCCTCTTTAATGTGGTCGGCGGCGATCTGGCGGCGATTGCGCTGGGCAAGAAGGTATCGCTCCAGACGTTGGAGAGCTTCGATGAACAGCGCGGCCTGAATAAGCCGCTCTTTTTCGGGATGCGCGCAAAGAGCCGCGCGTATGAAGATCAGGATTTTTCCGAAGGTGCGGGGCGCTGGCGCAGCTGGACAAACGCGGCCTATTCGGCCGAGGCCGGAATCGTGACCATCCAGCCCGGCGCAACCATTAACCCGATTGCGTTCGCTTTGGATGCGGACGATACGTTTGTCTGGAGCATCGACTATCGCGGCGAAGGATTGCTGGCCGGAACGGCGCTCTCGTCCAAAGGTTGGAAAAAGGAAACGGTCCGCTTTGGCGGTGCCGAAGAGGGCGGATTCGTTACCGCGGATAAGGCGCTGGAAATCCGTAGCCTCAAACTGCGGAAGGTGAACCGCAATCCATTTGATTCGCAGCTGACCTTCTATGTCCTCCAGTTGACACGCGGCGACCTCGGTTTTTCCGAAAGCTTGAAGCAGCCGGTTGCCAAGCTGCTGAAGGATGGGGTGCTGCCGTCGCTCTCGCTGACGGTGCCGATCTTTTTCATCGGCCTGATCGTCTCGGTCAGTCTGTCGCTGGTCTGCGCCT
>CAZABK010000026.1:0-16279 GCA_964483355.1 uncultured Verrucomicrobiota bacterium | reverse complement strand
ATTTTCGCGACACCTTCGTCGACCGTTTTCTCGTCATTTTTTCTGTCGCGCTGATGAGCATTAACTATCTGGTCTACATCGTGGCCGGGCAGTATTTCCTGGCCTACAAGTCGGGCTGGTTTCCGGTCTGGGGTTACGAGTCGGCGAAGTATCTGATGCTCCCGGTCATTATCGGAGTGGTCAGCGGGCTGGGATCCAATATTCGCTTTTATCGCACCGTGATGCTCGATGAGATGTATAAGGATTATGTCCGCACGGCCTTTGCCAAAGGCGTCTCCAAGCCGCGCGTGCTCTTCGTGCATGTTTTAAAAAATGCCATGATTCCGATCATTACCAACGTCGTGATTGCGATCCCGTTCCTCTACACCGGCTCGCTGCTGCTCGAAAGCTTCTTCGGCATTCCGGGGCTGGGCTATCTCAGCATCAACGCCATTCTTTCCGCCGATATCGACGTGGTTCGGGCCATCGTCCTGATCGGCGCACTGCTCTTTGTGATCTCAAATCTTCTCACCGACATCTGCTATGCCGTGGCCGACCCGCGCGTGAAACTCAAATAGGGAATATCGAATAACGATCAGGGAATTGAGAATTTCTAAGTAATGGGCTTAAAACATAAAACTGAAAACTTAAAACCGGCGACTGCCCAGCAGTCGCTTTGGGGCGATGCCTGGCGGCGGTTGAAAAATAACCGCACCGCCATAGTTTGCCTGGGATTGGTCGCGGTCTTCACGCTGCTGGCGCTCTATGGCGAGATTGTCTATCAGGTTCATGAGTTGCGCGACATTACGCCGGCTTACCAGAAGACTAATCTCGATCTGCAGTTTCAGCCGCCGAGCGCCGCGCATTGGATGGGGACCGACGGGCTGGGCCGCGATGTTATGGCGCGGCTGGTGCAGGGCGTCAGCATTGCCTACAAGGTCGGCATCATCACCTCGCTCATCGCCATCCCGATCGGGGTTTTCTTCGGCTGCATCGCCGGATATTTCGGCGGACGTGTTGACGACTTTGTGGTGTGGCTCTATTCCACCTTTGCCTCCATGCCCGGCCTGCTGTTTATTCTGGCGATCGCCATGGTCGTCGGCAAGGGATTGCTGGGCATCTACCTCGGGATCGGTCTGACGACGTGGGTCGGCATCTGTCGCCTCATCCGCGGCGAGGTGATGAAGCACAAGGAGCAGACCTATGTGCAGGCCGCTCAGGCGCTCGGACTCGGGGCGGGACGCATCATTTTCAGGCACATCCTGCCCAACATTATGCATGTGATTATCGTAACGTTCACATTGCGCTTTCCGGCGGCGGTCGGCACCGAGGTCTTTCTGAGCTTCCTCGGCATCGGCGTGCAGGATCAGCCGTCGTGGGGACTGATGATCAACAATGCGCGCATGCGTCTTTGGCAGGGCATGTGGTGGGAAATGACCTTTGTGACGCTGGCGGTTTTCCTGCTGGTGCTGGCCTTTAACCTTTTGGGCGACGCCCTGCGCGATGCCCTGGATCCGCGACTTAACGACTGACAAGGCCGCCAGGATGGCGGCGATACGTACCGCCGGCTTCCAGCCGGCCTTGGAAAATGGAAAATAGAGAAAACATATTAGAAGTGAAAAACCTTTCCGTGCACTTCGGGCACAGAGACGAGTTGGTAAAGGCCGTCAATGAGGTTTCCTTCAGCGTGGGACGCGGCGAAACGCTGGCGCTCGTCGGGGAGAGCGGCAGCGGTAAGAGCATCAGCGCACTTTCGATCACCCGCCTCGCGCCGCGCGCCGCGCGCTATGCCGGCGGCGAAATTTTCTTCGCCGGGCAGGATCTGCTCGCGCTTTCCGATGCCGAACTGCGCCGGATTCGCGGCAGCCGCATTTCCTATATCTTCCAGGAGCCGATGGTTTCGTTTAATCCGGTCTTTACGATCGGCCGGCAGATTGAAGAGGCGATCAGGCTGCACCGCAAAGGCGTCGCCCGGAAAGCAGAGGTCAGCCGCCTGCTGGATCTGGTGCATCTGCCGGAACGGTTGGCCGCGGCCTATCCGCATCAGATGAGCGGCGGCCAGCTCCAGCGCTGCATGATTGCCATGGCGCTGGCCTGTTCGCCCGAGCTGCTCGTGGCCGACGAACCGACCACCGCGCTCGACGTTACCGTTCAGCGCGAAATTCTGAACCTACTGGCGGAGCTCAGTGAAAAGGTGAACCTTTCGGTGCTGATGATTACCCACAATTTTGGCATCGTCTCCGATCTGGCCGACCGCGTCTGTGTGATGCAGAAGGGCCGGATTGTGGAGGAGGGCATTACCCGTCAGGTGCTTGACGCACCGCAGCATGAATATACCAAACAGCTTATGGCCGCCGTCCCGCGCCTTCATCCCAAGAACTAAGATGGAAAAACTGCTTACAGTTGAAAAATTGAACGTCGTCTATGGCAAGGGGCGCGATCGCGTGCATGCCGTCAAGGATGCCTCGTTCCACATTGCGCCGGGCGAAATCTTTGGACTCGTCGGAGAGAGCGGTTGCGGCAAAAGCTCTCTCGGCAAGGCGATTGTCCGGTTGAATGAGTCTGCTTCCGGAAAAATGGTCTACAACGGTTCCGATGTGGCCGGCCTGAAGGGGCAGGGGCTGAAGGAATATCGCCGGAATGTGCAGATGGTTTTTCAAGACCCGTACGGTTCGCTCAATCCACGCCTGAAGGTGGGTAGTGCGATTATTGATGTTCTCGAGGTCCACCGCATCGGCAAGGATACGGCGGAGCGCCGCGCGCGCGTGGCCGAACTGTTCGAGGCCGTCGGGCTGGATGCGGAATGGGCGTGGCGCTATCCGCACGAATTTTCGGGCGGACAGCGGCAGCGCATCTGTATTGCGCGTGCACTGGCGCTCAATCCTGACCTGCTGGTGGCCGATGAGCCCGTTTCCGCACTGGATGTTTCGGTGCAGGCCGAAATCCTCAAGCTGTTGGAAAAACTGCGCGCAGAGCGCCGGTTGGCGTTCCTGTTTGTCAGTCACGATCTGGCGGTGGTTCGCAATGTCTGTGACCGCGTGGCGGTCATGTTTAACGGCGAAATTGTTGAGATGGGCGATGTTGCCGATGTGATCGACAATCCGCAGCATGAATATACCCGCAAACTGCTCGCCGCTGTTCCGGCGTTTTGATTTGGCCGCGGAATAACCATTGCCTCGGTGTGGTTTGTTCAGTATAAAATGAACATTATGAGTCAGGCGATGGATAACGGCGGGGTTTTGAGCGACCTTGAGCGCGAGGTGATCGCGTTTTTTGTCCGTATGGCGGATTTGCTGAACTTGCCCCGTTCGGTGGGGGAGATCTATGGCATTCTCTTTGTTTCTTCGGATCCGCTCTGTCTTGATGATTGCCGCATCCGTTTAAACATCAGCAAGGGCTCGACGAGTCAGGGGCTGAAAATTCTACGCTCTTTCGGGGCGATTCAGACCGTTTATGTTCCCGGTGATCGCAAGGATTATTACGTGGCGGAAACCTCGCTCCGCAAGGTGGCGTCGGGTTTTGCGAGCGAGCAGATCCAGCCGCACGTAGCCAGCGGCGATGAGCGCGTTTCGCGCATTCGGGAGCTGCTGGCCAAGGAGCCGGCGGAAAGCCGCGAGCTTCTCGATGAAAAGATTGAAACGCTGGAAAACTGGCAGCGCAAAGCGGGCAAGATATTGCCGCTGGTGCTGAAGCTGATCGGATAAATAATGGTAGCGACGGAACAATTTCCAGAGGGCGAGTGCTGGTATTGCGTGCGCACGAAGCCCAAGAAGGAGCGGGCGGCCTCGGCCACTCTGGCGTCGCTTCATGGGCTGGAGGTTTTCTGTCCCCAGATCCGTTTCCGCCGCAAGACGGCGCGCGGACCGATCTGGTTCCAGGAGGCAATGTTTCCGGGCTATACCTTTGTGCGTTTCGACATGGCGCAAAAGAAGCGGGCGGTTTCCTATGCTCCCGGTGTTCTGAATATTCCAATGTTTAACGGACACCATGTTCCGGTCCCCGATGCGGTTATCAGTTCGTTGAAACAGGAGTTGGATGAGGATGGTTCGGTTGATGCGGGCCTTCCGCTCGAAGTGGGCGAGGAGACAACCGTTTTAGAAGGTTCAATGCGCGGCCTGAAGGTCACGGTCATCAAGGTGATGCCGGCCGAGGATCGCGTGGCGGTGTTGCTGGAAATGCTGGGTACGCTGGTCGAGGCGGAATTTCCGTCAGATGCGCTGGAGCATCGTTGCCGGCACAAAACAGGGAAGGGCGACTAGTTTCGCCATCTGAATATTCAATGGTTGGATGTTCGTTGCCATTTAAGGATGCAGAAGGGTTTCGGTCAAACGGCTGATCAACCGCAGGCGGTAGCCTGCAGGAATGAGGTGAAATTATGTGTGGAATCGTAGGATATTTTGGAAAACGCAAGGCCTCGGAAATTTTAGTGGACGGGCTCCGTCGGCTGGAATACCGCGGTTATGACTCGGCCGGTGTGGCCTGTCTACATGACGGGCAGATCGGCGTGGTTAAGAATCCGGGTAAGATCAAGGAGTTACGCACGAAGGTGGCGGACGCCGGTCTGAATGCCGTGAACGAATCGACGATGGGCATCGGTCATACACGTTGGGCCACGCACGGTCCGCCGACCGAAGTGAATGCTCATCCGCATCTGGATGCTTCCGGCCACTTCGCTATGGTGCATAACGGCATCATTGAAAACTACAAGGAAATTAAGGCCGGTTTAGCGCAGCAGGGCATTGAATGTGTTTCGGATACCGATTCCGAAGCGCTGGTGCAGCTGATCGCGTACTGCTATCAGGGAAATCTGGAACAGGCAGTGAGCGATGCGCTTAAGAAGGTCAAGGGAACCTACGGTGTCGTGGTGATGACCGATCATGAGCCGGGCAAGCTGATTACGGCGCGCTGCGGCAGTCCGATCGTGCTGGGGCTGGGGAACGATGAGACCCTGATTGCCAGCGATGCGTCGGCGATTATTCCGCACACGCGTGATGCGGTTTATCTGGAAGATTTTGATATGGCGGTGATTACCGGGGATGGTGTGCAGATGTTTGACCTGCAGCATGCGCCGGTCAACCGCGAAGTGATGGCCATGGAGTGGGAAGAGGGTGCCGCCGAGAAGGGGGAATATGAACATTTCATGCTCAAGGAAATGTTTGAGCAGCCCGATGCGATTCGCAATGCGATCCGCGGCCGCCTCGATTTTGAGATGGGCACCTCCATTCTTTCCGGGCTTGATTTTTCAGCTCGTGACGCCGCTCAGATTAACCGTGTTTTGGTCGTTGGCTGCGGTACGTCGATGCATGCCGGCATGGTGGGCGAATATGCCGTTGAGGAGATGGCCGGCATCAATGCCGAAGTTGAGCAGGCCGCCGAGTTCCGCTATCGCAATCCGATTCTTTCTCCGAGCGATCTGGTGATCGCGATCAGTCAGTCGGGCGAAACGGCCGATACACTGGCTGCAGTTCGCGAGGCCCGTCAAAAAGGCACCTTGGTTGCCGGCATCTGTAACGTGGTTGGTTCGACCATTGCCCGCGAAACCGGTCGCGGGGTCTATCTGCACGCCGGTCCTGAAATCGGCGTCGCCTCCACCAAAGCCTTTACCTGCCAGGTTGCGGTGATGCTGATGATGGCGCTGAAGCTGGCGCGCACCCGCCGTATGCCGGGACATGATGGGGCGGAGCTGGCGCGCTGGATCGAACGTTTACCGGAGCTCGTAGAAAAGGTGCTCGAGCAGAACGAGGCCATCGAGACGATTGCCCGGAAATATGCCCAGTGCGACAACGCGTTTTTCATCGGCCGCGGCTACCTCTATCCGGTGGCGCTTGAAGGCGCACTCAAGCTCAAGGAAATCAGCTATGTGCATGCGGAGGGTTACCATGCCGCCGAGCTCAAGCACGGGCCGATTGCGTTGCTCGAAGAGGGGACGCCGATAGTGGCGCTGCTGAACAATATTCCGGGCAAGGACAAGACGCTCGGTAATGCCGAAGAGTGCAAGGCGCGCAAGGCGCCGGTTATTGCGGTGGTCAGCGAGGGGGACGAAGCGGTGGCCGATGGTTTCGACGATGTGATCGTGGTGCCTGACTGCCCGCCGAGCATTGCGTCGATTCCGACGGTGGTGGCGCTTCAGCTCCTTTCTTATCACATTGCCGCTGCGCGCGGATGCGAAATTGATCAGCCGCGCAATCTGGCTAAATCCGTAACGGTGGAGTAAATATATGCTGGAAACTGCAATCAAAGCCGCCCTTGAGGCGGGCAAGGCTATTATTGAAATCTATGAGAAGGATTTTGAGGTGGAGTTCAAGGCCGACGAGTCGCCGCTGACGGAAGCCGATAGGGCGGCGCATCACATCATTGTCGATGCGCTTGAAGAGACTGGTCTGCCGGTGCTGTCCGAAGAGAGTGCCGAAGTTCCGTATGACGAACGTAAAGCATGGGAGCGCTATTGGTTGGTCGATCCGCTCGACGGCACCAAAGAATTTATCAAGAAAAACGGCGAGTTTACGGTCAACATTGCTTTGGTCGAAGGTGGCATTCCGGTTCTCGGAGTGGTTTTTGTTCCAGTGCAGGACACGTTGTACTGCGGCGACGAGCAGGGCGCGTGGAAGGCGGTTGGTTGTTCCGCGAAGGCCGTTGATGAGATCATCGCATCTGCCGAACTGTTGAAAATCGGCCCGAAGCAAAGCGCAGATAATTTCCCATCTGGAAATAGCGGCGAAGTCGCGGTTCATCAAAAATCGGCAATCAAAAATCTTCGTGTGGTGGCCTCAAAGTCGCACTGTAACGAGGAAACGCGAAAATTTATTGCCGAGCTTGAGGAGCAATATGGCGAAGCGGAGCTGGTTTCGCGCGGCAGTTCCCTGAAGCTGTGCATGGTTGCCGAAGGTAGTGCGGATATGTATCCGCGTATTGCTCCGACCATGGAGTGGGATACAGCAGCGGCGCATGCAGTGGTCATTGCGGCCGGTGGAAAAGTTTTTTCGTTTGATGCGTCAGTTTCTGCATCGGATTATGGGGTAACGAATAACGCACTGTGTGATCTGCGTTATAACAAAGAAAATCTGCTAAACGCGTACTTTGTAGTAAGTGGATTGTGTAAATAGTTTGGCAATAGTGTGGACAAAATATGTGATATGCTATAGGAATACTCACGTTTAGCAGGTGAACAAAGTCAGGAGTGAAAAAATGAGCGGTTATAATTTATCGCATTTAAAACAGCTGGAGGCGGAAAGCATCCACATTATCAGAGAGGTTGCGGCGGAGTTTGATAATCCCGTCATGCTCTATTCCATCGGCAAGGATTCGTCGGTCATGCTGCATCTGGCACACAAGGCGTTTGCGCCGGGCAAAATTCCCTTCCCGCTGATGCACGTTGATACGCAGTGGAAGTTCCAGGAAATGTATAAATTCCGCACGCTGATGGCGGAAAAATATAATGTGGATATCAAGGTCTGGATCAATCCCGAGGGGAAGGATGTTTCCAATCCGTTCATTCACGGATCGGAAAAGCATACGCAGGTCATGAAGACCGACGGCCTGAAGCAGGCGCTTGATCACTATAAATTTGATGCCGCCTTTGGTGGCGCGCGCCGCGATGAGGAAAAGAGCCGCGCCAAGGAGCGCGTCTACAGTTTCCGTAACGAATTCCACCAGTGGGATCCGAAAAACCAGCGTCCGGAACTTTGGAATCTTTATAACGCCAAAATCAACAAGGGCGAGTCGATCCGCGTTTTCCCGCTCTCCAACTGGACGGAGCTTGATATCTGGCTCTATCTGTTGCGCGAAGACATTCCGATTGTCCCGCTCTACTATGCGGCCGAGCGCCCGGTGGTTGAGCGCGACGGTACACTGATCATGATTGATGATGATCGGTTCCCGCTCAAGGATGGTGAAGCACCGATGAAGAAAAAGGTGCGTTTCCGCACGCTCGGCTGCTATCCACTGACGGGTGCGGTCGAATCGAATGCCGAGACGGTGGAGGAGATCGTGCAGGAAATGCTGCTGACCACCACCTCCGAGCGTCAGGGCCGTGTCATCGACGGCGATAATTCCTCCATGGAAGACAAAAAGAAAGATGGGTATTTCTAATGGTCGACACTACGTACAAAATTCAGGAAGAAGAGCTTATCCGGGACGATATTTCCGAATATCTGAACCGACATGAAACCAAGGATCTGCTGCGGTTTCTGACCTGTGGTTCTGTGGACGACGGCAAATCGACGCTGATCGGTCGACTGCTGTACGACAGCCACATGATCTATGAGGATCAGCTCGAAAAGGTGGCCAAAGATTCCAAGGTGTATGGAACCACCGATGAAGATTTTGACCCTGCGCTACTGACTGACGGCCTCAAAGCCGAGCGCGAACAGGGGATCACCATCGATGTGGCTTATCGCTATTTTTCGACCGACAAGCGTAAGTTTATCATTGCTGACTGTCCCGGCCATGAACAGTACACCCGCAATATGGCGACGGGGGCATCGACCTGCAATCTGGCGGTCATTCTGATTGATGCGCGCTACGGGGTGATCAAGCAGACCAAGCGGCACAGTTTTATCTGCTCATTGCTTGGCATCAAACATGTGATTGTTGCGGTCAACAAGATGGATCTGGTCGACTGGTCGGAAGAAAAATATAACGACATTGTAGAGGACTACAACGCGTTCGTTGCCCGTCTTGGTTTTTCCGATATTCACTTTATTCCGATGTCGGCACTCAAGGGCGACAATGTGGTGAACCACAGCGAAAACCTTTCGTGGTATGACGGTCCGACCTTCCTGCATCACCTTGAAAACGTCAACATTTCGACCGACCGCAACCTGATTGATATGCGCCTGCCGGTGCAGTATGTACTGCGCCCGAACCTCGACTTCCGCGGCTTTAGCGGAACGCTGGCTTCCGGCGTGATCCGGGTCGGTGACCGCGTGGCCAGCCTGCCGTCGCGCCAGGAATCAACCATCAAGGCGATCTATGGCCCGGACGGCGAACTGCAGGAGGCGTTTTTTCCGCAGGCCATCACGGTGACCCTCGAGGATGAAATCGACGTATCGCGCGGCAATATGCTCGTGCCCGTCAATAATGTTCCGCACATCGGCAACGAATTTGAGGCCATGGTGGTCTGGATGCACGAAAGTGTGGCACAGTCAGGTCGGAGCTATCTAATCAAGCACACGTCCAGTATGACTCCAGGGGTGCTTACTGATATTCGCTACAAGGTTGATGTCAACACCATGAAGCGTGATCAGGAGGCAGGTGAGACTGCTGAATCGGTTGCTTCGCTGGAGCTCAATGAAATCGGCCGTTGCCACATCACATTGCACCGCCCGATTGCATTCGACTCTTACGAACGCAACCGTTCAACCGGTGCATTCATTGTCGTCGATCGCCTGACCAATGTGACCGTTGCTGCCGGGATGATTGTGGACCGCATTGTTTCGAAGCCCGGCCACAAGAAGGCGCCTGTTAGCCAGAATATCGTCAAGAGCGAAAGTCTGGTAAGTGCAGAGGATCGCCAGAAACTGCTTAAGCAGAAGGGGGCGACCATCTGGCTCACCGGCTTGAGTGGGTCCGGCAAATCGACCATTGCCAAGCAGCTTGAAAAGGAACTGATTGATCAGGGCCAGCTCTGCTATGTCCTTGACGGTGACAATGTGCGCCATGGTCTGAACCGCGACCTCGGCTTTTCGATGGAAGACCGCAAGGAAAACATTCGACGGATTGCTGAAGTAGCCGCGCTGATGAATGATGCCGGAGTGATCGTAATCACTTCCTTCATTTCGCCCTACATTTCCGATCGTGCTGAAGCGCGTGAACTGATCGGCGATGAATCCTTCGTCGAAGTTTTTGTTGATACGCCAATCGAGATCTGCGAACAGCGCGATCCGAAGGGACTCTACAAAAAGGCGCGTACCGGAGAGATTCAGCAGTTTACCGGTGTCAGTGATCCGTATGAAGCGCCGCAGGACGCGGAGCTTACCATTGAAACGGAACATGTTGAGCCGGATGCCGCTGCATCACTGATTATTGGAGATCTTGCATCGCGCGGAATTATCGGCTGATGCAAAACATGCCGATTACCGGTGCGAAGGGGCAGCTCGGAAACGACTGCCTCGATATTTTTAAGGATGTTCCCGGGGTGACGGGGAATTGATCTGCCGGAGCTGATTGTGAACTACGCAGCCTATACGGCAGTCGATGCGTGCGAAACGGATCCGGCCTGTTGGAAGGCAGATGCCGACCTTCCGGCGAACAGGCCTCTGCCGAGCGCATGGAGTGCTGTGCAATTTTGCGCACCGCCTGGCTTTACGGCGCGCACGGAAATAATTTCCTGAAAACCATGTTGCGGCTGACGTTCCAGAATCCGGGTAAGGAGTTCAAGGTGGTGGTCGATCAATATGGGTCGCCGACCTGGTCGCACACCTTGGCCCGGTAGATCGTGCCGTGGTGGAAAGGCAGGCGACGGGAATCTTTCACGCTTCGTCGAAAGAATCTTGTATATGGTTTGATCTGGCCTGTGCCTTTCTGGATGAAGTGGGCATCACACATAACTGTATTTTGTGCACCAGCGACGAATTTCCAACTCCGACCAGGCGGCCAGCTAACTCGATCATGGAAAACGGCCATGCAAAGGAGCTGGGGATTAATCAGTTCAAAGACTGGCGTACAGAGCTCGTGGAGTTTGTGAGCAAGCATGGCAAAATTATTTTAAAGGAATATACGTAGAATCGACTGCATGGTTCCTGTAAAGCCATTAAGTTATACGAGCTAAATTTTTGTTTCTCTGCGCTCTTTGCGTCAGGAATCGTGCCTTCAGCACTATTTCCTTCGGAAATTATTTATCGCTACGCTTTCAGGCGCGAGAAAAACTGATAAGCATTGAGGGGTGATGATGAAACGAGTTTTAGTGACCGGCGGGGCGGGCTTCATCGGTTCGGCGGTTTGCCGCTATCTGGTGAAGGAAAAACAGGTAGAGGTGTTGAACCTTGATAAGCTGACCTATGCCGGCGTGCCGGAATCGCTGAAGGAGATCGAGGATAGTCCGCTCTATCGGTTTGAGAAAGTGGACGTTTGCGACAAGGCGGCGGTTTCGGCGCTGTTTGCCGATTTTCAGCCGGATGCGGTGATGCACCTTGCGGCGGAGTCGCACGTCGACCGCTCCATTGACGGACCGGCGGCATTCATTGAAACCAATATTGTGGGCACCTACAATATGCTCGAGTGCGCGCGTGAATATTGGCAATCCCTTCCAGAGCAATCTCCAAACTCCAATCCCCAAACTCCAAACCGCAATACCTTCCGTTTTCATCATATTTCTACCGACGAGGTATACGGATCGCTCGGTGCGGAAGGCCTGTTCGAAGAAACCACGCCCTATGATCCGCGTTCGCCATACTCGGCCAGCAAGGCTTCAAGCGACCATTTGGTCAAGGCGTGGTATCACACCTACGGTCTGCCGGTGGTTGTTACCAACTGTGCGAACAACTACGGTCCGTATCATTTCCCCGAAAAACTCATTCCGCTGGTCATCCTCAATGCGCTCGATGAAAAGCCGCTGCCGATCTACGGCAAGGGCGACAACATTCGCGACTGGCTCTATGTCGAAGACCACGCCCGTGCGCTGGTGACGGTGGTGGAAAAAGGGGAGCTGGGCGAAACCTATAACGTTGGCGGTCGCAACGAACGCACCAACCTTGAGGTCGTTGAAGCGATCTGTGACATTCTGGATGAACTGCGGCCTCGGAAGGCCGCAAATGATGAATGTTTGTTGCCGAATGATGAGGATACTCCCTCCCAACCATCAACTCCCAACCATCAACCACAGAACGGGATAAAATCCTATCGGGATTTAATCACGTTCGTCGCTGACCGTCCGGGGCATGATGCTCGCTATGCGATCGATGCCACCAAACTGGACACTGAGCTTGGCTGGAAGGCGCAGGAAAACTTTGACACCGGTATTCGTAAGACCGTGCAGTGGTATCTGGATAACGACTGGTGGTGGCGTCCGCTGCGCGCTTCGCGCTACGCGGGGGAGCGACTCGGCCGGGCGTAGCCCGCCGAGCGCGTAAGCTGTAAGCCGTGAATTGTTAATTGAGCGGTGGGGGGCAGGATGTTTGCGGAAGGCGTGAGGGATTTAGAGGTGTACAAGCCGCTTTTGACGTCCAGCAGCAAATATTCCCGATGACGAAGTCGTTTCCGAAAAGGATACGCTGCTCCCTCTCATTTGCTGCTGCAAAATATTTCTGAGCACGGCATGCTGTAGACGCCGTGAATCCCGTTGTTTGGTCGCTGGAGCGATAAGCGCGGCGCATTAGGAATCGATGTGTAAATTTGTGGTGGTATATGTTGCACATTGCGCGTTTCTCTATTACGGTTCGTCTTTATTTCGGGGGAACACTGTATCATTAGAGTTTAAAAGGAGCGGTTTTATGAAGAAGGCATTGATCACAGGAATCACCGGGCAGGACGGGTCTTATCTGACCGAGCTGTTGCTGGAAAAGGGATATGAAGTGCATGGCATCATCCGCCGTGCCAGCACGTTCAACACGCATCGCATCGACCATCTCTATCAGGATCAGCTCGAAGGTGATCCGAAAATGATTCTGCATTATGGCGATCTCACCGACTCAAGTAACCTGAACCGCATTATTGAAAAGGTGGAGCCGTGCGAAATCTATAACCTTGCGGCGCAGTCGCATGTGCAGGTTTCGTTTGAGGTTCCGGAATATACCGCCGAAGCCGATGCGATCGGTACATTGCGACTGCTCGATGCCATCCGCGAAACCGGAATTCCGGCCCGCTTTTATCAGGCTTCCACCTCCGAACTCTACGGCAAGGTACAGGAGGTCCCGCAGACCGAATCCACGCCGTTCTATCCTCGCTCACCCTATGGCGTCGCAAAGTTGTATGGGTATTGGATCGTAAAAAATTACCGCGAATCCTATGGCCTGCACGCCAGCAACGGCATCCTGTTCAATCATGAGTCTCCGCGCCGCGGCGAAACCTTTGTGACCCGCAAGATTACTATGGCCGTCGCCCGCATTTCGCGCGGCCTGCAGAAATGCCTCTACATGGGCAACATAGATGCTTTGCGCGACTGGGGCTATGCGCCCGACTATGTCGAAATGATGTGGCTGATGCTTCAGCAGGATATGCCCGACGACTATGTGGTTGCCACCAATGAGATGCACACCGTTCGCGAGTTTATCGAAAAATCCTTTGCTCACGTCGGCATTGATGTTGAGTGGGAAGGCGAGGGCGTGGCCGAAGTCGGCCGCAATAAAGCGACCGGCGACATCGTGGTCCGCATGGATGAACGCTACTACCGCCCCTGCGAAGTCGATCAATTGCTCGGCAACCCTGCCAAGGCAAAGAGGCAACTCGGATGGGAGCCGAAGGTCAAATTCGAACAGCTCGTCGGAATCATGACCGACGGCGATCTGCGCCTGCTGGATGGCGAACCCTATTCCTTAGGGTTCTAGTGTTTGAGGATGCCAGTTTGGAGTTTGTGGTGAGCGACTATAAGGAGCTGGATGTTTGGAAGAAGGTCGTTGATCTCGTAGCCGGGATTTATCGGCTTACTTCCACCTTTCCGGAATCCGAAAAGTTTGGCATCACGAATCAGATGCGTAGGGCTGCTGTCAGCATTCCCTCGAATATTGCAGAAGGCAGTGCGCGACACCATTCAAAGGATTTTATTCATTTCCTTCGTATTGCAGACGGTTCTGCAGCGGAACTCGAAACACAATTGATCATCAGCAGACAACTTGGTTTTGCTGCTGATGCAGAAGTGCTCATAACTGAAATCATAGTCATTCGCCGCATGTTGGCGGCATTGATCAAATCTTTGAGATGATCACCATGAAAAATGATTCAAACTTTAACTCTCAAACTCCCGACCCCATGTCCCAAACCTCAAACCCCAAACCTCAAACCTCAGGCGCTCCGCGCCTGCCGCGCAACGCGCGGATCTACGTCGCCGGTCATCTCGGCCTCGTGGGCTCTGGAATCTGGCGCGCGCTGGAACGGCGCGGATACACCAACCTGATCGGAAAATCGCGCGCAGAGCTGGATCTGATCAACCAGTCGGCGGTGGAGGATTTTTTTGCGGCGGAAAAACCGGAATATGTCGTACTCGTCGCCGCCAGGGTCGGCGGCATTGTCGCCAACAACACCTACCGAGCTCAATTCCTTTACGAAAACCTGATGATTGAGGCCAACATCATCCATGCGGCATATAAGCAAGATGTGAAAAAGCTGCTCTTCCTCGGTTCCAGCTGCATCTATCCCAAGATGGCGCCGCAACCCATGAAGGAGGAATATTTGCTCACCGGTCCGCTCGAGCCGACCAATGAGCCGTACGCCATTGCCAAGATCGCTGGCATTCGTCTGTGCGATGCCTACAACCGTCAGTATGGCACCAACTTTATCTCCGCCATGCCGACCAACATGTATGGCCCCGGTGATAATTATCACCCCGAAAACTCCCACGTTCTCCCTGCCTTCATCCGCCGCATGCATCTGGCCAAGTGTCTTGAGAACGAAGATTGGGACTCCATCGAAATGGTTTATCGCCACGAAAAGGCATATGATCGGGAGCGGATAACGACCGATTTAGGCACGAAAGAAGAAATGTCCAAATGGTTGGAAGATTCCGGCATCAAGCAACTTCAAACCACCAACTCCCAACTCCAAACTATCCTCGCCTGCTGGGGCTCCGGATCACCTTTGCGCGAATTTCTCTATTCTGACGACTTGGCCGAAGCCTGCGTCTTCCTTCTGGAAAATACCAGCTATGCTGATGTTGCTTTTGAGGATGAAACCGGCACCGTGCAGTCGCACGTCAATGTCGGCTCCGGAAAAGAAATCACCATCAAGGAGCTCGCCGAAACCGTTGCTGAGGTTGTCGGCTTCGAAGGCGAGATTGAGTGGGATGCCACCAGGCCCGACGGCACCCCACGCAAGTTGATGGATTCCTCAAAACTGCGTAAGCTGGGCTGGGAGCCCAAAGTCTCTATGAGAGAGGGGATAAAACTCGCATATGCTGACTTCCTTTCCCGTTATCAGTCTTAATACATAAAATTTAATTCTTAATACTGTGTTAGGCATCGCCCGAGCCTACGAAGATTTCCTCTCTCGCTATACTTGATCATTATCTCACCACCCGCTGCGCTGGAGGTGATTGGGAGCAAGCGACCCAATTTAGAGAGCACGGAGGGGTTAAAAAAACTCGTCCACACCGATGGATAATCTTTGTTTTCTTTTGCTCTTTTGTGGCCAATAAATTCCCGCACCCCGCCAATCTGCCTGCTGTTAACTGCCTGCAGTGAGCTGACTCTAATCTTTGTTTTCTATGTGTTCTTTCGCGGCTAATAATTCCATCACCCCGAATCTGTCTGCTGTTGGCTTTCTGCTACCCGCTTGCGCGAACTAAGAACCAGGCACCAAGGACGAGTCACCATTCCTAAAGCTTAAAACCGCGGCTACATCACCGGTCTAGCAAAATTTACTAAAAGAACTTTTTAAAAATATTTAAAATGTATTCTTCTGATTTGCTATTTCTTGAATCAGCTAAGTCAAACACAAGGGGGCAGGGATGAAAAAAGTAAACGGATCGGGGTTTTGCAGATTATTTCAATTATGCCGGCTTCAGTTTGCGTCCGGAACAAGGCCGGCAAGCTGCCGGCGATACGTACCGCAGGCTGCCAGCCTGCAAAATGCCGAGTGCAAGCTGACGTTGGTGTTATTTGTGGCCAATACAAATGCGCAGACAATTGTTTTCACGACAGACAGCGGCGGAACAACAACGGGCGAGCTCATAGAAGGCACACGCAACATTTCCTTAACCACAAATGTTCCCGAGATTGCGGGACTTTTTATCACAGCGCAAACGGACAATCCGGATCACGAGCTCAATGCAATTTCCGAGAGCTTTGGCATAAATAATCTTTCAACCAACAGTGAGCCGGAGGCGGCGCGCTTCGATCCGTCGGAAAAAATGATCTTCTCCTTCAGCGAGAATGTCATTATCACAAACTTTGATTTCAGGGCGTTCGACGCCGGCGAATCAATCACCGTTTCCGTCTCCGGCGGAGCAGCCGTCACCATTGGTTACGATGATCTGGAAAACAAAACCTCCGACATCGCCGAGGCAAACATTTATGTTCCGGCCAATGCTCCGGTTGAAATATATACAGACGGGGCAAGCCAGATCGGGCTGGAGACGGTCGGCGTCGAGATTCTCAAAGCCTCCGCGAATCCGACGCTTTCCTTTTCCTGTTCAAGCGGCACCTCCGTTGTT
>CAZABK010000025.1:0-36226 GCA_964483355.1 uncultured Verrucomicrobiota bacterium | reverse complement strand
TAAGGAGGGATTGCGATGGTTCTGATGTATCGCCATAGGCCGGCCTATCCGGCACTCATCGCGGCATTTGGCACGCTGGCGGTCGGTGCCGCCGGCGTGATCTATCTGCGCGCGCGGCTTGAAACAGGAGATGCCCGGCCGTCAAGCATTGTACTGGTTTATTGCCTGACCGCCGCCGTGAGCGGCTCGTTGCTGGTTGCCGCTTTTGCGCGCTACCGCTTTACGCATTTGTGGCGCAAGACGCCGGTGCGGCATGCCCATAAATACACGCCGCCGTGGAAACGTTCCTCGCGCCGTTGAGTTGCGCTATTTGTTCGTGCGGGAGCGGGCGACGAGCTTGATGTAGATCGGCGCGCCTTCGAGGCCGAACGCATCGCGGAACTGGTTTTGCAGATAGGCGAGCCAGTTGGAGCGCGCATAGTCGGGATTGTTCACGAACACCTTGAAATAGATCGGATTGGTGCCCGACTGCGTGGCGTAGAACACCTTGAGGCGCTTGCCCTTGGCGATCGGCGGAGGATATTTTTCGATCGCCTGCTGGATGACGCGGTTGAGTACACCGGTGGTGATTTCGGTGCGGGTCTGTGCGGCGACATAGTCGATGGCTTCGACGCTGCGCTTAATGTTGTAGCCGTCCTTGGCGGAGACAAAGAGCACCGGCGCAAACCCCATAAAGGGCAGCGCTTCGCGCAGGGCGGGCAGATATTTGGTCTGTGTCACCTCTTCGTCAGCATCGGCGGCGAGATCCCATTTATTGAGCAGCAGCAGGCAGCCTTTCTGCGCGTCGATAATTTTGGCGGCCACCTTTTTGTCGCGGCTGGTCGGGCCGGTTTCGGCGTCGAGCATCATAATGACGACGTCGGCGCGTTCGATCGCCTTGTCGGTGCGCAGGTTGGAAAACCAGTCAACGGCGCCCTTGCCGCGCGTATCCTTCTGGACGCCGGCGGTGTCGATGAGCTGGTAGTGGCGCGCGGTTTCGCCTTTGCCGATGGTAAAGGGAATTTCGATGCTGTCGCGCGTGGTGCCCGGGACGTCGGAAACAATGACGCGCTCGTCTTTGAGCAGGCGGTTGATGTAGGAGGATTTACCGGCGTTGGGGCGGCCGACGACGGCGACGCGCAGCGGCGTCTTTTCGGTCGGGTTTTCCTCGTGCGGAAGCTGCGGAACCAGTTCGGCCATCAGCGCGTCGATGCCGCGGTTCTGGATGGCGGAAACGGCGAAAGCGGGGAAGCCGAGCTGGTCGAATTCGTAGAGGCCGTCCTCGCGTTCGGCGTTGTCGGCCTTGTTGGCGGCGAGCAGGACGGTGCGGCCGCTCTCGTGCAGAATACGCGCAACCTCCTGGTCGAGCGGCGTCAGGCCGGCGGAAATATCGACCACAAAAATAATGAAGGTGGCATCGGCAATGGCGACTTCGGCCTGCTCTTCGGTGCCGGCGACAATCTGGTCTTCGGAAACCTGCTTATCAAAATGGCCGAGCCCTCCGGTATCGATCAGCTCAAAACGATCGCCGTTCCAGTTGGCCTCGCAGGCGACGCGGTCGCGCGTGACGCCGACCTCTTCGTGTACGATCGAAACGCGCCGGCCAACCAGCCGGTTAAACAGCGCTGATTTACCGACGTTCGGGCGGCCGACAATTGCCACAACTCTTTTGCTCTTAATTTCTTCCATGGTGCGCAAGGTGATACACGAATCGCTCCGCGGGCGCAAAGCGAAAGGCAAAGAGATTGGGCGGCGAGAAAACGGCTCTTTGCGCCAGCTGTTTGACGGGATGTACAGGATCGACAGAAAAACTTAAAACGGAGATCAGAACCGCTGATTACGCAGATCGCTCGGATAACAGATTATTCTTAATCGGTACCCATCAGTGCAATCCGCGGTTTCATTATTGGTTCGTTCTGTCCCAGGTTGTGCCAGCCGACTGGGTAAGTGCGGCGCAGTTTGCGGGATGTCAAATTCCCCAGGGGTTGTAAATCAACGGCTTATGGAGGTGGCATGGCCGTTGCAATAAGGGGTGGCGTAACTGAAATGAACAAACACGAAACACAAGGGGGTATGTAATGTTCTATCCGGTTAAACGCAACAGCAACGCCACCTATGCAGATCCGTTCGATCATATCTGCGAGCACTTTTTCGGCGATGTCGGTCGATCCCGTCCGGCGCAGTCCCGCCTGGAACCGCGGTTCGAGGTGGCGGAGACGGATAATGAATACACCATTGCCGCCGAGCTTCCGGGACTTGGAAAGGAAAACGTCGAGATTGTGGTGGACGAGGATGTCCTGACGATCCGCGGCGAAAAAAAAGCCGAAACCAAGGTGGAGGAAAAGAGCTACCTTTTCAGTGAGCGGCACTACGGCTCGTTCGAGCGCAGCTTCCGTCTGCCGGAATCGGTGCAGCAGGAGGCCATCGCCGCAAACTATGAGCACGGCGTGCTGATCCTCGCGCTTCCCAAAAAACCGGAGGCCCAAAAACCGGAGCCGCGGAAGATCGAGGTAAAGTCCTAAAGCCCGAAATATCCAACCTCTAAATCACCCCAACGGCAATCCCTCTCAATGGAATTGCCGTTTTGGTTTGGCCGGAAAAGGCGAACGGGCCGCCAAGGGGGAGATGGCGACCCGTTCTGTTGGGGTGGGTGTTTCTAGGGGAAGTGGTTACAAAGCTGCCAGCGCGGCCTCATAGTTGGGTTCTTCAGTGATTTCAGGAACCTGTTCGGTGTAGACTACCTTTCCGGATTCGTCGATTACGACGACCGCGCGGGAAAGCAGTCCGGCCAGCGGGCCGTCGGTGATGGTTACGCCATAGGCGGATCCGAATTCCGGATTACGGAAGGTTGAAACCGGGACCACATCTTGCAGTCCCTCAGCGCCACAGAAGCGTCCGAGTGCGAAAGGAAGGTCGGCGGAAACGCAGACCACAACCGTATTTTCCAGCGATCCGGCTTCCTTGTTGAAGCGATGGGTGGAAGCCGCGCACACCCCGGTGTCGATGCTCGGGAAAATGTTCAGCACTACCTTTTTTCCGGCGAGGTCGGCCAGCGAGCAGGCCGAAAGGTCGGTTTTAACCGCGCTGAAAGCCGGAGCATCCGAGCCGGCGACCGGCAGTTCGCCAATGGTGGTTACGGGGTTTCCCTGTAAAGTGATGGATGCCATTTTTTCTCCTGGGTTTCGTTTGATTGGTTTTGAATGTAAGGCATGTTGCAGATTAATCAAGTACAAAAGTTGTACTATATAATGGCGGCTATCAGACCGATTCATCAAAAAAGGTGGGCCATCCACGTAGGCAGCACCTCGAACCCGATGATCATTTCCCCCCTTTTGATCTAATCGTATTTCCGCGGTATCGTTTGAGGGGGCACAGTAATTCCTTTGAGAGAGGCATGGGATTGTTAATTGGGTTGACCGAACCCTGGCAAGGTCCTAGCCTTAGTGGCGTTTGAACAAGTAACGGTCATAACCATACGGAGGGATCATGAAAGCTTTGTTTAAAATTACTGTTCCGGCGCTGGCCGTTGTTTTGGCAGGCTGTACCACTTCGTCGCAGGTACAGGAACTGATCGATGCCTCGCACCGCGATCAGCTCGAAACCGGCCAAGCACACGCGGCATCGATCGATCTGCTCAAAAAATCTTCGATCACCGCGCTCGAAAACGGCAAAGCCAATACCGATTCCATTGCCATTCTGCAAAAGCAGGTTGAAAAACTGCTCGCGCAGCAGGAAGCGATTAAAAACTATGCCGAAGCCTCAAAGGTGATGAGCGCCGCCAACACCGTCAAAGTGGCCGATCTCGAAGCCGTGGTTGCCGAACTCAAGGAAGCGATCGACAAGACCGTGGCAGAGCTCTCGGAAATTGACCAGCTACAGGAAACGGTAATGATGCAGCACTATCAGGCGATTGCCGACAGCGCCGCCGCAGCCATTCAAACCCTCAAACTCGACGGATCAACCGCAACCAACGACCTCCCGGCCCGGTTCGATGATCCGTTTGAAATCGCCGCGCCTGCTGTTAAGTAGCGCAACCCAAGGAATATTATGGAACCCCAACGCACCGCCCGTATCGAACGCCGCACCAAAGAAACACAAATCGACCTTTCGCTGAATATTGACGGCAAGGCCGACTACACTATTTCCACCGGTGTTCCCTTCTTCGACCACATGCTCGACCTGCTGGCCAAGCACGCGCTGTTCGATCTCGAAATCAAGGCCACCGGCGATATCGATGTCGACTATCACCATCTCGTCGAAGATGTCGGCATTGTGCTTGGCGAAGCCTTTAACCAGGCGCTCGGTGACCGCAAAGGGATCAACCGCTACGGCTTCTGGGTGCTGCCGATGGACGAAGCGCAGGCGCAGGCCGATGTCTGCCTCGATCTCGGCGGCCGGCCGTACTTTGTCTATAAGATGGAGCACGAGCAAAAATATATCCGCGATTTCGACGTCATCATCATCAAGCATTTCTGGCGCTCGTTCTGCGACTCTGCCAAGATGAACCTGCACATCGAGCTGAAGTTTGGCGAGGATCTGCACCACTGCATCGAAGCCATCTTCAAGGCCGCCGCCCGCGCCCTGCGCATGGCGTGCGATTCCGACCCGCGCGCGCTCGACCTGATTCCGTCGAGCAAGGGCCGCATCGGCGCCTGATTGTATTAACCGCGAAAGAACGCACAGAACGCAAAACAAAGCTTCCGATATCATAGCCGTATTTCTTTGCGTTCTTTTGCGGTTCCAAATCATTCGTGAAAAACATGGATTTTTTGAGCGCATATTCTTTTATTGATCTGTTCTGGATCGGGCTGAGCCTTTTTATGATCGGCATGAGCAAGGGCGGTTTTCCGATCGGTTCCGTGGCGCTGCCGCTGCTGATTCTGGTCTGGCCGGCGCAGGCGCAGGCCGCGCGCGCAGCGGTCGGCTTTATGTTGCCGATGCTCTGCCTGATGGATCTCGTGGCGCTTTCGTTTTATTGGCGGCATGTGGAGTGGCGGCGGCTGCTCTATCTGGCGCCGGCAACGCTGCTGGGCGTGGCGGTTGCAAGTTTTCTCTTTGTCTCGGATGAGTCGGCGCTGATCGCCGTTTCCGACAAGGCGCTGAAAATTCTGATCGGCGCACTGGGCATCATCTTCGTGATCTACTTTGCCGCGAAAAAATGGATTCTGCGGCACATCCATGCATCGCAGCCGAGCTGGGGCAAAGGTACGGTTTTTGGGTTCGGCGCGGGAGTTACCTCCACGCTGGCGCACGCGGCCGGGCCGGTGATGCAGATGTATCTGCTGCCGCAGCAGCTCGAAAAGAAAAAGTTTGCAGCCACAGGCTGCGCCTTTTTCTGGGCGCTCAACCTGGTCAAGGTGCTGCCGTTTTCAATGCTCGGGCGCATCCAGCCCGAGGGGCTGAAGCTCGGTGCGCTGTTGCTGCCGGTTATTCCGTTGGGCGTGGCATTCGGCTGGTGGCTGACCCATAAAACGCATCAGAAACACTTAATGTCGGCGACGATGCGCCGCACAATGTGCTGGTGGCTGACCCATAAAACGCATCAGAAACACTACACGGTACTCATCTATGCGGTGCTTTTGATCACTTCCGTGACATTGATTGTCAAAGCTTTGTAGCCATGAAATGGGAAAAAACAGACCTTGGGGCGCTGCCGGTCAAGTCGTGGTGCGAGCGGGTCGAAAAGGGCGCGCTTGCGCAGGCGGCCAATCTGGCCAATCACCCGAAGCTGTTCCGGCATGTGGCGCTGATGCCCGACTGCCACGTCGGCTACGGCATGCCGATCGGCGGCGTGGCGGCGCTTCAGGAGGCCATTATTCCCAACGCGGTCGGTGTCGACATCGGCTGTGGCATGTGCGCCGTACAGACCAACCTTCCGGTCGAAAGCGTCGGACACGGCCAGATTTCCCGGAGCCTCGATGCCGTGAAGTGCCGCATTCCGCTGGGCGAGGGGCATGCCCACAGGCAGCCGCAAAAGTGGGAGCGGTTCGACGAGCTGCCGTCGTGGCTGGATGCGCACGGGCGTGAGCTGGCGCATAAAAACCTCGGTTCGCTTGGCGGCGGAAATCATTTTATTGAGATGCAGGCGGGCGACGACGGTCGGCTGTGGCTGATGCTCCATTCCGGTTCGCGCAACCTCGGCTACCGCATTGCCGAGCACCATCATAAAAAGGCGGTCGGCCGGCATTCCGCTCTGGGCGACCTCGCGTTTCTGGAAGTCGAGAGCGACGCGGGGAAGGATTATATCCGCGAAATGAATCTGGCGCTGGCGTATGCCCTCGAAAACCGCGCGCGCATGATGGCCGTTTTCAAGGAGGCGGTTCAGCACACCTTTTCAGGCGTGGAATTTTTGAAGGAGATCAATATCCACCACAACTATGCCGCGCCGGAGGAACACTTTGGCGAGACGGTCTGGGTGCATCGCAAGGGCGCCACTTCGGCCAAGGCGGGCGAAGAGGGCATTATTCCCGGAAGCATGGGCGCACCGTCATATATCGTGCGCGGCAAAGGGCTGGCCGATTCGTTCGCTTCGTGCTCGCACGGAGCCGGCCGCGCCATGGGACGGATGGCGGCTTCGCGTACGCTCTCGAAAGAGGCGTGCGACCGGGCGATGGAGGGCATCGTCTTTTCGGGCTGGCAGGCGATGCGCGGGCGCGGAAAGAAAGGGCGCGGCCTGCTCGACCTGAGCGAGGCGCCGCAGGCCTATAAGGATATCGGCGAAGTGATTGCGGCGCAGCTGGATCTGATCGATCCGCAGGTGAAGCTGCGGCCGCTGGGCGTGCTGAAGGGATAATTGTCTGGATTCTTTACTCCACAGATTTCACTGCGCGGCAGGGCCGCAACCCAATATAAACAATCGTTAATAAACGTGAATGAACATGAATCTAAATTTCGGGTTCGTGGTATTTGCGTCCATCAATGTTCATTCACGGTTTAGAAACTTTCCAGAAAAACAAGAACGCGACAGATAGTAGTACAGATTTCTGAAAATGGGAACGTAAGTGGGAAAGGTAAATCTGCGTAATCTGTGGATAGAAAACAGGATAATTGTCTGCGAATTTTTATGTGCATTCCGCGCCGGCGCGTCTAAACTGCGCGCCTTGAATTTTTTACGGGATATAAACAAAATGATCGGCATTATCGACTATGGAATGGGCAACCTCGGCAGCGTGACCAACGCTTTCCGTTTTCTGGGGCTGGACGCAAAGATTGTTACGCGCAAGCAGGAGATGGATGCATGCCGCGCGTTGCTTCTGCCCGGCGTCGGGGCATTTGGCGACTGCATGGGGCATTTGGTTGAGCACGATTTTGTGGATGCGATCCAAAGCTGGACGCAGGCCGGCAAGCCGCTCATGGGCATTTGTCTGGGACTGCAGGCGCTGTTCGACAGCTCGGAGGAGACGCCCGGCGTTGCGGGCCTTGGCATCCTGCCCGGGACGGTGAAGCGCTTTGATCTGCCGAAAGAACTGAAGGTGCCGCAGATCGGCTGGAACCGCATGGAAGAGGTTTTGCCGGAATGTCCGATGTTCGAGGGCATCGACAACGGATCATTTTTCTATCTCGTTCACTCCTACTATGTCTGCCCTGACAACGCAGCGATCGTGGCCGGCAGGACCGAGTATGGCATCGACTATTGTTCCTGCGTCTGGAAGGACAATATTTTTGCGACCCAATACCATCCCGAAAAATCGCAGGCGGTCGGCTTGCGCATGCTGCGCAATTTCTGGAACTGGGCGGAAGCGCAGTAGCGCCGGATCGAAGCGCCATTTTATTTGTGACCCGGAGTTCCGGATGGTAGCCTTCGTCCGTCAAACGAAGGGTCGCCATGGTCTTGAAGCAAAGAATTCTAGTTATTCTGGTCGTTACGTCGTTCGCCTCTTCCCTCATCATGGGGGCGTTGCTCATCTTTCTGGTGGAACTGTTTGGAGAGGTTTCGTTCGATCCCGGACGGGAGCCGGTGGTCACCATACTGGCGATCGCCTGCTACCTGTTGGCCGGCCTGGGATTGATCGGATTGTTGAATCTGCTGCTCAACAAAAAGGTGGTGGTTCCGGCCGTTGAAAAAAGCCGGCTCGAAAATGAGCGCGTTATGCTGACTGATCAGCTGCATCAGGCCCAGAAGCTTGAGGCCGTTGGCCGCCTCGCCGGCAGTATTGCCCACGATTTTAATAACCTGCTCACCGTTATCGATGGCTACAGTAGCCTGATCATTGCCGATCCGGCTTCACCGGAAACCGGTGAGAACGCCAAAGAAGTGGTCGAGGCGGCGCGCAAAGCCTCGTTCATCACCCGCAAGCTGCTGAGCTTCAGCCAGAAGGAAAAGACCGAACCGCTTCTGCTCGACTTGAATGTTACCCTGCAGGATACTGATAAAATGCTTTCGCGCCTGATCGGCGAAAAAATTACCCTCATCACCAAACCGCATAGCGAACCGATTCTTGTGCTGATGGACCCGGTTCAGCTTGGACAGGTGCTGATGAACCTGGCGGTTAACGCACGCGATGCCATGCCTAACGGCGGGCGCATCACCATCAAGATCGGAAGCCGCATCGTCAATGACGGCGAATGCAGCAAGCCCGCCGGCATTCCGCCCGGGGAGTTTGCGGAAATTGCGGTACACGACACCGGCCACGGCATGGACGCCGATACGCTGGCGCGTATTTTTGAACCGTTTTTCTCCACCAAGGCGACTGACAAGGGTACGGGATTGGGGTTGTCTATTGTAAAAAGCATCGTCAAGCAGAGCGATGGCTTCATTAATGTAACGAGCAAGGCTGGCGGCGGCAGCACCTTTTTTATCTATCTGCCTACGGGTGAGCATGAAAAAACGCAGGAGGCGGAAGTGCCCGAGGTTTCGGCGGCGCAGTCGGCCGAGCCGGCGGGCGCTCCCCGCGAAGCCACCATCCTGCTGGTGGAAGACGATCCGATGATCCGCACACTGGTTTCCCACTCGCTGGAAGAAAAGGGCTATGTTGTCCTGCAGGCCGAGGAGGGCTGGGAAGGCATCAAGGTGGCGCGGCAGTATAAGGCAAAAATTGATCTGCTCTTTACCGACGTGATTATGCCGGGGCTTGGCGGCGCCGAACTGGCCGTCGCCGCCAAGGAGCTCTGTCCTGAAATCAAGGTGCTCTTCATGTCGGGCTATTCCCGCGCGCAGCTCGACGAAGAGGGCGTCCCTTCTGATGCCGCCGTTCTGGAAAAACCCTTCATGCCCGACCAGGTGGTGGCCAAGGTCAACCAGCTGCTTGGGGCTTAGTCCAGCGCAACATCTTCCGCCGCGTCCAGCGGAATCCAGCAGGTTTGCCCGTCCGCCAAACGGATGTGCCGCCAATGTCCGCGCCGGTCGAGGGTCTGAAACTCGGTGCCGGAATGGAGCGGTTCCAGAAACGCGGGCGCATAGATTTCGCCGTCGCCCTTCCGGGCCACAACTTCCCTGGCGGTAATCACACCGCACTGTGCGCGCCGCTGCATCACAAACTCCGTCAGAAGCGAGGCGAGCAGGACCGCCGAAAGAAATCCGGCGGCCGCTACGGTAATCCGCGCCTCCTTTTTGGGTGAACGGATCATCCAGAACCATGCGCTCCAAAGCAGAAGCCAGCATGCGGCAGACAGCCACCAGCGCAGCGCGGTTGAGGTGTTGAAGTGCCAGTCCAGCAATTTGGCCGCCAGCGGATGCGGCTCTTCTTTCGGGATCAGGTCGGTGCGCAGTTCAAGCGCGGCGGCAAGGTTGTGCTGCAGGTCGGCGCTGTTCGGCATGAGTGGTTCGGCGCGGCGATAGTTCAGAATGGCGCGGCCGGCATCGCCCGCCATGAACCAGCAGTTGCCGAGGTTGTAGAAAAGGTGTCCGTTGCGCACGCCCTCTTCTGCGACCAAAAATTCATACTGCTCGGCCGCCGTCGCATACATGGCGGAGTTCGTTGCTAATTTAAACATTGCGTGCGCCTGCTCCAGCGTCTGCCGGTTATAGTTCGCTGCGAACACCGGGAGGCATAATGCGAGTAGGGTGATGCAAAGTAGACGAGGTTTCATCGCAGACTCCTTTCGAGCGTTTTTACGGTTCGCACTGCATCTTGAACAATCTTCCGCGCATCCGCCTCTTCGTTGTAGCCGAGGGTAAATCGATAGGCTTCGCACACCGCAAACAATTTTTCCAGTTTTTCAAGATCCTGTTCGTTTGCGCCGGCGGCAATCAGGTGGCGTTCGGCATCGCGGAACGAGAGTGCGCCGGGATTGAGGTGCAGTCGGTCGCCGAGATAGGCGCGCAGCACCTGATCGAGATCGCCATAGATTTCGCTCTTCATCGAGTGGCTGTGAATAATGTGCGCCACGTTTTTGCGGAACACTTTGTAGGCGCGTGCCGCCTTGGCGGTGCGCTGGATGTGGTGCCGCTTTTCGCCAAAGAGGGAAACCAGCGCAATGCCGCCGACAATCAGCGGCGGAAGAATCAGAATGCCCAGCACAACAAACAGATGGGTCCCGAAGAGCGGCAGGCGGTGGCTGTTGAGCATGTCCGGGTCTTCATAGTTATGGCGGATGCCTTCTTCGACCGCGCGCAGGCGGCTGGGGAAAACCGTGCCGCCCAAGACGCCGATCTCCTCGGCCGGCAAAACCTGCAGCGGAATGGCCGCCGATTGCGCGGTGATATAGGCGTTGGAGGTCGGGCTGAAATAGGCTAGCTGAATCGGCGGAATCTCATGGTTGTCGGTGGAGAGCGGCCGAATGGTTTGCGTGTAGATTTTGGATTTTCCGGTGCGCGCCGGAAGGGCGCGCTCGGAGGGAATTTCAAAGCGGTTGACCAGCCGCGGCTGGTAGCGTAGCGGTCCGAAGAAAATATTTTCCAGGTAGTCCGCCGCCGTGATGGTGATGGTCAGGGTGATCGGTTCGCCGACACGCACTTGGAGCGGTTCGGCTTCGACCTGGATGGAATAGTCGCCGACCATGCCGTTAAAGAGGTCGGGGCGGCCTTCAGTCGGCAGCGGCTTCACTTCCAGCTCAAGCGGTGCGGATTCGGTATAGATGCGCGCCCAGTTTTGCCCAGTCACATTCTGGTCGAAGAACGTATTGTCAAAATAGGCCGGATACTGGAACGCCGCGCGGCGCGCCCGCGCGTTTTTCGCCTCCTTCTCCTTTTCGGCGGCGCAGAGCAGGGTGGCCGGCGCAATGGCGATGGTGCCGCTCTTTTTCGGAATCAGCAGCTTGCTGAAGGCGAGCGATTGGTGCTGCACGCCTTCGGCTTGATAGTTTTTGCGGTCGGCCAGTACGCGCGTGCCGTGCACCGGCAGGCCGGTGGCCTGCGTCTGACCTTCCTTGTCCGGTTCATAGAGATCCAGAACCTGGAAGCGTTGGTCGTTGAGGATCGGAAAGTGGAGATCGACTGCCTTGATTGCGCCGAACTGATAGGTGCTGTCCCATTCCGCCGTCAGCAAAACGGGTTCGCCGAGGTAGACTGCCGGCTTTGAGACGTTCAAGTCGAGCTTCATGCGGTCGGTCGGTTCCGGCTTATTCGCCTTGATTGCGACGGCTTGGGTATAGAGGTTGCCGAAGCGCAGGGCCGGCACCGAGAGGTTGCCCGCGCGTTTTGCACGGAATGCATAGCGGTAGAGCCAGGTGTCGGTTTCGCTCGTCGGTTTGCCGGCGTCGAGCAGTGTAACGTTGAAATCGGCCAGCGCGTCGAGCTTCGGCGCATCCGGCTTTTCGGACGCCTTCTTCACGATGACATCGAAATTAAACACCTGCCCCAGAAAAACATTGGTCTCGGTTGCGGTGGCATGGGCATAAAAGTTGGTTGCAGCAGTTCCCGTTAAGGGGAGCCACAGGAGTAACACCATATAAAGGACACTGTTTTTTAATCGCGAAAGAACGCAAGGAACGCAAACCCCCAAGTGCACTAATCTTTTGCGCTCCCTGCGTTCTTTTGCGGTTGATAAAAATATACGCTTCATTCTACCAATCCTTCTCGACCGCCTTATATTCGCCGGCCTTCTTTTCCTTGCGCCGCTCCTGGTTGCGCACCTCTTCGGCCAGGATGTCCCTTTCGGTCTGGTTCGGCGGCGGCACGCCGCGAATCTCTTCATATTCCGAAAAATCGCCGAACGGGTCGGCCTCTTCATACATATCGGCATCCTGATCCGATTCCTCGTATTCCATATCATACTCTTCGTATTCGTCCGACTCCTCGCCGGATTCGCCGTCCGGCTGGTTCGGATCTTCCGGCGCGGCGCCGAGCGCGGCAATCAATTCGGCCAGCGCCGTCGGCTGATCGGGAGCGGCCATGGCGTCGGCCGCCTTGCGCGTATGCGCAACGGTTTCCCGCAGTGGCCCGGCGGCGGTGGTGCCGTCCGGCAGCGGAATATCCGCATGCAGCCCCGCCGCCTCCATCACCTCCGCCAGCGCGCGCGTTTCCGCCTCCAGAACCTTCTGCGCCTCGCCGGTATCGTTTGCTTCCAGCAGCTTGCCCTGCCGCTCGATAAACTCCTGCAGCTTTTCGCGGATGTAGGCAATCAGCTCATTTTGCTGCTGCTCCTTCTCCTGCTGCTGTCGAATTTCCGCTTCGATGTCGGCGGCGATCAGTTGGGAGACTTCCAGATTGTAGGCCGCGTTTTCAAAAGCGGCATCATAGTCGAGTGCCAGACGATAAAACCATGCGGCCTGTCGGCAATGGTTCACGGCGGCATTCGGATCAGCCTCGCGCACCTCTTCGCCGCTCTTCACCATGCAGTTGCCGAGGTTATGCCAGCACTTGCTGCGCATCGCATCGGTTTCTGCCATCGACGCGGCATATTCAAACGAGCTCGCCGCCTCTTCAAGCGTGCCCGCGCGATACTGCGCGTTGCCGAGGTTATAATAAATTTCGGCCGATTCCGGCGCATCCGCCGCGGCTTCCATATAGGCGTTTACCGCATCCTCAAACCGGCCTTCCGCCAGTGCTTTGTTACCCTGCCGGAACAGCTTCGCCGGATTCGCGGCAAAACAGCTATGGGTGAGCCACAAAGAACACAAAAAAGCACGAAGAATAATAGTGCTGTGGTTTTGTGACTTTTTGTGTTCTTTGTGGCTAAAAACCTTCATCGCGTGGCCCTCCAGCGGTTGGAGGCCAAAAGAACGATCACGGCGCCGCTGAGGAAAAGGTGAAACTTTTCTTCATAACGTTCCATCACCTGCGAGTCAGTCGTGGCGCGCGGCGCATGTTCCATCACCTGACGGTAAATGCGTGCGAGATCAAAGGGGCCGTTAGCGACGTCGAAATAGATGCCGTCCGAAACAGTGGCCACCATGCGGCGCAGCGTTTCGGACTGGAGCTTGGTCCAGACTTCCGTTTTGCCGTGTTTCATGAACGAGTGCGCGCCGGTTTCTTCGTCCTCAATGGCGATACGGCTGCCGCGCGAGCGATCGCCGATACCGATGGCAATCAGACGCACACCGGCTTCGCCGAGCTGCTTGGCCGCCTCAACTTCGTCCATTCCCTCAATCATGTCCTCGCCGTCGGTAATCAGAATCACGTCCTGCATCCCGGCTTTGTCGGAATCAATCAGCTTGTCGGCCGTGCGCTCCAGCGCATGGGCAATCATCGTGCCGCCCGTGCCGATGCTGTTCGGCGAGGCCTGGCGCAGTGCCATGCGAAAATAGTCATAGTCGACCGTCAGCGGGCAGCGGATTTCGACCGAGCCGGCGAAGAGGATTAGTCCAACGCGGTCGCCCGAAAGCCCTTCAACACAGTGGAGGATGGCGGTTTTGGCATTTTCGAGCCGGTTAGGATGCATATCTTCGGCGAGCATTGAGCGCGAAACATCGAGCAGGAAAATCACGTCGCGCCCGCTCTCCTGCAGCTTTTGTTCCTGCAAATTCCACGCGGGGCGGGCGAGGGCGAGTATAACCAGCGCGACCGCCGCGCAGCTGCCGAACGCTTCGCGTTTGCGGCTGATGAAGGCCGCGCCGGCGCCGAACGCGCGGATCGCCTGTTTCCGTTTCACGGCGGAATAAATAAACAGGCCGACGATGGCCGGCACCAGCCACAGCCCGAGCAATGCGCCGGGATTATAAAAATGAACCGGCATCACGGAATCCTCCTCAGCCACGTGGTGGTTAATCCGGCGTGGGCAATAAGAAGCGCGAGTCCTGCGAGCGCGAAGGGTTGGAACACATCTTTATAGGTGTGGTAACGCGCGGATTCGATTTCGCTGGTTTCCATGGCGTTGATTTCGGCATAGACATCGCGCAGCGACGCTTCGTCGGTGGCGCGGCGATAGAGGCCGCCGGTGGTTTCGGCCATCTTCTGCAGAATGCGCTCCTGCACCAACGGCTCCGCCTCGATCTCTACCGGCCCGTCGGGCGTCTGGATGGTTTTCATCTCCGGCGGATCGATGATGGCGATGGTGTGCAGGCGGACGCCCCAGTGTTCGGCCAGCGCGGCGCCTTCCATCGGCAGGTGGCGGCCGCAGTTATTGTTGCCGTCGGTCAGCAGAATGATGACTTTGCTCTGAATGGTGTAGCCGGCCTCTTCGTCTTCATCGCCGGCATAGCGCTCTTCCGCGGTTTTCAGACGCGCGGCCGCCAGTGTGACGGCGTCGCCGAAGGCGGTGCCGTCTTCATTGGGGCGCGATTCAATTTCAAGATCGCGGATAAAGTAGAGCAGCGAGTCGTGGCTGAGCGTCAGCGGGCAGATGGTGTCGGCATAGCGGGCGAAGGTGATGAGTCCGACCAGATCGTTCGGGCGCTCGGCGGCAAACTGCTCGACCACCTGCTTGGTCACCTCCATGCGGCTCATGGTGGTGTCCTGGAATGGCATCGAAATATCCATCGAACTGGAAATGTCGACCACCAGTTCAATCGCGACGCCTTCTTTCGGGATGCCCGTTGTCATGTCCTGAATCTGCGGCCGGCCGATGGCGAACACGAGCAGCAGCAGCGCGAGCACCTGCATCCAGAAGAGCAACGGCATAAAGCGTTGGCGAATCGTGTGCGGCACTTTCCTGAATGTACCCAGCGCGGAAAATGCAACGGCGGGTCCGCCGCCCTCACGGAAATGATCGACAATCATTTTCAGCACCGGCAGTAAAAGCAGCAAGGCCCATGGAAGTGCTAGTCGCATGGCGCCTCCCTTGCTCCGTCAACGAACGAACGAACATATTCTTCCAGTTGGTCGGCAAAGCCGGCCGGCACTTGGTTGGAAAAACGGATATGTTCGCTGTCGGTCAGAAACTGTTCCAGCGGTTTCCGCCGGCCGAGCAAAATTTCTTTGGGCAGTTGCGGGATAATTTCGCTGGTGGTTTTTGCGGTGATGGGAAGTTGGAAACGGTTCGCGATAAAGTTGACCAGGGTTTCGTTGAGAGCATGGATTCTAGCCACCTCTTCTTCCGGCAGGTTTTCCAGTGCATGGAGCGCGATTGCGTGCGGAGCAGGCTCGTTGCTTTTGGTCGGGCGACGCTTTCTTTTGAGCAGAAAAATCAGAAAAACCGCGGCAGCAATTATGCCTGAAAGTATCAGCCAACCATTCTTTTTTTGCGACTCTTCCGGAAGAAGCTTAATCGGTTCGGCGATGTCTTTGATTTCGAGCATGTTTAGTTCCGGCGGCAAGACGGATGTGATCTGCACTTTGATCGGTTCGGTTGGGATGGTGTCTATTTCCATCGGTTCAAAAACCGTTTTGCCGGGTAGTGCCGGAACGAGCATCCAGACGCGGCGATGCAGCAGCTTTCCGTTGGGTAAAACCTGGAGCGGTTCGTCGTAGCTGTCGGAAACCGAGAACGGTTCAACAAGCGCGTCAATTTGCGGAATGGGGACGTCGGCGCCCGGCGGTGCATGCACGTCGACCATCAGCTGAATCTTGCCGGCAGTCGTGATGTTGGTTTCGCTCGCGGAAACAATGACCGTGATCGATCCCTGCCGATATTGACGCGATAGCACCGGCTCGGAAGAGGCCGCCTGTTCGACGACTTCTTTCGAGCATCCGGCCAGCAGCAGGGCGGCAACGGAGAGAGTGCGGAATATCCTCACAACGTTTGCCTCCGGTCGCGGGTTTGGAAAAAGCGGATGAGCTCGCGCATATAGTCGCGGTCGGTGCGTACGTCGATCTGGTCGATGTTGAGTTGCTGGAGCGAATCCCTGATTTCCAGCCGGCGCGTCTGGGCGGCGGTGCTAAACTTTTTGCGCGCGGCGGCGCTGGCGGTATCAACAACGATCTGTTCGCCGGTTTCGGCGTCGGCCAGCTCGACGAGTCCGGCGTTGGGCAGTTCCAGTTCGCGCGGGTCCGTGATGGTGATGGCGATGAGGTCGTAGTGGATGGCGGCGAGCTTGAGCGCCTGGTCATAGTCCGAATCCTGAAAGTCGGAAATCAGGAAGGTGACGCACTTTTTCTTTACCATCTTGCCGAGATAGTCGAGCGCGCAGGCAATGCTGGTGCCTTTGCGTTTGGGCTCAAAGCCGAGGATTTCGCGGATAATGTGCAGCACGTGCAGCTGTCCTTTGTCGGGCGGAACGAAGAGTTCGATCTCGTCGGTAAAGATGATCAGCCCGACCTTGTCGTTGTTTTTAATGGCGGAAAAGGCGAGCAGGCCGCAGAGCTCGGCGGCGGTTTCGTTCTTGGTTTTCTCGGTCGAGCCGAAGGTGCCCGAAGCCGACATGTCGACGAGGAAAAAGAGCGCCTGCTCGCGCTCTTCGATGAAGCGTTTCACGAACGGCTTGCCGGTGCGGGCGGTGACGTTCCAGTCGATGGTGCGGACTTCGTCGCCGGGCATGTATTCGCGGACTTCGTCGAATTCCATGCCGCGCCCCTTGAACACGCTCTTGTATTCGCCGCCCAAAAGTTCATCGACCACCTTGCGGCTGACGATGTCGACCTGGCGAACCTTTTTGAGAAGGGCTTTGTCTTTGGGGGCGGCCATGGGAATTAAGAATTTTTAGACAGGATAACAGGATGGACAGGATTCTTCGGAAATATGTTCTGCATCATGTTAACCCTGTTATCCTGTCTAATATAGAATTACGGAACTTCAACCATATCGAGGATCTGTTTGATGATGTCTTCGGAGCTCTTTTCCTCGGCGGCGGCTTCGTAGGTGAGCAGCACGCGGTGGCGCAGCACATCGAGGGCGATGTCCTTGACGTCCTGCGGGACGACATAACCGCGGCCGTTGAGCATGGCGCGGCCGCGGGCGGCGACGGTCAGAAAGATGCTGGCGCGCGGCGAGGCGCCGTAGCGGATCATGTCGGCGCAATCGAGACCGAATCTGGCGGGATCGCGCGTGGCCTGGACAAGGTCGAGGATATAGTGCTCGAGCTTTTCGTCCATGAACACTTCATCAACCATCTTGCGCAGGCGGTTGATGTCGGCCACCTCCATAACGGCGTTAATGGTGAGATCGACGGCGGTTTTGCCCATGCGCTTGAGGATGCGGTGTTCCTCGTCTTTTGTCGGGTAAACGACGTCGAGCTTGAACATAAAGCGGTCGACCTGCGCTTCGGGCAGATGATAGGTGCCCTCCTGCTCGACGGGGTTCTGTGTCGCCAGCACCAGGAAAGGCTCGTCGAGCTCGTAGGTTGCGTCGCCGATGGAAACCTGGTGTTCCTGCATCGCTTCGAGCAGCGCGCTCTGAACCTTGGCGGGCGAGCGGTTGATTTCGTCGGCGAGAATAATGTTAGCGAAAATCGGCCCCTTGTGCGGAGTAAACTCGTTGGTCCGCGGGTTATACATCATGGTGCCGATCAGGTCGCCGGGCAGCAGATCGGGGGTAAACTGGATGCGGTTGAAGCCGGCATGGAGGGTCTGTGCCAGTGTCGTGACGGTCAGTGTTTTGGCCAGCCCCGGAATGCCTTCAATCAATACGTGGCCGTTACAGAGCAGCGCCAGCAGCAGCGCCTCGATCAGCTCCTCCTGGCCGATGATCACTTTGGCCACCTCGTCGCGCACCTGCTGGAGCACTGCGCTCTCCTTCTGGTAGCGCTCGTTCATTTTTATAATATCATCATGCATCGCAAACCTCAGAAATCTCAATCCGGCGAATATAGACCAAATTACTTGTGGAAACAGAAAAGAAACGCCCGATATTCGGGCGTTTGGACAAAGCCGACTGCTTTAGTCCGGTTTGGCCATTTGGCAGTAGCGTTCCAGTCCCAGGATGTAGGCGGCCGCGGCTCCGGTGGTGCCGAAAACGTGCAGCGGCCTGCCGGTTTCGAGGAAGCGCGCGAACGTATCGTTGACTGTTGCCGAACCGGTGACCAACAGGCGATCGGCCCATGCAATGATTTCCTCCGTCTTTTCCGGCGGCTCGATCAGCACGCCGCAGGCGGCGGTGGTGTTGACCAGTTCGGGATCAATGTCGACGCAGCGGACTTCGCCGAGTTCGTTGAGCTTTTCGAGGAAACGCGGCTGGAGCCCGAACAGCGCGACCTTTTCGCCGGAGGTGATTTCTCCAAGATGCTTTGCGCACTCGGCGGGCTCCTGGTTTTTGCAGTGAATGGTGTGGTTGATCAGGCCCGCCTCGCAGAAGACCGCGTTGGCGGCGGCGATCAGGAGGGCGCGGTGGCCATCGGAATCGAGCGGCAGTTCAAGCACCTCCTGCAGGGAGGCCGTGCGGTTGCGGAAAACCTCGCGCGAAAAGGCCTGTCCATGGGAGTCGCGAAAGGTGACCTGCAGCATGGTTTCCTTGCCCTTCTGGATCGGATAGTCCTGTTCCAGCGGAGTGCCGATTGCCTCTTCGGTGCTGAGCGCGCTGCATTCAATCTTTAGCGAGTTGTGGATCCAGCCTTTTTCCACGGCCACTTTTTCAAGTTCGCTTTTCAATTGTTCAAGCATGTTCATGGGGTCCATCCCTATTTGGTGAAAATTGATTGTGCCTTGGTGCTTTGGACATCGGCCAGGAAGCGGTGGGCGTTCTTGTGGGGCAGAAAGCGATTCCGGCATCCAAGGAGCAGGCCGCACACAACGATCGGCCAAACGGCGAATGACCTGCTTTGCTTCATTGCAAGCTCGGCGTCGCACCCGCCTCCTAATGGTCGCAGGCGTTCGTGCCGGTTTCGAGGGTGCCGGCCATATAAGCTACGGCCAGCTCCTGGGGAGCAGCGGCGGGAGCGCCGACAATGGTCTCAATATTGTTCTGGGAAAAGAGGCTCTGCGCGCGCTGGCCCATGCCGCCGGCAATGATGAGGTTGGCGCCCTGCTCGGCGAGCCAGGCGGGCAGTACGCCGGGCTCGTGCGGCGGCGGTACCAGATCCTCGCTCGAGGTGATGGTTTGGCTTTCGGGATCGATGGCGAGGATCGTGAAGACTTCGCAGTGGCCGAAGTGCATGCAGAGGTTTCCGTTTGCGGTCGGGATGGCAATTTTCATGGTTCAGTTTCCTGGGGTTAGTTGTTCTCTTTAACGTGAGGTTCGGCCAGCTCGGCCGCCGCGGCAACGCAGTCGCGGCACGACATGCGGCCGGCGCTGCGGATTTCGCGGCAGCGGATGGAGCCGGCATTCTTTTTGAAGAAGGCGCGGGCTTCGGTTTTCGGGGCTTCGTCGTTCATGGTGTGCTCGGCGGCAAATAAGGCGCCGCAGAGTCCGTCCTTTGCGCGGCCGCCGCCATAGTTGCGAAACTCGTCGAGTTCCGCGGGGGCGACGGCTTGGTGCTTTTCCGAACTTTTAAGGACGGCCTGCGCACAGTTATAGCGCTCCGCGCCGTGAAAATGTTTGAGGGCTCGTGCTTTCATCGGTTTCTTACAGGGCCAGCAGGGGGTTAATGACTTCGCGCAGCAACTGGGCGGTTTCGGATGCGGAATGGCTCTGGATGAACGGCTGTCCGGCATCGCACGCCTTTCCGATGGCGGGATCGATCGGCAGTTTCCCGAGGAAGGGAACATTAAAGTCCGCCGCCATCTGTTCGCCGCCGCCGGAGTGGAAGATCTCCACAACCTCGCCGCACTTTGGGCAGGCAAAGCCGCTCATGTTTTCCACGATGCCGAGCATCGGCATCGAAAGCTTGTTGCAGAAGCGGATGGATTTACGCACATCCACCGCGGCGACCTGCTGCGGCGTGGTGACGATGATCGCGCCGTCGGGCTCTTCGATCAGCTGGCAGATGGAGAGCGGCTCGTCGCCGGTGCCCGGCGGACAGTCAACAATCAGATAATCCAGTTCGCCCCATTCCACGTCGCCGAGAAACTGTTTGATCACGCCCATCTTCATCGGTCCGCGCCAGATAAACGGGTTATCCGCATCTTCGTTCAGGAAGCCGACCGACATCACCTTCAGGTTTCCGGCATAGATCGGTTCGACCGAATTCGCGCTGCCGACCAGCGGGGAGTGGCCGAGGCCAAGCATGGTCGGCACGCTCGGGCCATGAATATCGATGTCGAGCAGGCCGACTTTTTTCCCGGCTTCCGCCAGGGCGGTGGCGAGGTTGACGGCCACCGTACTCTTGCCGACGCCGCCTTTGCCGGACAGCACGCAGATTTTATGTTTTACCTGCGCCATGCGCGCGTTGATTTTTTGCTGATCCTCGGCCGGCTTCGCCGCCGGCTGGGCTGCACATTCACTCATTAAAGATCTCCTGTCTTGAGTTTTAAGCCCGCATAAGCGGGCAAAATATTGATGTTGGTGTTTTGCCTGAAAAAGGTGATGGCGGTATCGCCGGTGCAGTGGCACGGCACCATGAATTCCGGACGGCATTCGCAAAGTGCGGCCGCCGTGGCTTGCAGTCGTGCTTCGGAAGCGCTCTTCAGGTGCAGGCCGCCGACGATACCCCAAATCGTTTTATTTCCGCTCGCGCTTTGAATGTGGCTGAGCGTGTTGATCAGTCCTGAATGACAACAGCCGCAGACAATCAGCAGGCCGTGCGGCGTTTCGATCCAGATGGCCATGTCGTCGGGAATCGGGTCCGACTCGCGCCCGTCGGGATCCATGAAGAACGGGCCCCCGGTATCTTCGAGCGGATGTTCGCGCGGGATCGGCCCGGAGAGCCAGACGCCTTCCGCAACTTTCAGCGGTTGCCGCGCCCAATGCAGCTGCGAATCGGGCAGGTTGGCAACGACCAGCCGCTCTTCCGACGGCATGGAAATTTCCTTCGGATTTTTGTCCGGATAGAGGCTGTAGCGGCGGCTGAAGATCGCCGGATGGGCAAAGGTCTGCACTTCCGGGTTTTCCTGCAGCACATAATCAACCGCGCCGGTGTGGTCATAATGCCCGTGGCTCAGCACAAATGCATCGATGCTCGAGAGATCGATGCCCATAGCCCTGCTGTTTTGCTCAAGCGCATCGTGCTGCCCCGCATCAAATAGAATACGCTTGCCGCCGGCTTCGATCAGGATCGACAGGCCGTGCTCTGCCGCGAGGCCGTCCTCGCCCCGGTTATCAACCAGGATTGTAAGCGAAGGCATCTTCATGGATTCATGATTCCTTCGGCCAGTTCGGCGGCCATGTTGCAGCAAGCTTTCGACCAGCCGCAGCCATCGGTCATGAACGAGCCTTTGCGGATTCTGCCGCAGGCGTTGGCGTCGCGCATCGGACCGAACCGCTTGGCGCGCGATTCGATGGTTTTCATCATATCGTCGAACATACGCGCTCCCAGGTTTGGCGGATGGCGGCTGCGGCGGCGCCGGCGGACTCTTCGACGAGGGCGCGAGCGTTGATCTGCGCGGCGGTTACGGCCTTGTCGTACGGCACGCGGCCGGCCGGCGTCGCGCCAAGCTTTCCGGCGACGGCTTCAATGCGCTCGGTCATTTCCGGATTAATATCCCATTTATTGATGCAGACCAGGGCCGGAATTTTAAAATGGTTCGCCAGTTCTAGTACGCGCTTAAGGTCGTGCTCGCCGGAGAGCGTCGGCTCGGAAACCACCAGGACCGCCTCGGCGCCGGTGATCGAAGCAATCACCGGGCAGCCAATGCCGGGCGGACCGTCGACCAGCAGGAAATCGCTGTTTTGCTGTTCGGCAATCTTACGCGCCTCGTGCCGCACGAGGCTGACGAGCTTGCCGGAATTTTCCGCACCGGGATTCATGCGCGCATGCACCATCTCGCCGTGGCGCGTGGCCGAGGCAAACCATTCGCCGCACGCCTGCTCCGGAAAGTCGATGGCTTTGACCGGGCAGAATTCGACGCAGGCGCCGCAGCCTTCGCAGGAGAGGGGATCAACCGTGAAGTCGCGGATGGCGCCGAAGCGGCAAAGGGTTTCGCACAGGCCGCACTGCGTGCAGTCGGCCGCGCGGATTTCGGCGGCGTGGCCGCTGATAAAGGTTTCGCGTCGCTGGATGGTCGGGTTCAGCACCAGGTGCAGGTCGGCGGCATCGACATCGCAGTCGGCCAGCACGGCATATTCGGCGAGCGCGGCAAACGAGGCGGTGATGCTGGTTTTTCCGGTTCCGCCCTTTCCGCTGATAACCACCAGTTCCTTCATGCAACTACTCCATTTTTATTAACCGCGAAGGAACGCAAAGAACGCAGAGAAATCAATTCTTCTGTATGAGCATCGTCTTTGTGGTCCTTGCGTTCCTTTGCGGTTAAAACTGAGAGCCCCTTCATTTTTTCGGGGAGGGCGGCGAGGGTTTCGCGCAGCTCGGGCAGGACGGCGGTGAGCGCTTCGCCGCGCGAATAGGCTTCGGCGACGCGGCGGTCTTCGGGAATCTGCAGCAGCAGCGGAATATGCTCCGCGGCGCAGTATTCGCTGATGCGGTTTTGTTCGGCGTTAACACGGTTGACCGCCACGGAAAACGGAATGCCGAGTTCGCGTAGCGTTCCGATGGCGAGCTTGAGGTCGTGCAGCCCGAAGGGCGTCGGCTCGGTAATCAGCAGGGCGACGTCGCACGCTTTGACCGCGGTGACGAATGGGCAGGAGGTGCCGGGCGGACAGTCGATCAGGGTCAGTCCTGCGGGCGCGGCTTGTTCGAGCACGGCACGGATGACCGGCGGCGACATGGCGTGGCCGACCTTCATGCTGCCGGAAACAAAGTGGACGTTATCCCGGCGCCCGGTTTGGAGCGTACCGATTTTGCGGCGGGTTTCCGTGATCGCGCCTTCCGGGCAGATGCGCGTGCAGGCGCCGCAGCTGTGGCAAAGTTCCGGGAAGGTTAATACCTTGGGACCGAGTGCAACGATGGCGCTGAATTGGCAGACGCGCCCGCATTCGCCGCAGCCGCTGCACTTTTCGGAGTCCACTTCGGGAATGAGGCTGTGAACCGGTTCCGTGTTTTCGATTTCCGGCCGGATAAAAAAGTGGCTGTTGGGTTCCTCGACGTCGCAGTCGAGCAGGCAAACCTCGCCGGGTGCGGCCAGCGCCAGCGCGCAGGAGAGGGTGGTTTTTCCGGTTCCGCCCTTGCCGGAGGCAATCGCGATTTTCATCGTGCAGCACCCTGATGTTCGCGTACCACCCAGGCGCCGACCGGCTCGTCGAGGTCGCGGCCGATGACCGGACATTTGACCTGCGTCAGGAAATAGAGCGGCCGGGCGGCGGTGTTGAGGGTTTCATAATTGGCCTGCCCTTTGGCGATGACGACCTCCGCGTTGTAAAAATGGTGACGGAACTCCGGGCAGCAGTCTTCGAGAATCGTACCGGGCGCGTCGCTTCCGTTTTCGATCAGCTCGGCCACCCGGTCGAGGCCGGAGGCCCGGGCATCTTCGAGGGTGACGTCATTGATGACCGGTGCGCCTTTTACGGCATAATAAACCTTGGCCTCGCCGAGCTGTTCAATCAGCAGGCGGTCAAAGACTGCCTCGCCGGCGTTGTCGCCCAGAATCAGGACGGAGCGCGCGTGTTGCAAGGCGCGGCGCAGCTTTTCAACTTCAGAATCGTCAAGCGGCTGGAGGCGCGTCTTTTCAATAAAGTCGGCGAGGTCGAGTCTGTTCCAGTTTGAGGTCAGCGCAAAATCCATAATGTTGCCGGCGATCGAAAAGCGCACGGCCATCCTGAACGGATTGATGGCACCGGCGATAACGCCGCGCGCTTCTTCGGCCAGCTCCAAAGCCAGCCGGGTGGACTCGGCTTTGATTGCCGCATAAGGATCGGGGTTGCCGGTCTCTTCGCGAATGATGCGATGAGTGGTCTGCGCCATGGCCGGCGGAGTCTGCTCCAGCGGAAATTCGGCGGCGGCGAGCATGACGCGCTGCAGCGTCCGGCGCACCAGCGCTTCATCATCCTTCGTAACCTGCCGCAACGCATCGTGCGCCTGGCGGACAAAACAGGGAATGCATTCAGTGTAGCTTTGCATAATCGTGTTCCAATGAAGAATATAGATTTTAGAATGAAGAATGGTTGGCGGGGATTCCCCGCAGCCCTTTCGGCAATTCATTCTGCATTTTTAAATTTACATTCTTAATTAACTCCAATGCCCTTCCACGTTGGCTTCGGTGGCCGCCTCGAGTTCGCCGCTTTTCAGTTTTTCGATGGCCTCGCCGGCGGTGGTTCCGGTGCTGGTGTAGACTTTGATGCCGGCGGCATTGAGCGTGGCAAAGGCCTTGGGACCGCAGTTGCCGGTGATGACGCAGTCGACGCCTTCGTTGCACAAATGCGTGGCGGACTGGATGCCGGCGCCCTGCGCGGCATTGAGATTCTGCTCGTTTGATTTTATATAGGCAGCGCCGGATTCAGTGTCGTGGATCAGAAACTGCGGCGCGCGTCCGAAGCGGGTATCGATGGCGGCATCAAGCGTGTCGCCGGCGGTGGTTACGGCTATTTTCATTTTAAAATCCTTATTGGGGCCACAGATAAACACAGATCAGCTTCCGTGTTTGTCGGTGTTCATCCGTGGCTTTCGTTCAGTTATTTCCGGTCTGGCCGGTGATGTCGGCGAGCTGCTGCTGGAGGGAGTTAATCTGCGCCTGCAGGGCATCGATCTTTTCCTGCAGCATCATTGCATTAGCCGATGCAACGGCATGCTGCGCGTGATTACGGAAGAATCCCCGCGGTGTGCCGCCGCCGCGGCCTCCGCGTTGCATTCCTCTGCCGCCTGCGCCGCGACCTGTCATCGGTCCGGCACCAACCGGATCCGTTCCGTTTCCATTTGGCATGGTATGCCTCCTTTCGATGAGATCAATCGCAGCGACCCTGCCGCCGCTGGTGACGCTTACCGCAGCAGCGTTTGCGGCGGATGACGACGGAGCCGCCTTCCATCCGAATGGCTTTCCCGGTGACGAGGGCATCGGCAATTTTCTGCCGTGCCGAAGTCAGGATGCGGCCGACGGTGGCGCGCGAAACCTTCATCTGTTCGGCGATCTGCTCCTGATAGAGCCCTTCGGCGTCGGCGAGCCGGACCGCCTCGATTTCGTCGAACGTGAGGATAACTTCTTCAAGCTCATGCATCGGAATGCCGGTGGGTTTAAACCAGGTCACCTCCGGCGTCGTCTCAATTTCGCGCATGTTTTCGGGTCGTGGCATAATTTCTCCTTGGCCCGTATAATGAGCATATGACCAAAACGGAGGCAAGCGTAAAATGCGGGTCAATTTACGCGGAATTTACGCCTTGGCAATTTCGAGGCCGCAGGCGCGGATCATTTCGAGGTCGGCTTCGGATTGCGATCCGGCGACGGTGAGGTAGTTGCCGGTCATGAGACCGTTGGCGCCGGCGGCAAATAGGTCGGCCTGGCGCTCGCCGAGAATATGGGCGCGGCCGCCGCAGATGCGCAGCGTGACGGTCGGTAGCAGAAAGCGGTAGAGCGCAATGATGCGCAGGGCCTCTTCAGCGGCGAGCGGCTGTTGATTTTTCATCGGCGTGCCGGGATGGGCGTAGAGAAAGTTGATTGGTACGCTGTCGACGCCGAGTTCGCGCAGCGTCAGCGCCAGGTCGATGCGGTCGTCCCAGCTTTCGCCGAGGCCGAAGAGTCCGCCGGAACAGACCTTGAGGCCGGCGGCCTGCGCGGCTTTGACGGTGTCAAGGCGTTGCGCCCATGCCTGTGTGGAGCAGATTTTCGGATAATAGTTTTCGGAGGCTTCGAGGTTGTGATGGAAGCGGGTGACGCCGGCTTTCTTGAGCATGGCGAGCTCGTCGGGCGTCAGCCGTCCGAGCGATCCGCAGACCGGCGCCTGCTGGCCGCCGCCGATTTTTTTGACGACGCCGGCGAGTTCCTGAAGTTCGCCGGTGGACAGTTTGCCGCCGCTGGTGACGACGCCGCAGAGGCGGTCGCCTTCGGCGATATCTTCGCGGATGCGCGTTTCGAGCGTTTCGGCATCCATAAAGGGATAGGCTTCAATTTCGGTGGAGTTGTGGCCGCTCTGGGAGCAGAAGCGGCAGTCCATATCGCACCGGCCGCTTTTGGCGTTGATGATGCAGCAGAGCTGGACCTGCTTGCCGAAATGCGCTTCGCGGATTTGGGTGGCGGCGCGGAACAGTTCCGTTTCGCCGAGTCGGATCAGCTCCGCCGCTTCGGCGGCGGTGCAGCCGCGGCCGCGGATGGCGTTTTCTGTGATTTGCTGAAGCATGCGTTTCCCTCTTTTCCAAAGGTGGAAACGCAGAGTACGCAAGATCGCCGGTTTGAAAAGCCTATTCTGCGGGCGTCGGCACGACCAGCACGTTGCAGTCGGCATGGCGGAGAACGGCTTCAGAGACGCTGCCGAGCAATACTTTGCGGAGCAGGCCGTGGCCGTGCGAGCCAACGACAATAATTCCGGCGTCGAGCTCTTCGGCTTTTTTGATGATCAGTTTGGCGGCGTCGCCCTTAACAAGCATGGCCTGCGCCTCAACCCCGTCGTGGCGCAGGCCGGCGGAAATGGCGAGCAGGTGGGCATGTTCGCGCTTGAGCTCCTCGGCGTTGAGATCGCGGGCGAGCTGTACATCGCCGGGCATGGCGGAGAGCTCGGGCGCGTAGCCGCTGAACTGCGCGGCTTCGTAGAGCATGGTCTGGGTTTCGTCCGAGGTGACGTGCAGTACACATAGTTTGACCGGCAGCGCTTTGGCCAGCTCACCCGCAGTTTTCAGTACGGCATCGGTGGTTTTGGAAAAATCCACGGCGGCGAGAATCTGTTTCATAGTCCTGTCCTCCGGTTGTCCACTGCCATTCTATTGCGCCGGTGGCATTTGGCAAGAGCGGGCTGGGATTTAGTCGGCTTCTTCCAGGGCCGGAAGAATGAGCGAAACCGTGGTTCCGCCGGAGCTGGTTTCGATGTCCATCTGGCCGTTGTGGTCGATGACGGCGCGCTTGGCGATCGGCAGGCCAAGGCCGAGGCCGCGCGCCTTGATGGTGCTGAACGGCGAGAAGGCTTTGTCGCGCAGCGTCTCTTCAATGCCGCTGCCGTTGTCGGACACCATGAGCAGGATGCTGGCGACGCCGCTCTGCGGAGCGCGGCCTTTGATGGTGACGTTGATGCGCGAGCCCGGGGTGTTGTTGAGGTTTTCGACCGCGTTGCGGAGCAGATGGTAAATGCACTCTTCCAGCGATTTGGCGTCGCCGTTGACTTGTTGCTCGGTATCGTCGGACGAGAGGTGGATTTTGAGGTTTTCGTGGTCGAACTCGGTTTGTATGCGGCTGACGGCATGCTCGATGGGCTTGCGGACATCCAGCGGCAGGAAGATGGGGCGGGGCGGGTTGGCGAATTCGTTGATTTTTTCGATGAGAAGGTTTAGTTGGTCGACCTCGGCGGTAACCTGGCCGCTGAACTCGGCGCGGAAGTCGGGCTCTTCGTAGCGATGGGGCAGCAGCTGGGCGAAGGTTTTGATGGCGACGAGCGGGTTGCGGATTTCATGACTCATGCTCGCGGCCAGTTCGTTCCAGAAGGCGGCGCGTTCGAGCTGCTCTTCCTTTTCCTGGAGCAGCTTGGCGCCGGTGACATCGCGCAGCATCATCATGGCGCCGACGCAGGTGTTTTCGTCCATGAGGCGGCGCGTTTCGGCGGAAAGGGTCAGCTTGGTCTTGGGGTCCGTCCATTCGCGCGAATCATGGATTTCCTGATTGCCGAGAGCGCGGCGGAGCATGTCGGCAATGCGGCTGCCGAGGGCTTCGGCGCGCTGGCCAATGATGGGCGTTTCATCGGTTTGCAGGGTTTCGCGGGCAGTGCTGTTGAACCAGCGAATGGTGGCATTTTCGTCGCACGCGATGATGCCGAAGGGGATGGAGTGGAGCAGGGTTTCGGCAAGCGCTTTCTGGAGGGCGGTCTTTTCGTATTGAAGGGCTTTCTCGAGGGTGGTGGAAATATGATCGGCGAGGGTGGTGAGGTCTTCGAGGTCGGCGATATCGAACGGGACGCCGGTGGAGCGCTGCCCGACGAAGATCCACCCCTTGATGCCGCCGGTGGCGTAGAGCGGGATGATGATTTCGGCACCGAGCGAGTCGAGCATCTGATTGAGCATGGCCCGCTCTTGCGGGTCGATAATGTTTTTGAGTCCGTTACGGGAAACCAGATGGGTGTTCAGCTCCAACCAGCGGACAAAGGGGGCGCTGGTCGGGACGGTGAGTTTTTCGGTGGCGGTCAGGCAGCGCATGCCGGCGCGGTAGGTGTAGTGCTCTTCGGCTTCGGCCTTGATGAAGATGCCGGCGCGCGAAACGCGGGCGGTGGCAACCAGCCCCTCTACCACACTCTCGAAGAGCATGTCGAGATTGTCGAAGTGCCGTTGGGCCTTTGAGAAGTTTTGCAGTGGCGCTGAAAAGAAGGTGCGCGGTTCCGGCGGCCGCTCTGTTTTACGCGCATTGAGCGTGGCGATCTCTTCCTGGAGGATTTGGTTTTTTTTGCTCAAGTCGAGCCGTTCAATCGCCTGTTTGAGCAGGGCCAGGAATGCGCGGCGGTCGGGTTCGAGGGATATGGTGGCATAGGGCTCCAGTTGTTCGGCGGCGAGCATGGGGTCGGAGCGGTCGGAGCCGAGGACAATGACGGTGGTGGCTGGTTTTTCACGCCGAACATTGGCGAGGACGTTAAGGCAGTTCGGGGCGCGCAGGTCAGCCACTAATACGGCATCGCCGAACTGGTCGAGCCACTGTTCGAGGTCGGCCGGTGCTTCAATCGGCTGCAGGGCGGCGACGGTGGCGGAGATGCGCATAAGCCGGCCGACGAGCTCTTCGTCGCGGCTGTAGAGGATGCATGCGGGGAGGGCGGTCATGTGTTGGCCTCCTCGGTTAGGGGTAGGTAGAGGTAGAAGGCGGCGCCGTTGCCGGGTTCGCTTTCAACTTCGATGGCGCCATGGTGCTCGCAGATGATGCCGTGAGCCACGGAGAGTCCCATGCCGGTGCCTTCGCTTTTGCAGGTAAAGAAGGGGTCGAAGATTTTCTGGAGGTGTTCGGGGTCGATGCCGTTGCCGGTGTCGGAGATCTGCAGGCGAATGCAGCGTTTGGTGATTGCCTGGTCGGGATTGTCGCCGTTGGCAAAGCGGTAGGTGCAGTTTTGGGTTCCGGCGGTGATGGTGCCGCCTTGCCCAATGGCCTCGATGGCGTTGAGGGCCAGATTAACCAGTGCCTGGGAGAGCAGTTTTTCGTCGCCGCGGATCACGTCAAATTCAGCGTGACAGCGGTTGTTCAGCACGATGTTGTTCTGGGAGGTCTGCTCGTGGACCAGCTTCAAGGTTTGTTCGATGATTCCATGCAGCTTCAGGGGGGCGAGCTTGGGTTTGGTGGGCTTCGAGAAGCTGAGCAGTTCGTTGACGATGCCGTCGATGCGCGAAACCTCGTGGGCGACCAACGAGGAGAAATCGTGACGGAACTCTTCGTCGGCATAGCGTTGTGGGAGAAGCTGGGTGAAGGTTTTGATGGTGACGAGTGGGTTTTTGATTTCGTGGGCCATGCCGGCGGCGAGCGTGCCGACGCTGGAGAGCTGGTCGGAGCGGCGCACCTGTTCTTCGAGGCTTTTGAGTTCGGTGGTGTCGGAAAAAACCACGAGGGCGCCCATGGGGCTTTTGTCATGTCCGAACAGAGATGCAGTACCCAGCCGGACATTCACGTTCTTATCCTCTTCCTTGGCAGGAAACAGGGCGGCGTCGATGTTGCGCATGCCGGATTGCTTGGTCAGGGTGTTTTCGAGAGCGTGGGTAATCGGCGGCGGGAGAATGTGAATCGCCTCCCCGATGGCATCAGTTTCGGCAATGCCGGTAATGCGCTGGGCCTCGTGGTTGAAGAGGGTGATCCGCCGATCGGTATCGGCCACAATGACGCCGCTCACGAGTTGGTCGAGCATGATTTCGTTGCGGATCTTGCTGTCCTGCACTTCGGTGTAAAGGCGGGCGTTTTCCAGCGCCACGGCGAATTGGTTGCAGAGAATCTGCAACGCGTCTTCCTCGGACTTGTTATAGATTTGTCCGCAATTGCGCGCCCCGAACAGCACGATTCCTTTCAGTTCCGCCTTGCTGAAGAATCCCACCGCCAGATCTGCCTGGAGCACTTCGAGCTCATTAATGGCGTTTCGGATCGGCAGGGTCTGCCGCATTCGAACGAGGCTGTCCCGGCCAATGGAGGCTTTGGTCTTGCGGAGTATTTTGACGATGGGGGATTGGGCACTTAATCTGGCGCGGCCGGCGGGTTTGGCAACGGGGTGGTGCTGTTCATATTCTTTGCCAAGCACGGAAAGGATCCGGATGTCGTCCGAATTTAGTGTGCTCTTGAGCAATTGGGAAAATTGCTGCTCCAGCGCATCGGACGTGGTGACGGTCTGGAAGATATCCCCGGCGCTTTTCATCAGGGCGGGAATGTCCATTGCCTTGCTGGCGATCATCTTGTTCGCAAAGTTTTGAAGCTTTCCGTGCATCGGGGCCATGGAAAAGGCGACGGCCAGCGCGGCAACGACGTGGGCCGGAAAAGCGGGGTTGGGAAGAATGCTGAAAAAAGAGAGTTTACAGATGCTCCATGTGACAAGGTACACGCACACTAAATAGGTGGTTATCAGGCTGTACGCCACTAGCTTGCGGATCACCGTTCCGACGTCGAGAATGCGCTTTGTTGCAATGCCGTAGGCGATGACGGTGTTCAGCACGATAACGCTAACGGGGCCGAACTGTTGCACTTGCGTTGTTTTAAAAATAAGGGGAGCGATCAGGGATAGGGTGAATGAGACGATCAGCATTAATCCTGCCCCCAGCAACACATATTGGAGTTCGGTGCGCGCAATGCCCCGCGATTTCCGCATGGCCAGAATGGAGGAGATGATGGCGGCTGAAATTGCGATTAGAAAATAGGCCGCAAAAAGCGGGAAGCCAGCCCCATAGTTGGCTTCGGCAACTGCGCCGGTTTGCAGGGCTACGTCGATCAGGAAAAAATCGGTGGTGCAGAGTCCCACAATTCCGGCGGCGCTAAGGGCGTGGGCTTTGCAGGCGCGCAGCAGTTCCCACAGTCCCAGTTGGGGATGGGTAATTGATTTGAGCAGCAAGGCCAGCGCCAGTGGAATGGAGACGGCCGTGATGGAGGCCAGCCGGATGAGGGCCTCGGCCAGTGCGGCGGACTGCGAGTAGATGATGCCGATAACACAGAGAGCCCAGAGAGTTAAGGTGTTGCAGAAATGGAAGAGCAGGCGGTTTTGCGATCGTCCGGAGTTGGCGGCATAGATCACAATTCCTGTCGCAGTGTTGATCACCACGACCAGCATTAATATATATTGCGTTATAAGCATGAAATTAGCTGTGGGCCTTTAGAATCAAACTGCTGGTGTTACCGCTAACTCCTCGTGAGTTCACCATCGCGTGCCCGATGTGTTGGTGCCTAGACTCCCCCGGAACATAGTCCAAATCGCAATCGGGATCGGGGGTTTTATAGTTTGTCGTTGCGGGAAGGCATTTGCCGTGGATGGACAAGGCCGTCGATACGCACTGCAGGCTCCCGCCGGCCCCAAGAGGGTTTCCGGTCGCGCCTTTGATCGAGCTGATGGCCAGATTATAGGCGTGGCGTTCGAATGTATCTTTAATGGCGGCTGTCTCCATATAGTCGATATAGGGGTCACTGGGAGCATGTGCATTGATGTAGTCGATCTCGCTCGGGGAAAGGTTGGCATTGGCCATGGCGTTGTGCATCGCTGCAGACAGGGTGCGAGTATCCCCCTTTTTGCTGAAATCTGTTCTGGTTCCGGATCCCAGTATTTCAGCATAAATACGAGCTCCGCGCTCGAGAGCCCGCTCCTCGGTTTCCAAGACGAGAATACCGGAGCCTTCCGCGAGAATGCCCCCGGCTCTGTGCAGGTCGAAGGGGCGGCTGGCGCGCTGCGGAGTTTCGTTCATGGTGGTGGGCAGCATGTTGCCGCGACATAGGAATTCCATCGACTTCTTGGTGATAGAGGAGTCGGTTCCGCCCGCAATCGCAATATCCGCTTTCCCGCTCTTCAGCAGGTTGGCTGCGTATGCGATTGCATCTAGGCCAGATGTGCAGGCATTGGAAAGCGTTACCATCTCACAGTTCAAACCCAAAATCGTCGCAATGGATGACGCTGGTGAATGTGGAATAAGAGTTGGTGTTGAGTATGCGCGGGGTTTGTCCAAAATCGTATTAAAATCGCTGGTGCTCACCCCTAGAACGATCGGGATAGAGACGCATGTCTGCAGTTCATCGACCGTGAGGCCGGCGTCCTCCAGCGCCAGTGTTGTTGCGGCGAAAGAGAGTTGGCTAAACCGTCCCATGCGCCGCGGCTTTAGGGTTGCGTCAATAAAGTCCAGCGGATCAAAGTTTTTGACCTCGCCGGCAATTTGGCACGAAAGCTCCGAGGGGTCAAAAAGGGTGATGGGACCAACGCCGGATTCGCCGGCCAGCAGGGAGTTCCAGAACGCCTCTTTTCCAATGCCATTGGCCGCGAGCACTCCAAGGCCCGTTATGACGACTCTGTTTCTCCCGATCACTCGATCATTCCCCCATCTTCATTGTCTTTATGCTACTTTGCGCAAACTAAACACCAACATGTTGTATATATCAAGAGATAAAGCACAACCTATGGGTAAAAACGGGTGACAAACGATTCCGCGTTTGTTATCAGTCGAAAGATTTAGAATTATGCATCCATCACAATAAAAGGGGGTCCAATGAAAAAACACGATAAGCAATGGGCATGCAGCCTCGCGGCCTTCGCCGTACTGGGCGTTTTGGGCGATAGCGCCCACGCCGATGGCTACCGCAATCCACCCCCGACCGCCGCCGGCATCGGCAAATCCGGTGTCAATCGTGTTTTTGTCGACGATGCTTCGGCCATCTCCTACAACTCCGCCAACCTCACGACCATTGAAGGCGGCTCGTTCGTTGTGGACAACACGCTTGCCCATACCGAGAATTCCTACAACAACCCCTTAAACCCGGCTGGAAATGTAGACTCAAAAGACGAGTGGGTTTTGTTGCCCAGTCTCTATGCTTCCACGCCCGTCGGCGACAATGGCATGGTTCTGGGCCTCGGTATCACCACCCCGTATGGTCAGGGCCTCGAGTGGGCCGCGGCCGATGTCTTTGATCCAGTAGCGCCGGTCTCCATCTATCAGGCAGAACTCATGCTGATCAATATCAACCCCACGGTAGCCTTTAAAATCAGCGACCGTATTTCAGTCGGCCTGGGGGCAAATATTTATTATTCCGAACTGGAGCTCAATGCGTTGAGTGCGGCCGGTGACGAAATAAAAGCAGAGGGAGATGATGTTGGGTTTGGCGGTAACATTGGCGTTACCTGGCAAATGACGGATCGCCAGCGCGTAGCGTTGACCTATCAAAGTGAAGTGGATCTTAACTATGAAGGCGACCTCTCGGTAACGCCTGGAATCCTCCTGACCAGCAGCAGTTTTGGGCTGGGCGTGACCTATCCGAATATTCTTGCTGCCGGTTACGGCGTCGAACTGACGGATGACATCCGAATCGAAGCAAATGTTGAGTGGCTCGAATGGTCCTCGTCCAAGACGCAAGTTGCCGATCTCGGTGTCAATGGATCCATCCCCATGCCGCAAAACTGGGAAAACACCTTTACCTTTGGCGTCGGCGGCGAGTGGCAGGTGAATGAAAACTGGACGCTGCGTTCCGGCTACGCCTTTATCGAAACGCCGATTCCGGACGCGACACTCTCGCCGATTCTGCCCGATGCCGACCGCCACGCTCTCAGTTTCGGGCTGGGTTATGAAACCGGCGCACATGCGTTCGACGTGGCCTATACCTTCAGTTTCTATGATGATCGCGCAACGTCTCTGGGAACATATGACATTGATTCGGATCTCGTGGGTCTGACATATTCGCTCTCATACTAAATAAATGGAGAATCGACCGGTGGATTCCAAGGAGCTACAGGGAAAAGTACTCGTGATCGACGACGAGCGTGGTCCGCGCGAAAGTTTGCGAATGGTGCTCAAATACGACTATGAAATGCTGCTGGCCGACCGTGTCGATAAGGGCATCGAAATGCTGCGCAACGAGCGGCCGGATCTGGTCATCATGGATATCCGCATGCCGGAAAAGAGCGGTATCGAGGGCCTGCAGGAGATTCGGGAAATCGACCCCGACGTCTCCATCATCATGCTCACCGGCTATGGCGACCTCGAAACGGCTCAGTCAGCCATCCGCTACGGAGCCAACGACTATCTGCAGAAGCCGTTCGACGCAGTGGAGATCCAGCAGGTTGTGAGAACCTATGTTGACCGTTCCCGTCTGAAATGCCGCAAGAAACAGGCCCAGGAAGAACTTCAGAAAATGACGCAGTCGCTCGGTCGCGAGGTCGGCAAGTCCAATACACTCACCTCGCTGGGTGCGGCTTCGTCGGAGCTGGTTCGCGACCTGCACAACCCGCTCACCATCATCCGCGGCTATCTCGATCTGCTGCACTATGAGTTGAAGGAAAAGCAAAGCTCCACCTCCAACGAGATGGACGAATATCTGGATCAGATCGAAAGCAACGTCGAACGCTGCGCCGAGCTCGTCGAATCCTGGCGCTCCCTCGGCCAGTTCGATTTTTCGAAGCTGCAACGGATTGATCTGCCCAAGCTGGCCAGCGACTGCTTCCGCGATGCGGCGGCGCATTCCGGCATCTCGTTCTCCGTGCACTGCGAAGGTCTGGAGGATCAATATGAAATGCTGGGCGAGCGCCCGCAGATGAAACGTGCTGTGCAAAACCTCATCGACAATGCCATCGAGGCGGTCGGCGGCCAGACCGCTCCGCAGATCACGGTCCACTTCTTCATGAACAATGGCGATATCGATATCCGGATCGCGGACAATGGATACGGGGTCGACACCAATCGCCTGCGCTGGATTTTCGAGCCGTTCGACAATACCGCAGCCATTGAAAAGGGGGCCGGGCTCGGGCTGTTCATCACCAAAAAGGTGGTCGAAGAGCACCGTGGAACGCTCCAACTCGAAAGTCACATTGGTGAAGGCACAACGGTAACCATCCAGGTGCCGCAGGCCAATGCGGCGCTTGGTTATTTCTCCAACCCCGAATCCGCGATCCAAAACTGACCATGCCTTATTCCTCTTCCGAATCCGCCGCTTGCGCAGCCTGGAAACAGGAGCTCGGACCCGATGCCGTTTGGGGCTCGGAGAGCCTGTCGAGTGTTTGTGCCACCCCGCGCCAGGTCGTGGCCGTTCTAAAACCGCGTTCGCAGCGCGAGGTAGAGCGGATCGTCGCCATCGCCAACGAGCACCAGGTTCCGCTCTACCCCATCAGCTGCGGCAAACAGTGGGGCATGGGCTCGCGCCTGCCCGTGCGCGACGGCGCGGCGATTGTCGATTTCTCACGTATGAACCGTATCATTGAGGTCAACGCGCAATACCACTATGCCGTCGTCGAGCCCGGCGTTACCCAGCGCCAGTTGCTCGACCACATCAAGAAAAACAATCTCCCGCTGATGCTCAACGTCACCGGCTCCACCTCCGACACCAGCCTTATCGGCAATGCCATGGACCGCGGTGTCGGCTATTTTGACTCCCGCGCCCACGGCATCTCCAACATGCAAATCGTGCTCGGCAGCGGAAAGACCATCCGGACCGGATTCGGCCACTACGAAAACGCCAAAACCCAAAACCTCTACCACCACGGCATTGGGCCCGCACTCGACGGCCTCTTTCCGCAGGGCAACTTCGGCATTGTCACCGCCGCCTGCATCGACCTGATGCCCAAGCCTGACGAGCACATGGCCGCCATCATCAAGATTGACTCCGAGGAAAAGCTGCCGCGGCTCATCGACGCGCTCGTCGCGCTGCGCACGCGCGGCATCATTCACACCGTCGCGCATGTCGGCAACCGCGAGCGCTCCTACATTACCCTCGCGCCGCTGCTCTACGAACAGCTCGTCGCCGGCGGCGCTCCCGCAGGCGAGGCCACGCGCAACAAAGCCGTCCGTATGCTCGAAGAGGGCGGCTTCGGCCCGTGGAGCGCCGCCATCGGAATTCTTGGAACGCGCGCGCAGATCCAAGAATTCCGATGGCGGC
>CAZABK010000024.1:0-36591 GCA_964483355.1 uncultured Verrucomicrobiota bacterium | reverse complement strand
CCCAAAGGTTTGATAAAAAGAGGCAAACCTGCGCTGAAAATTTTTGGCCTTTGTTTTTCGTATTTTACGCCAATTCTGAGAACTGATTCGGCAATAAAGGTGCGGCCGGCACTTTCAATGGCAGGCAACGTTTTGCTAGGTTGCTTCGAATGCAGAATAAACCCGTCATCCAGCTCCTGCCCGACCAGGTCATCAACAAGATTGCCGCCGGTGAAGTCGTTGAGCGGCCGGCTTCAGTAATGAAAGAGCTTTTCGAAAATTCGCTCGATGCCGGCGCGACGCAGGTGGATGTCGAGGTAATCCGCGGCGGGCGGCAGCTGATCGCCATCACCGACAACGGCGGCGGGATGGATCGCGACCAGGCGCTGCTGAGTATCGAGCGCCACGCCACCAGCAAAATCCGCTCGGAAGCCGATATTGAAAAGATTCACACGCTCGGCTTTCGCGGCGAGGCGCTTGCGGCGATTTCCTCGGTTTCGCGCTTCACGCTGATCACCCGACCGGAAGAGGAGCTGGCCGGCACCGAAATCCAGATTGCCGGCGGAAAGTTTCTCAGCTGCGAAGACATCGGCTGCCCGGTCGGCACACGCATCGAAATCCGCAACCTCTTTTTTAACGTGCCTGCGCGCCGCAAGTTTCTGCGCGCCGAGCAGACCGAACTCTCGCACATCCGCCAGCTGTTCCTCGTTCACGCCCTCGCCCATCCGGAAACCGGAATGAGCCTGAAGGTTGACGAGCGGATGGTCTACAACCTGCCCGCCGCCGGCAAAATGGAAGATCGGATCAGCGAACTCTATAACCATGGCTTTTTCGAGCAGCTGCTGCCGGTCGAACATTCCGACGGCGACTATAAAATTACGGGTTACGCCGGCCTGCCGCAAACCGGGCGCAAGGATCGGCAGGATCAATATATTTTTGTGAACCACCGGCCCGCCGCCGCGCCGGTGGTTTATCATGCGCTCAACGAAGCCTACCACGCGCTCATCGCCAAAGGCCGCTATCCCGCCGTCTTTCTCTTTATCGAAATGGAGCCATCGCTCGTCGACGTCAACGTCCACCCGACCAAGAAAGAGGTACGCTTCCGCCGCCCCAATCAGCTGCGCAACACCATCGTCGCCGCCCTGAACAAGGCGCTCACCTTTCAGGAGTCGGGCGTCGGGAAACAGGAATCAGAAGCCGGCGGCGATGACGGCGAAACAGTTATTCTTCCGCCAACTCCGGTTCGGCCCAAATTTGAAACCCAAAAACAGATGGACGAAATCCTCGTTCGGCCGGAAGCTGTACTCGAACCTCGAACTTCGAACAAGGAACACCGAACTTCGAAAGACACAGCGACCACGCCCTCACGCCCCCACGCCCCCACTCCGGCTTCGCCGAAGTCGCCCTGGGGCTGGTGCCGGATTGTGGGGCGGATCGGCGAAAACTATGTCGTGCTCGAAACGGAGGACGGCTATGTGTTGATGGAGCCGCGCGCCGCGCACGAGCGGGTGCTGTTTGAAAAATTTATGAATGCCGCGCGCGAACATGCGGTACAGAAGCAGGGGCTGCTCGCGCCGGAGACGATCGACCTGCTGCCGGCCGACGCACAGATTGTCCGCGACCATGCCGAGGCCCTGCAGGAGCTTGGCTTCGGCGTTTCGGAATTCGGCGGCGACACCTTTATTGTCGATGCCCTGCCGGTTTATGTGCAGAACGGGCCGGCGGAATCGCTCCTGGTGGAGATTGCGCGCGAGCTGGACAAAGCCGGCAAAAAACGCGGCGCCCGCGAACTGGTGCAGGAACAGATTGCCCAGGCCGCCTGCCAAACCGCCGTGCGGACAAAAGACCGCCTTTCGGACCAGGAGATTGAAAAGCTGGTGGCCGACCTGGCCAAAACAGAAATGCCCTACACCTCGCCGCGCGGACGGCCGACCTTGATTTATACCAGCTTTACCGAGCTCGACCGCAAATTCAGCCGGGAATAACCGTTCATCCATATCAATCCCTCGCAGAGCGGAAGAGGTCGCGGAGCAGATGTTTTTTCTCTGCGCTCTCAGCGCCCCTCGGCGAGGCATCTAGCGTATTACATATGCGCGCGTTTGTGCGGGCCCGGCGCGATTTTGTAGCGGTGTTTACCGTCTTTAATCTGCTTGGTGAAATGTTTGCGCGCCTTGGTGTAGCGGTCGAGCTCTTCGTCGCTGGCACTGGCGGCATTATCGACCTTGAGCTGCTCGAAAGGCTCCTCGGCCAGCTGCAATGTTTTGTGAATGGAGCGCACAATGTCGTTGGCGCGCCGCTGATATTCCTCCGCCTGCAGCGCGATGGAGGCCTGGTTGGCGCCGAGGAAGCTGAAAAAGGATTCCGAAGTGTCCTCAACCATGCGCTTGAGGTTCAACAGGGAAAGAACCGCCTTTACATTGCCGGCCAGCAGATTGATGAAACGGCAAAACTGCTCGTCCTTTTCGTTTTTGCCGGAGTCGCGGATGGAAAAGCGGCCGTGCTGGCGGGCGACACGCAGCAGAAAGAGGATTTCCTCATAATCATCGACGTTGATTTCCGGTGTGAAGGATTGCTGCTGGGCGGAAATAAGCGATGCGGCCCGTTCAAAGTAAATGTCGCGCCGCGCGAGATGTACCGGTCGGTTCTGCTCAAAATGGTCAATCGCTTTCACAGACCGATAAAGTACCAAAACCGCCCGGATTGCCGAGAATTAAAATCGCAGTTTTCTTTAACCATAACCTGCGGTCATTATTTGCTTTGCAAATTATCTGCGCTTCGCTAGCGGGACGGGAGAAGCAGCCTCGTCGGGATAATCCATCCTGTTCATCGTTAAAGATGATTTTCGGTGCACATAAACTTTGACCGAACCAACCGGCGTTTTCACCGTAAAGTCCATGTGCTGATTCGCTGGATTTGTTTAATAAGGTATAAAATCAATTTCGGCACAAAAATATCACCGTGATGCAATATCAAGCTGAATGATGCGTTAAACAAATGTGCATGAATGGCAGCGGTTGCCAGGCGTAGCAGTTTGACTTATATGCAAATCAATAACGATGGTTATGAAAGGAGCTATTATGAAAAAAATGGCATTGGTGCTTAGCGTTGCTGCACTGTTTCCACTGATGAGTTTCGCACAGGAAAGCGGCCAGACTAACGGTGTTGATGAAGTTAAGATTGAGGAACAATCGAAAAGGCCAGTGTGGAACGCTAATAGGAAGCGTCCTAATCAAGGCGAAAGGGCCGAACGACGCTATACTTACCATGAGACCGATGGGGTCGTTGTATATTATGAGACGAAAAATAAAGAGGCCTATCGCAAGCTTTTACCGAAGACATTTGATATGCCGGATCGCCTTTATGTTCACGCTTTTATTTCCGACTTTTATAAGATGAAAGAGGGAACCCAGCCATACAAAGAGGCTGCTGTTTTCTTGCTGGGAAAATATGAGGAAAAAGAAATATGGCATTGTATTACTATGCCGGTAACAAGCGATGAGTCACGTATTATGGGCTTCTGGGGTTTGGGGCTTCCCAAGATTATGGGTGACGTCAACTTTATTCGCGAAGACCCTGAATATACTGGCAATGTCACTATTAAGAGCGGGCATACGATGAAGCTGCAGGTTGATGCAAATAATTATAAAATCAATAAAGATCAAGAAGCGCTGCTTAAAGAACTGTCTGTGATTCCAAAAATGAATATTCGTCGGGGGAAGGTCGTTGAAATGTATGGAGCCGGAGCCGGTAGCGGAGGAAAAAGCGGGGCAAAAAGAAGTATTATCGACCTAGCTCAGATGGCTCCTCGACGCATGACGCTCAAGTTTGGTGAAGGCAAGGTGACATTTGGCGATAAAAAAGAGGTTTCCGGTAAGGATGGCGAGGCAGAAGTTCACCCGTTTGTTGACCTTGAACCCTCAAAGATTCTGGGCGCATACTATTTGGAGAACACTTTCACATACAGCCTGGGAGCTAGGTAAGCGATCCTTTTTGCTGCTATAGCAGATGTATGATCGGAAAGAGCAGATAGTATTTTAAGGTTATATTACAAAAGAGTTCCGTCTCTGTTTAGGGGCGGAACTCTTTGTTATATGACAACCCCCAAAAATTAAATCTTAGTTGAGAGTGAACTTGTGGATCCTGTCTAAAAAACCAGGAACCCGAGCAGGAGCAGCGCAATGCCGATGGCGGCTTTACCGAAAGCGGCGACCTTGAAGAGCGCCGGGTTTTCCAGAAACGGTCTGTAGAGCTTGCGGAACCACCACGGCGACATCAGCAGGACAATGCCGTAGACCACCAGCAGATAAAACAGCACCACCACCACAAGGCGCAGAGGCGATTCATGCCAGCGGGCAATCTGCACGATCGGAACGGCAATCAGGCAGAGAAAGCCGCCGAGCGCGCGCGGCGCAAGCAGCTCTTTCATATAGACCACGCTGGCCACAAAAACCGCCGGCGCAAGGAGGTAGATATATTTTTTAAACCCGTCGAGAAAGCCCATGTTCATGTCGAGCGCTTCCTTCGCCGCGAGCCAGCAGCACAGCGCCGTCAGAATCCATGCCGGCACCACGCTGCGCGGAAAGAGCTCGGCAAAACGGCGGATAAGCTCCGGACGAAAAATTCCAACCAGCCCGCCCGCGGTGGCGAGGATTCCTAAAATGATGGCAATGGCCTGTAGCGTCATGGTGTTCTCCTAAACAAATAGACGCGAATAGTGCAGGCCGTGCGGCGGCAGTTCAAGCTTGGATTGCCTATTCCCAAACACCGGGAATCGGGGTTTGGCAGACGGAGCAGCGGCCATTTTTGAGGCGGTTTTGGCGGATGATGTAGCCGCCGCGCTCGATGAGCAGTTTGCCGCAGTCGGGACAATAGGTGTTTTCGCCCTCTTCGCTGGACATGTTGCCGACATAGACAAACTGCAGGCCGGTTTCGCGTGCAATTTCGCGGGCGCGCAGAAGCGTATCGGTCGGCGTGGGCGGCAGGTGCCGGAGCTGGTTTTGCGGGAAGAAGCGCGAAAAGTGGAGCGGTGTTTCCGGCCCAAGATTTTCGACGACCCAGCCGCAGAGCTGTCGCGTTTCCTCTTCGGAATCGTTGAGCGTTGGAATGATGAGATTGGTGACTTCGAGGTGAACACCGTACTCTTTCATGATGGTGAGCGCTTTGAGGACGGGTTTGAGCCGCGCGTCGCAGACGTCGCGGTAAAAGTCGTCGGAAAACGATTTGAGGTCGACGTTGGCGGCATCGACATATCGACAGATGTGGCGCAGCGGTTCGGGATTGATGAAGGCGGCAGTGACGAGCACATTCCTGATATCCGCCTCGGTCGCAGCCTTGCAGCAGTCATAGGTATATTCGTAGGAGACGAGCGGTTCGGTGTAGGTGTAGGCGATGGCGGGAGTTCCGTGCGCGAGCGCCATGCGCACAACATCGTCAGGCAGCACGTCAGCAGCTCGGGAGCTCAAGCGGCCGGTCTGGGAGATCTGCCAGTTCTGGCACTGTTTGCAGTGCAGGTTGCAGCCGACGGTGGCGACGGAAAGGATCGGCGAGCCGGGCAGAAAGTGGAAGAGCGGCTTTTTTTCGACCGGATCAATGTTCAGCGAACAGGGCTGCCCGTAGGTGATGCAGCGAATGTGTCCGCCAATATTTTCGCGGACCCGACAATCGCCGATTTCGCCGGGAGCGAGCTCGCACCCTTTCGGGCAGATTGTACACCTAACCTTGGTTTTCATCCTTTCCACCAAACAGCGCGTCGAGTCCCTCGAAGGCGGCAAAGCCGCCGCCCTGGAACGAATCGTCCGCCGCGCCGCCGAAGCCTTTCATCTTGTGCTTTTCGTGCTCGTGGTCGTGGCAGTAGAGACAGAGCAGCTCCCAGTTGGAGCCGTCGGACGGGTTATTGTCGTGGTTGTGATCCTTATGGTGAACCGTCAGCTCCTTGAGATTCTTGCCCTCAAATTCGCGGCCGCAGCTGCCGCAGACATGCGGAAACATTTTAAGCGCGCGGGCTCGGTAGCCTTTTTCGCGTTCGGCCATCTGGGCTTTAATTTTTTCAAGTGCGTCGTTGCTCATTTTAAAATTTCCTCCAAAGCGTTCTGCAGATGAGGGTGGCAAAATTCGAAGCCGGCTTCGATCAGTTTTTCGGGCAGAACGCGGGCACTGGCCAGCAGCAGCTCCTCACCCATTTCGCCGAACAGCAGCCGGACGGCAAACGCGGGCAGCGGCAAAAGGGTTGTACGATGCAGCACCTGGCCGAGCGTTTTGGTAAATTCAAGATTGCTGACCGGATGCGGCGCGGTGAGGTTGAGCGCGCCTTTGATCGATTCATTTTTGATGGCGAAACGGATGGCACGAACTTCATCTTCGAGGCTGATCCAGCTCATATATTGACGGCCGCGGCCGATGATTCCGCCCGCCCCGCTTCTGAAGGCCGGTAGCATTTTCTGAAGCGCACCACCTTTTTGACTGAGCACCACACCGGTGCGGAGCGCAACCGTCCGGACACCGGCCTCCGCGACCGGTTGCGCGGCGGCTTCCCATTTTTTGCAGACTTCAGCGAGAAAGCCGGTTCCGGGCGCGCTGGATTCGTTGAGTGTTTCGGCCGCGCGGTCGCCATAAATGCCGACGGCGGAAGCGCAGACAAAAACAGCGGGTTTGGATTCGCTGGCGGAAATCTGCTTGGCCAGCTGCCAGGTTGCCTTCACGCGGCTCGCTTCGATGCGCTGTTTTTTTTCCGCTGACCAACGCCCCTCGGCAATGCTTTCGCCGGCCAGGTGAACGACGGCGTCGACGCCGGTAAAGTCGATGGTTTCTTCAAACGTGCGCGGCAGGCGCTCAACCGCGTGCCCGTCCGCCATCAGGCTTTCAAGCAGGGCCGAGCCGATCAATCCCGACGATCCAGAAACCAGCACTTTCATGTCATCCTCCGTCAACGAAAGCCTACAACCTGACCACCGAAAGGCAAGCGGCGATTCTTGACGGCAGCCCGCAAAAACCCTTACCTTTTTTCGGTTTATTATCAGCAACCAAGGATAGGAGAACGAGATGGGCGATTATGCAACCTACACGAAACATTTTCCGAATGATGAAGGCTATTTTGGCGCTTATGGCGGTGCGTTTATTCCGCCGCAGCTCGAAGAGCCGTTCAAGGAGATTACCGAAGCCTACCTGCGCATCAGCCGCTCGCACGACTTTATTTCCGAACTGCGCCGCATCCGCAAACACTATCAGGGCCGCCCCACCCCGACCTACCACGCCAAGCGGATCTCCGACCTGATCGGCACCGGCTGCCAGATCTATCTCAAGCGCGAAGACCTCAACCACACCGGCGCGCACAAGCTCAACCACTGCATGGGCGAAGCCCTGCTGGCCAAGTTCATGGGCAAGAAAAAGCTGATCGCCGAAACCGGCGCCGGTCAGCACGGCGTGGCGCTCGCCACCGCAGCCGCCTACTTTGGCCTGGAGTGCGAAATCCATATGGGCGAGGTTGATATTGCCAAGGAAGCGCCCAACGTAACCCGCATGAAACTGCTCGGCTGCAAAGTGGTGCCGGTAACGCACGGCCTGAAAACGCTGAAGGAAGCGGTCGACTCCGCCTTCGAAGCCTATCTGGAAGATCCGATCAACTCGATCTACTGCATCGGCTCGGTCGTCGGGCCGCATCCGTTCCCGGCGATGGTGCGCGACTTCCAGTTTGCAGTCGGCGCCGAAGCGCGCGACCAGATTATTGAAATGACCGGCAACCTGCCCGACACCGTGATGGCCTGCGTCGGCGGCGGCTCCAACGCCATGGGCATGTTTGCGCCGTTCCTCGACGATCCGGTCGAGCTGATCGGCATCGAACCCGGCGGACGCTCCGACCAAATCGGCGACCACGCCGCCACCATGAGCTACGGCACCGAAGGCATCATTCACGGTTTTAAATGCTATCTGCTGCAGAACCAGGAAGGCGAGCCGGCGCCGGTCTACTCGATCGCCAGCGGCCTCGACTATCCGGGCGTCGGGCCGGAGCACAGCTATCTGAAGGATGTCGAACGCGTGAAATATGGCGTGGCCAACGACAAGGAGTGCCTCGAAGCGTTCTTCCTGCTCTGCCGCGCCGAAGGCATTATTCCTGCGCTCGAAAGTGCGCATGCGGTGGCCGGCGCCATTAAGGAAGCCAAACAGCGCGACCGCGGCGCCATTCTTGTGAATCTCAGTGGCCGCGGCGACAAGGACCTCGACTTTGTCACCGAAAACTATGGCTACGGCGAAGAATATCTCCAGGAGTGGCCGGAACTGCTCGGATAAAGCCAGTCGTTCCAACGCCCCGCACCGCAGGGCGTTTTTTTACGGAACTACATTCCCTTTACGATGTAGACCCAGACCGGCAGCGTCAGCACGCTGAGCGCGGTGCTGAGCACCAGCATGGAAGAGACAAAGCCGCGCTCAACACCGAGCTGGCAACTGACGACATAGCTGGCAACGGCACTGGGTGTCGCCGAAAGAATGACGGCGACACCGAGCGATTCGGCGGCGGCCGCGGGACAGAGCCAGCGGATCAGCAGCAGGGTGATCAACGGCACCAGCAGTAATTTGCAGCCGACGGTCCAGCCGAGCGCACCGAGATGCGAACGCGTCTGCTCCCATTTCAGCGAGGCACCGATGGCGATGAGGGCCAGCGGCAGCCCCATTGTGCCGACCATCTTCAGGATGGCGTTGAGCAGATTACCAATCGAAAGAAGCACGGGGTGCAGGTCGACCGCGCCGTCCGCCGTCCGAAACGGCTCGATCGAAAGCGCCACCACAATGCCCGCCAGGCAGGAGAGCAGAATGGGATTCAGCAGGGCGCCGCGAATGCGGCGGCTCATTTTCACCTTCTTAGCCCCGGCCCCGTATAAGCCGATCAGCAGGTAACTTAAAATAATGAATACCGGGATCAACAGCCCGTTATAGATGGCCGCCTTGGCAAAACCCGCCTCGCCAAACGCATTCCTGCAGAGCGGAAAACCGACGTACGAAACATTGGCCCAGAAGGTTCCAAACACAACCGCCGCCGCAAAACCATCCTTGTAGCCGTTCAGCTTGACGACGCCCATCGTCAGCAGCGCGACCATCACCAGCGCCAGTAATGGAATCAGAGTGACGGCGGGGTCGGCAAAGGTATTCATGCGCTGCCCGGCCACGCCACTCAGAATCAGCGCCGGCAGCGAAAAGTTGTAGACCAGTCCGTTGATGAATGAGCAGTGCTCGTCCGTTAACCGCCCCTTTGTGCTGAGCAGCTTGCCCAACCCCATCACCGCAAAAACCGGGACGCAGATTTCCAATACCGACATGACACGCGAAAAATCCATACCCGTTAAATCCATTTTATAATTTTATCCGATGCCAATCGCGGGCGATGGATCCGTTCGTCCGAGGCGGGCCAACCTACCGTAATCAGGCTGACCGGTTGGATGGAGCCCGGCCAGCCGACAATTTTACGGACTTTATTCGGTTTGATCCATCCGATCCAGCAGGTTCCGAGTCCAAGCTCCTCGGCCTGCAGAACGAGGTGCTCGCCGGCAATGCCGAGGTCGAGCAACGGATAGTCGACACCGGAAATCTTCGGGGCAACCTTATGGGTGATCGTCGAGCGCTTCATGCCCAGCGCAATGATGGCGCCCGCGTTTTCCGCCCATCTCATGGGAATGCCGTCCAGAAAGGATTCGTTGATCAGCCGCATGCGCGTCGCTTCATCCTCCACCACGGCGAAGCGCCAAGGCTGTTTGTTGCAGGCCGATGGCGCCAGCCGTGCGGCTTCGAGCATCAGTTCCAGCTGCTCGCGCGGCACCGGCCCGGGTTCGTAGGAGCGGCAGCTGGTGCGATGCCTAACCAGTTCAATGAATGATGTTTGCATGGCGTATCCCTTGATTTGCTTCTTTCCAATGCGTATCGTGCGCTAAACGGCGGTTTGATGTAAACCATTAACCAAATATAGGGGAAGTTATGCATTCTGTTATTACCAACCTGTGGTGGATTGCGCCGATCGCATCCATCCTCGCACTGCTGTTCGCGATCTTTTTCTACAAAAAGATGATGGCCGCCAACGAGGGCAATGAAACCATGATCGAAATCGCGGGCCACGTCCGCGAAGGCGCTATGGCCTACCTCTTCCGCCAGTACAAAGTGGTGATCGTTGTCTTTGTGGTGCTGCTGATTATTCTTCAGGTGCTGGCGCTCTTCGGCATTCAGAATTCCTTCGTGCCGATCGCCTTCCTGACCGGCGGCTTCTTTTCCGGCCTCTGCGGCTTCATCGGCATGAAGACCGCCACGGCGGCCTCATCGCGCACCGCGCAGGGCTGCTCGGAAAGCCTCAACCATGGCCTGCAGGTCGCCTTCCGCTCCGGCGCGGTTATGGGCCTGGTCGTCGTCGGCTTCGGCCTGCTCGACATCTGCATTTGGTATTTCGTGCTCGATAAACTGGTCTACACGCCCGAGCACATGGCCCACGGCTGGAGCATGATGGGCATGGAACTCGTTCCGGCTGGATGCGACGTCGCGGAAAAACTCGTTCACATGACCACCACCATGATCACCTTCGGCATGGGTGCTTCCACGCAGGCGCTCTTCGCGCGTGTCGGCGGCGGCATCTACACCAAAGCCGCCGATGTCGGCGCCGACCTCGTCGGCAAGGTGGAAGCCGGCATTCCGGAAGACGATCCGCGCAACCCAGCCACCATCGCCGACAACGTGGGCGACAACGTGGGCGACGTCGCCGGCATGGGCGCCGACCTCTACGAATCCTACTGCGGCTCGATTCTTGCCACCGCCGCCCTCGGCGCGGCGGTCGGTGCGCATCAGGTGATGAACGCCGTGGGTGAGACTGCTAAAGCCGAAGCCGCCGAGCAGGCGGTCGGACTTGTTACCGCGCCGATGATTGTGGCGGGCGTCGGAACGCTTCTCTCCATCATCGGCATGTTTATGGTGAGGTGCAAAGAAGGCGCCTCCCAGAAAAACCTGCTCAAGGCGCTGCTGACCGGCACGCTGGGCAGCTCGATCCTGATCGTGCTCGCGCTGGTCGGCATGTGGCAGGTCGGTATGATTTCCGGCGGGATCGTTCTCTCCGTCATTGCGGGTCTCGCGGCGGGCGTGATCATCGGTCAGGCGACCGAATACTACACCTCGGCCGAATATCAGCCGACGCAGGGCATTGCCGGACAGGCGGTCATGGGGCCGGCGACAGCCATTATTGACGGACTGGCCACCGGCATGCATTCCGCCGGCATCCCGGTCATCACCATCGTTGTCGGCATCATCTGCGCCTTCGGTTTCGCGGGCGGCTTCCATGATATGTCGATGGGCCTCTACGGCATCGGCTTCGCCGCGGTCGGGATGCTCGCTACGCTGGGCATCACGCTGGCGACGGACGCTTATGGCCCGATCGCCGACAATGCCGGCGGCAACGCCGAAATGTCCGGTCTCGATCCGCAGGTGCGCGAGCGTACCGATGCGCTCGATTCGCTCGGCAATACCACCGCCGCCACCGGCAAGGGCTTTGCCATCGGCTCTGCCGCGCTGACTGCAATGGCCCTGCTCGCCGCCTACATCGAAGAGGTGAAAATCTGGATCGGCAAGCTTGCTGGGGCGGGAAGCGGCGTCTTTCAGGCGAGCAGCAAATTTGCCTTTGTGGCCGGAGCGGTCGACGAACAGTCCCTGCCCCGGGAAATTGAACATGTTGTCGAGATCAGCGGAGCCGAAATTATTGATTTCGTTAACGGCTATGAGCTGCACATCATGAACCCATTGCTGATCTGCGGCCTTTTCCTGGGCGGCATGATGGCCTTTGTCTTCTGTGCCATGACCATGAAGGCGGTCGGCCGCGCGGCCGGCGCAATGGTTGAAGAGGTGCGTCGCCAATTCAAGGAGTTCCCGGGCATCATGAAAGGTTCGCAGAAGCCGGACTATGCACGCTGTGTGGAGATCTCCACGAAGGGCGCGCAGAAAGAAATGCTCCTGCCGTCGCTGCTGGCGATCATCGTACCGGTTGCGGCCGGTCTCGTGCTTGGCGTGCCGGGCGTACTGGGCCTGCTGGCCGGCGGGCTGACCTGCGGCTTTGTGCTGGCCACGATGCTCAACAATGCGGGCGGCGCATGGGATAATGCGAAGAAATTCATCGAGCAGGGCGCGCACGGCGGCAAAGGTTCGGATGCCCATAAAGCCGGCGTGGTGGGCGACACGGTCGGTGATCCGTGCAAAGACACCTCCGGGCCGTCGCTCAATATTCTCATCAAGCTGATGACGATGGTGAGCATTGTCTTCACGCCGGTCGTGGTGAAGTTTTCCCCAATGATCCAGAAGCTGCTCAACATCACCACCAAATAATAGGGACCGGCTCTTGTAGAAAAAGGATGGGGTTTCAGTATTTGAAACCCCGTTTTTTGTGGCCGGAACCGGATAAAAAATAGGCGCAGGGGTTGCGTGAGAGCGGACGCATGGTCGTGCAGCAGATGAGATGAGCCGATTTTTTCTGGGATGAAGCGGGATCAACCTTTGTTTTTCGGCCTATTCCGCATTTTTTGACCATGAGCGCCGCCACTTTATGATTTTCCAGAAAACGTCCATTTTCGGCCTGTGAGCCATCTACGCGCCTCTCTTCCTACGCCAGAACGGCAATTCCTTCAAACCCCTTTTATCATTGATTTAACTGCCTTTAAGGCCGCATTGAATACGGTCGGATTTGCCGAATATCCAGCATTTTAAGTGTCACCGTCACTGTCACCCCTCCGGGACAGGGTGACAGTTAGAAGATTCCCCTTTATTTACGGGGGCGGGTGATGGCGCTCACCCGGCGCGGGTGGTTTTGGAAGTGTCACCCTTTTGGAGTGATTTTTTCCAGCATTTCGATGATAAGATCAAGCCTCTTGAGAACCTTGTTTTCAAAGCAGTTCTCGCTGGCCTGATATTCCTCAGATTGCTCCCGGAGATCCTTTAAGTGGTCAGCGAATTCTTTTGAGTATTGCTCCTGAACCTTTTTTGCTGGCTCCCAGGAGGGAAGATCCTGGTCATCATTAAGAAGGCACTCCACATCGACGGCGAAAAAATCGGCAAGACGGATGATCGCTGATTTTTGTGGTTTAGCTCCATTCAGCCAACCAGAGACCGTGGATTGCGACCGACCGATCTCTTTGGCGAGACGCTCCTGCTGCTTAATCCCCTTTCGATCCATCAGTATCAGGATTTTTTCACTAAAACGCATAAAACCGATAATTCCGATTTTTCCTCTTGCAAGCTGATATTACCGATATTAGTTTCATCGGTGTTGACAATTTGTGAACCTATCGGAGCGAGCATGGTGTGTAAAGAAGATTTCAAGAAGCAGGTTCGGATTGAGCTGGTTAGGCGAGGCATGACCACCAGCGATCTTGCTGTTTCGATTAACAGAACCCGCGAATCAGTTTCAGCGGTTTTAAACAACCGCCGTCGTTTTCCAAAAACGAAGAAACTGATATGCGAAAAATTAGGGCTGGAGGTAAACGATGCCTAAGCCCCGTTTTTTCTGGTTGCGAAAAAAGTGTTCACAGTTGCTTCGAAAAATCGAATCCCGCATCGCAATTCCTTCTATTAAGGAAACTGAGCAACCCGGCAATAGCAACCCGCACAGGGTTGGAACCCAGAGTTGGGCTGCCGTCGAACTGGGCGTCACCTTCGAACACTTGAACCGAGTTCTCAACGGCCACCGCAAGAGTCGATCCCTCATGCGCCGCTACAACGAACTAATGGAAAGCGTACGGGAGGTTTGTCATGACTGATGCCTGGATCACCGCCTTTGAACTGTCAGCCCTTGCAGGAATCAGCCGGCAGAAAGCGAGCGAGGTTTTACGAAACGCGGAATCAGGCAAGTCATGGCGAGGGGCGCAGTTGATGATCGACTGGCGTTCCGGCCGTGGCGGGAAGCAGCGCGTGGCATCCGTTTTATCATTGCCCAGAGATTTGCAGAAACGGTGGGCACTCGAATTCAGCACCGGCACTGAAATCATCGAGATCCTTGCCAAGCCAACGGAAAAGAAAAAGTCCCGGAAGAAAGCCGTTGTAACCAATGAGGCGCGTGAACAGATGGCCCGGCGATGGGCACTGAAAAGCGAGAAGCAGAAAGCCGAAGGCGAACGTCGTGCAAATATCCTGGTCGAAGTGGAAGCCCTGACCAAACGCGGCATAAAGAAATCGGATGCCGTACAGGTGGCGGCCGAAAAGAACGAGGTCTCCGAATCCGCAATCTACAAATGGTTCCGCCAGGCCAAAGGCTGGCCCCGCGCGGATTGGTCGATGGTGCTGACGGCAAACGACAAAGGCCGAACCAAACGCGAAGAGGTTCCGGACGAGGCATGGGAATACATCAAAGCCGATTACCTTCGCCCGGAAGGCCCGGCCCTGACAGCGGTTTACGAACGCGCCCAGCGGCAGGGTTATCTGGAAGGATGGACGCTGCCGAGCTACAAGACCATTCTCCGCCGGATCAACGCCATCCCCGAAACCGTCCGCGTTCTTTCCCGTGAAGGTGTTGAAGCACTGGAGCGGATGTATCCTGCCCAGGAACGTGATAAAGCAGTTTTCCATGCCATGGAAGCCGTCAATGCCGACGGCCACAAGTTCGACGTATTCGTGCAATGGCCGGACGGCGAAGTCAGCCGCCCGATCATGGCCGCCTGGCAGGATCTGTACAGCGCCAAGATATTGAGCTACCGCGTCACCAAGACGGAAAACTCCGACACGATCCGGCTTTCGTTCGGCGATATGATCGAGACCTACGGTATTCCCGCCCACGCCTACCTCGACAACGGCCGTGGCTTTGCCTCCAAATGGCTGACCGGCGGCATGCCCACCCGTTTCCGTTTCAAGGTCAAAGAAGAAGAGCCGGCCGGGATCCTGACCAAGCTGGGCGTGAACGTGCATTGGTGTACTCCCTACCACGGCCAGGCCAAACCGATCGAACGCGCGTTCCGGGATCTGTGTGAATACGTCGCCAAGCATCCGGCCTTCGCCGGTGCCTACACCGGAAACAACCCCATGGCCAAACCGGAAAACTACGGGGAAAAGGCCGTACCCTTCGCGCTCTTTATGAGAATCCTCGAAGAAGAGATCGCGGCGCACAACGCCCGCGAAGGCCGCCGCTCCAAAATCTGCGCTGGCCAATCGTTCGACCAGGTGTTCACGGCCAGCTACGCCATCTCGCAAGTCAACCAGGCAACCGAACACCAGAAGCTGTTCTGCCTGATGGCGGCCGAAGCTGTAACACCGAAGCGCACCTCCGGCGAAATCCATCTGGGCGGCAACCGGTACTGGAGCGAAGAGCTGACCGAATACCGCAGCAAGAAAGTCACCGTCCGCTTCGATCCGGACAACCTGCATGACTCGGTCTGGGTTTACACGCTCGACGGCGAGTTCATCGCCCTTGCCCCGATGATTGCGGCCACCGGCTTCAGCGACACACAAGCCGCGCGCGAACATGCCCGGAAGCGCAACCAGTTTAAGAAGGCGCAGACGGAACCAAACTACTTGAAGCCATCGAAGACCTTGATCTGCTTGGATCCGGAGTGAAGAAATTCATCCAGCTCGATGTCGGGGAATACAACATCGGAACCAATTCCGCGATTGCCATGGATAACCTGACCATCGCGGGAACTCCGACCAGTCAGTATTCGAGGGAGCAGCAGGGAATCTTTGTAGCCGGATCGTTGATTTCGATTGCAACCAACAATGTCGGTGCGTTTGACGGCGGGGCGGGCAATGGTGCGTTGCTGAAGGATCTCACCATTTCATATAACGAGAATACGTCTTCGTCTAAAACCTTGGGTCAGCTGTTTTCGGGTTCGCAATCCTATACCATTATTGATAACTGCCAAGTCGCAGTGAATATGGCTGCGTTCAACGGATTTGCACGAGATTCCAAGTTTTCGGGTTATGTCTGCTATGGAAACACGACTGCGATTACGCCCAAGTTTTTCCGATGTTCTTTTTTGAAGCCGGATAGTTTCACTTATGAATCAATCGGAACATCGTACACGCTGGATAACTGTTATTTAAATGCCCAGGATCTATTCCAGTCATCGGGCTCGATTGTAGTTTGTCAGCTCTATGCCTACTACACCCACTTTGGGCCGAATACGGATTCCGGCAACGATTGGTATGCCGGCGGAACCGTTATCACTAAAGACGGAGATATTCAGTTCTGCATGGGTGTCCCCAGTTTCGCCACCAACTTCACGACAATTGGTGGAACGTATAACACGGATCAAAATTACGACCCGCTTCCTGATTTTTAATGAAACTGTCCCTCGCCATTCTCCTGGTCGGCATCGTAGGGGTTTTGCTTTCTCCTCTCCCTCTGCGGTGTCTGGCCAACCTTCCGCCCCCGCCGCCTGATCCGCCGCCTCCGTTGCCGGGCACGATCCAGCAGCGGACGCTGGTGGTGAAGGTGCGGTCGACCGGAGAGCTGGCGGGCGGAACCTGGACAACCAACGAATACCGCATTGTGATCGACTGCATCGATGAATGCGCCTTCTTTCAACTGGCCGGACTGGAGATCGAATGATGATCATCGATATTCACAATCACAATTTCGATGTCTGCCCGATGTGCAAGAGCATGGTGCTGGTCATCCGGATCAAGGAAGAAGAAATCAACGCGGACATGATTGCCTCCCTGTCCGCCTACAACAACCGACGGCAACGACAGATGCTGCGCGATTATTGTCGCGAACATGGCATTGCCATGACTCCTGAAGAGTTAAGCGAGGCCGCCTGATGAGCATCGGCCTCCAGATCACCGTTCACGGCGATGAGGAGATCGAGAAGCTTTTCGCCCGGCTCACCTCTCCCCAGTTCAGCGAAATGCTGGGCTATATCGGCGGCCATCTCGAAAGCTCGACGAACCAGCGCTTCGCGGATGAAAAGGATCCGCTGGGCAATGCCTGGCAGGAATGGTCGGAAAAATATGCCCGCACCCGTCACGGCGGCCAGCGCAAACTGATGAGCGGCCGCAATGCGAGCGGCGAACCCAGCCAGAATCTGCACCGCAGCTTCAGCTGGCAGATCAAGGGCGGCACGTTGGTCTTCGGCACCAACGTAACCTATGCAGCCGTTCACCAATTTGGATCGAAAAAGAAAAGCGGACGGGGATCGGGCATCCCGGCCCGGCCGTTCCTGGGGATCAACGATCACGACCGGAAGGAGATTCGGGAGATCGTGGAGGAATTTATTGACGAGCTGGTGTCCGGGTGAAGCGCCTCACCCTGACCCCCGGCTAATTAATACGGAATAGTGCGCCCATGACCATCGACGAACTACAGAATGCCCAGCTTGAAAAGCTGAAAGAGCTTTTCCCTGCACTCGGCCAGCGCGGACGCGGCATGGCGGTTCTGCATGCCGGCCGCTTCGGTGAAGGCGAAATCGATGAGCTGGTCGTGAAAACGCCGGCGGTGTTTTTGACGGTGACGGCGGTTCGTCAGTTGGTCGATTGCGGCGATGGCCGCTTTTCCCTGGAGTGCGAGTTTTCCGCCGGCATCCTGACCACCGATGCCAAGGGGCTGCCCCGCGACGTGGCCGGCAAGAACATGTCGGAGTCGATTGTGAAATGGCTGCCAAACAACCGCTTCGGCCTACTCGATGTCGGTTCCCCCTCAGCGATCGCGGCCGCCAACCTCTATACCGGAAAAGCCAGGGGGAAAGCCGTGGCGCTCTGGGCCGTATCCTGGACACAGACCGTAACCGGTGATGAAAGCGATTTTAAAACCGACGCGGTCACTCCAGAAAACCTCTACATCGGCGGCGAGCTTCAGGAGGTGGAGTGATGGATCAAACGATGCGCATAGCCGAGCTGGAGCGAAAACTTTCCAACACCGTCTTTGTCGGCAAGGTGGCCGAGATCGATGAAGCCAAGGGCTGCCGTGTTCAGGCCGGCGAGCTGCTGACCGATTGGCTGCCTGTATTGTCCGGCCGTCAGGGCAAGCTGAAGGAACGTGCTCCACTGAAGGTGGATGAAATTGTTCTGGGCGTTTGCATGGAAGGCAACCCGTCCCAGGGATTCGTGATCGGCAGCATCGATGTCGGCGGCAGCATCGGCAATTTCCGCATGCTGTTCGAAGATGGAACATCAATCGAATACGATCCGGACGCACAGGAGCTGAAGGCATCGAGCGCCGGAAGCATCAAGGCCATTGCGTCCACCGAGCTGGTCGCCACGGCCGCCACCGCCCGGATCACCGCCGTTGCCTCGGCCGAAGTCCAGGCCCCGACCATCAACCTTTCCGGCAACGTAACCATTTCAGGAACCCTGAACGTAGCCGGCATGGCCACGCTGGCCACCGCCACCGTCGGCGGAACACCGCTTCAATCACCGGGCAACAGTTTCTAACTGGAGGACAACAACCATGAGAAAATACATCGTAGAAAAAGAATTCTGGAAGGGCGGACGCCGTCGCGTGGTTGGCGACCCTATCCAGTTAACCGATTCCGAAGCGCGCAGCTTGAAGCGCGCCGGAAAAGTCAGCGCGGTTGAACAGCCGAAAAAGAAGGCTGCACCCAAAGCTAAGGAGGGCGAATAATGAGCGACTTGATTCACGGTCTCGAATATCAGGAGGTCGATGACGGCGTCCGCACAATCACTACGCTGCGCGCCAGCGTTCTCGGCATTGTCGGCACTATGCCGGATGCCGATCCCGCACTCTTTCCGATCAACACGCCGGTACCGGTGATTGGCCAGCGAGCCATCAATGCGCTGGTGGATGCCGGCGCAGGTGCCGATCCGGATCTCGGAACCATCGGCGAAAGCCTGGCCGCCATTGCCACGATCATGAATCCCGTGGCCGTCTGTGTGCGCGTTGAGGATCCGGGTGCCGGCAACCTTGCTGAAGCCCTGGTCGGCGATGCCGCGCAGCGTACCGGCATCTATGCCCTGCTGAACGCAGGTGCAGTGACCGGACTCGTTCCGCGCATCCTGATCGCGCCGAATCCGGACGGATACCAATACGGTGCGGAGAACATCGATGGCGCACCGGCCGCCGCCGCGCTGCTGGCCGTTGCCGACCGCATCAAGGCGATTGCCGTTGTGGATGGCCCAGACACCGATACCAATGATGCCAACCATGCCGTACAGACCGTTGGCGGCCGCCGTGCCTACATGGTCGATCCGTTTGTGGAATACAACGGCATCATCCAGCCCAACTCCCCGTTCGTGGCCGCGCTTATGGCGCGTGATAATTTCTGGGAAACGCCGTCGAACAAGCAGATTCCCGGAATCACCGGTACTGCGCGACCGATCGACTTTGCACCCGGCGATGCCGCCTGCGAAGCGGACGTGCTCAACGGCTTCCACTGCGCGACCATCATCCGCGATGGCGGCTACCGGCTCTGGGGCAACTTCACCTGCGAGACGATCGACCAGAAATGGAAGTTTGTCCACGTTGTGCGCATCAACGATATGATCAACGAATCGATCGTTGCCAACCACCGCTGGGCCGTCGATCGTGGAATCACCGCCACCTACGTCGAGGAGGTCATTGCCGGGGTTGAAGCCTACCTCCGCCACCTGACCGCCCTGGGCGCAATCTACGGCGGCAGCTGCTGGCTGGATCCGGAACTCAACACGCCGGAGCAGATCGCGGCCGGAAACATCTACTTCGACTTCGATTTCACTCCGGTGGCCGTGGCCAACAAGGTCACGTTCCGCAGCCATCTGGTGAATGACTATATCGAAAGCGTCGTTTAACAGCCCTTAAAGGAGGTTTGAAATGCAACCACTCAAGTTCAAAAACATGAACCTTTTCGTCGACGGCTACGGCTTGGCCGGCCGCGCGAAAGAGATCGAACTGCCGAAGGTCAATCCCAAGCTCGAAGAACACCGCGCCGGCGGCATGGATGCGCCGGTCGAATACGACATGGGACTCGAAAAGCTGGAAGGCAGCTTCACCCTGGCCGAGTACACGGCCGGTGTGCTGATCCGGTTCGGTCTCGTTTCCGGGAATTCCACCGCCGTCACCATGCGCGGATTCGCCGAAGATGAGCGCGGAAACACCCAGACGATCGTCGCGCAGATGCGCGGCCGTCTGAAGGAACAGGATGCGGGTTCCTGGAAGCCCGGCGAAGATGCCGAGCTGAAGGGTTCGATTTCCTGCGAATACTACAAGCTCACCATCAACGGCCTGCCGATCTATGAGATCGATGTGCCGAACATGGTGCGCAAGATCGGCGGTGTCGACCAGCTGGCCAAGCAGCGCGCGGCCCTGGGCATGGGCAAGCTGCCGACCGTTGAAGTCGATGTGAGCGTCAACCTTTAAGCCAGCAACCCGGCTTTAATCAATCGAGGGTTTCGGGTTGCATCCGGAACCCTTTTTAATCCCAAGGAGGCATAACCTATGAAGATTGAACTGACCTACCCGATCGAGATCGACGGCCAAACCATCAGCGAGCTGGACATCCGCCGCCCGAAAGTGCGCGACATGCTGGCGGCCGATGCCGGCGGCTCCGATGCAGAAAAGGAACTGCGTCTATTTGCAAACCTGTGTGAACAGACTCCGGCCGCCATCGAGCAGCTGGACATGGCCGACTACCTGAAGCTTCAGGAGACGTACCAGGGTTTTTTGTCTTCCGGCCCGGCGACTGCCGGAAATCCTGCCTGACGCTGGCAACCCACACGGGGTGGCAGCTATCGGAGCTGATGGAGCTGGATGGGCAGGAATTGCTGGACTGGCTGAATGACCTGAAAGAAATCCTCCCGAAACCAAAGGGCTGAAATGTCTGACCTGAATGTCAATATCACGATCGGCGCGGCACTGGCCGGATCCTACAAAAGCACCTTCGACAAATCGAAGAAGTCGCTAAAGGATCATGTCCGGGGTGTTGGCTCTGCGATCAGGCAGCACAAGTTGTTCAGTTCCGTCATGAATCGCTCCGAGTCGCAGATGAAAAAGCTGCGTGATCGCCAGGAGGATTTGAACAAAAAGCTGGGAGAAAGTCGCGGTCGCTGGATTGCACTTGGTGCAGCCATCTATGGTGCAAGCCGTATGATCAATTCCGCTGCCGCCATCGAGGAGCAGGGAAACTATCTTCGGACGGTGATCAATACAACGGGCGATCGCGATGCAGCGGTCGGTCGGTCGATGGCGCATTCCCGTGCGTTTGCCCGACGTTCTCTGGCGTCCCAGCAGGAAGTGCTGGACATCGAATACCAGCTCAACTCCGCCGGACTGTCCGAAGATGTTTCCCGAGCCGGCACCGAACTGGTTCACAAGCTGGCCAAGGTCACCAAGGGCGCACCGGCCGAGGTGGGCAAAATCTTTGCCACCACGTTCAACAACCTGGGTTCCAACATGGATGGATCCCTGGATGAAAAGATGACGCACATCGCGGATGTGCTGGCCAAGACCCAGTTTGCGTTCCAGCTCGATGACTTTAACCAACTCGGCCAATCGATGGCCTATGCTTCCTCGACCATCGCATCATCCAGGATTCACTTTGAGCAGAGCGCGGCAGCAATCGGCGTGTTGAATTCTTCCGGTCTTGAGGGATCAAGGGCCGGTACCGGTTTCAATGCTGCCATGCGGAACATGAGCAAGGCCGCTGACGAGCTGGGCTTCGATATGGTGCGCGGCGCGGACGGAACGCTCGACCTCGTGGCCACGCTTGATGGCCTGAAAGCGTCGATGGATGACATGGACATTGATGAGCGCAACAACCTGATCCAGAAAATCTTTGGAGACGAGGGGAAGGCAGCCATCGTTCCGCTGCTGGAAAAGCTCGATGATGTGCGCAACAAAACAAATGACCTGGCAGAAAGCAACGGCACGGTCAGTGACAGCTACAAAACCTTTTTGAATTCCACGTCGGGCCAACTACAGATGTTCGGGCAGAACATGAAATTGATCGGTACCGTGCTGGCCGGCACCATCCTTCCCGGAGTTAATGCGGTACTGAAGCCGCTGTCGATCTTGATGGGTTGGGTCGCCTTCGGTGTCGAGAAGTTTCCGCCGCTGGGCTGGGTGCTTGGCGGGTTCGGCGGTGCAATACTGGGGGTGGCGGCCGCCCAGATGGTTTGGACGGCAGCGCAGTGGGCGCTGAACTCCGCTCTTTTGGCAAATCCGATTACATGGATTGTGGTGGGGATCGTGGGTGCGATTGGAACCCTGGTACTGGCTATAACCTGGATGTGGAAAAACTGGGATGCTGTTTGGGCTGGCATCAAGAAAGGTGCCGCCGTTGCCTGGGGTTTTCTGAAAAAAGTTTTCTCTTGGTCGCCAATGGGATTGCTGATGCGTGCCTGGAGGGATCCGCTAAAGTTTATCGGCGATGTCTGGGCGAAGATACAGGCGGTCGGGAAATTCCTCGGCATTGGCGGGAAAAAGGCTGTTGCCGGCGCGACGGCCGCAGCAACGGTGGCTACAGCACCGCTTCCGGCCATCCCCGACTTACCGCCGCCGGCCACGTCCGGACAAGTGGTGAACCAGGATAACCGCTCAAACATCAACGCGCCGATCACGATCAACCAGCAGCCGGGCCAGAGTGCCGAGGAGGTTGGCGAGGTGGTAGACCGCAAGCTTCGGGAACGCGAGCGTGCCGCATTGGCCAGAAATCGGAGGGTGCTGCACGATGTCGAATGAGGTCATGCTTTCGCTTGGGGACTTCGCGTTTTCCATTTCGACGGCGGCGTATGAAACCTACAGCCGCCAAACGTCCTGGCGCTGGGCCGCCAAGAACCGGTTCGGGCAGATGCCTGCCCAGCAATGGGTCGGGCCGGGCGAGGATACCATCACGCTCGACGGCACGATCTACACGGAACGGGCCGGGCTTGACCAGTTGAACCGGCTTCGTGAGCTGGGCGACAGCAAGGAGCCGCAGCTCATGGTCGACCAGTACGGAAACATCGACGAGCAAAAGTGGGTGGTGCTGGAAGTGACGGAAAAGCGCAGCGGCATGTTTGCCGACGGCGCACCGCGCAAGCAGCAGTTTTCCGTCAAGCTGGCGGCCTACGGAGGGGAAGCTGATGGTTAAGTACATCTCCATAGAAGGCGACACGGTCGATCTGGTTTGTTTCCGGCATTACGGCCATACGGCCGGTACCACGGAAAAGGTGCTGGCCGCCAATCCCGGCCTGGCAGCACTCGGCGCGATCCTGCCCAAGGGAACCGAGTTCACCCTTCCAGACCTTGGAAGCCCGTCGGAAAAGGCGAACGAAAAAGAAAACACGATCCATTTATGGGACTGAGTTATGCGGCCTGAATACAAGATCATAGCCAATGAGCAGGATGTGACGGATACGATCCGCCGCCGTCTGGTTGCGTTCACGCTCCAGGACAATGACGGGCTGGAGTCGGATTCGCTGGAGATTACGCTCGATGACCGCGACAACGCCATCGCCATTCCGCTGAACGGGTGCGAGCTGAAGGTGTCCATTGGCTACTGGGAGACCGGGCTGGTCTATAAGGGGTTGTACATTTTCGATGGCGATTTTGCCGTGGACGGCCCGCCGGACACGATGATTCTGCGCGCAACCGCTGCGCATACCGGAAACACGAAAACGATCAAGGGATTTAACGCCTCGTTAAAGGCCAAGAAAACGCAGTCCTGGCACGGGATGACTTTAAGGCAGATCGTGAACACGATCGCGGTACAGGCGGGCTATGAGCCGCGCGTGAATGAAGATCTGGGAAAAGAGCTGATCCAGCACGTCGATCAAACTGACGAGTCCGACCTGCATTTCCTGACCCGCCTCGCAAAAGACCGGAAGGCCGTTGCCAAACCGGCGGGCGGCTTTCTGGTGTTCGTGCCCAAGGGAAAGGCGTACAGCGTGACGGGAAAGCAGCTCTCGACCATTGCGCTGCGCAAAGAGGATTTAAGCAGCTGGAGTCTCGACCGGAACGAACGAGGGAAGCATCCGGCCGTCGAAGCCTACTGGATGGATCTGGCCACCGGCGAGCGCATGACGGAAACAGCCGGTTCCGGAGAGCCGGTCAAAAAGCTGCGCGGCAACTACCCGACCCCGGCGGAAGCAAAGCAGGCGGCCATGGCCGAGCTGCGCCGCATCGAGCTGGGCAAAGCCACACCCCGTTTCTCGTTTGCCGGCTGGCCGGAAATTGCGGCCGAGGGATTGGTCGAGGTTGAGGGGCTGCGTGAACCGCTCAATGGCAAGTGGTCGATCACCAAGGCGACGCACCGGTTTTCGGATTCCGGCTATACCACTTCGATCGAGTGCGAACTTCCGGAGGAGGATTGATGACAGGCATGGATAGAAATACCGGCAAGCCGCTGGACGGAATCGAGCATCTGAAGCAATCGATCCGCGACATCATGTTCACCTCTCCGGAGACGCGCATCATGCGGCGGGAATACGGCTGTGGTGTGCGCGGGCTGGTCGACTCGGTTTTAACGCCGGCCAAGCTGGTGGCGTTCTATGCTGCGGCCGCTGCGGCCCTGGACAAGTACGAGCCGCGCCTTCGGGCTTCCCGCGTTTATGGTGAAGTATCTCACCCTGACGGTTTGTTGCTGACTGTGGAAGGCTACTACAAGCACAACGGCGAAGAGATTATCTTGGAGGGCATCAAGCTGTGAGTTCACGTTACACACCTATTGATTTATCGAAACTGCCGGCACCGAAGCTGGTGGAGGAACTCGACCACGAAACCATCTTTCAGGAGATGCTGGCCGATCTTCAGCAACGCGACCCGACCTTTGATGCGCTGATCGAATCGGATCCGGCCTATCAAATTCTTCAGGTGGCCGCTTACCGCGAGCTGCTTCTGCGCCAGACCATTAACGACAAGGCCAAGGCCCGCATGCTGGCCTATGCCACCGGCTCCGATCTCGATCACGTCGGCGCGGATCGGCAGCCGCCGGTTGTCCGGAAGGATGGCGAGTCGGACGAGCAGTACCGCGCGCGGATCGCAATGGCTCCGGAAGCCTGGTCGACCGCCGGCCCGGTCGGAGCCTACGAATACTTTTCCCTTTCCGCCCATTCGGACATCAAGGATGTCGGTGTCATCAACCTCGATGGCGGCATCGTTCAGGTGGCTGTTCTTTCCAGTTCCGGAGACGGCAGCTGCTATGGCGTTCGGATCAACAATCCGGCCGGCTATGCCGACGGCACTATCGAGATCGAGGTCGAGCCGCTGAAGATGGCTATTCCATCGGGCACGGTTTTGGAGTTTGAAAGCGGTGCGTCGTTTGAAACGGATGCCGATTTCAACATCGATGACACCACGTTGACCGGTATCCTGACCGGTGCGGTCGACCATACCGAACGCGGTGGCATTCTTCCTTTCGTGGAGGATCTGCTTTCGCCGGATGACATGCGGCCGCTGAACGATACGGTCAAGGTGGTTCCGGCCACGATCATTGCCTTCAACATCGAGGCCGAGCTGACGCTTTACGATGGCCCGGATATGGAACTGGTTCGCCAGGCTGCTGAAGATGCCGTGGCGGCCTATGCAGCCGAACAGCATCGGATCGGCCGCGACGTTGTTATCTCCGGATTGCTGGCTGCTCTTCACCAGCCCGGTGTTCAGGAAGTCAATTTGATTTCGCCGGCCGCGCGCATCGAGGTCGATGATTCATCGGCCACCTGGTGCAGCGCGATCGATGTGACGGCAGTCGGGAGGGATGAATAGTGCCTGACCGCGCCGACCAGAGCCTTTTGCCCGGTGCTCCGCACCCGCAAAGCGAACGGCCGCCGAAAGGTGTGCATGCCATCGACCTGGCTGGCAGCCGCCTCGGCCATGTTCCGGTTGAGCTGGACAAGCTTTGGGATCCGGACGAATGCCCGGAAGAGCTGCTGCCGTGGTTGGCCTGGAGCCTTTCGGTTGACGAATGGGATCCGAATGCCTCGGTCGCGGAAAAGCGCGCGGCCATCAAGGCCAGTCCGGCCATCCACCGGAAGAAGGGAACCGTTATGGCGGTTCGCCAGACACTCGATGCCGGCGGCTATGCAGATGACGAGCTGAAGGAAGGTTATCCGGGCATCCGCCGCGACGGCACGTTCCGCCATGATGGCCTGGTCAAGCACAACAGCGAGGGAGCATGGGCGTTCTATGCGGTCATCATCGATCCGCCGGACGGGGCCGGTGAAGCACCGGAGGTGGACGATGCCTTCGTGCGTGTCCTGGTTGCGGCCGCTCCGGTGCGCAGCAAGTTTCTGGGTTTTACCTATCGCGACAGCGCCATCTTTGTGCCGTCGCCTTAAAGGAGAGTTGATATGAATTTACAGGAAGTAGCCGAATGGGTAGAGGGCATCTACCAGCTGGAGATCGAGGATCTGGTTCAGGGTGGCGCGGAGGGCGTTGACAACCTTCAGGCCAAGCAGCTGGCCAACCGTACCGCATACCTGAAGGCGCAGGTTGAAAAAGCCTTTCTGCGCGACGGCACGGATGTACTGGAAGCCACGGTGGACTGGGACACTTATACCGTCTCTGGATTCTACCAGGGTACCGGCATGGCCAACGCGCCGCGCGCATCGGCCGATGCCCATTTCGTGGCGGTGCTCAACCGGGGAACGCTGGGTCTCCAGATGGCATTCCCGGCCGACTATGAAGCGATCTGGGTGCGCGTTCGGATTGTCGGTGGCTGGAGTGAGTGGGAGCGGATCGGCCAGACCTCGACCATCGATCTGATTACGGATGAAACCTACGACATTTCCGAGTTTGATGATCGCAGCCAATACGTCTCCGGAGACCCGCTGGTTAAAACCGTTTTCAACCTGCCGGCAATTACCCATGGCGGCATGCGGCTGACGTTTGTTCGGGGCAACGCGGCCGGCCTGCGTGTCCAGGCACCGGTCGGAGTCTCGATTAACGACTCCCCGCCGGGCGGACATGTTGAAGCATCCCTTTCAAGCGAAACGCTGGCCAGTATCACGCTGCTGGCCGTGAATGACGCACAGTGGATCGCCGTCGCCGGCCACGGTGTATGGCATGAATCAAGGTCGGGCGGTGTCGATGCCATCCGGTCTTATGGAATCGTTACAAACAGTGCTGAAACCACGCCGGTCGGCGGTGACTTCAGCGTGAGTGTGAATTTGGTTTAGGAGGTAGCATGAAAATCAAGCAAGGCTATATCGGGAACTCGTCGAGCACATCCTATTATGTGATCACGAACTGCAACCAGGAGACGGACGGCACCGGCGGTTCGGTTGCCCAGTTCAAAAGCAAATTTTATCCGGCCTACACATGGAACTCATTCGCCAGGTGCGAGATGGAATTCAAGCATTCCGGCACCGGCGCGCAACGCTATGTCAGCTTTGAATATTGCCGGAAGTCGGTGGACGGCTCGGTGGCCAATCCGTGGACGGACATTTCCCAGTTCGGGCCGTGGACGGCAATCAACCTGGTTGACCTCATTGCCCTGGGAATCGGCTCCCACGTCATCGAGGGCAGCGCTTATGGATCCGGCTCCGGCGTGACCATCGAGATCATCGACAACGCGGATCCGGAAAAATGGGACGTAGTTATCTGGGTCTACACCCTTCAGGCCGTGGCCAGCGTGTATGCCCAGGATGCGGTTGCCCTGAGAAATGTGACGGTGACGAGCTAATGAAAGAGTACACGATTATTGATGGCAAACAGTTCCGCCGCGTTGAGGGCGTGGACTATCACTCGATCTTCGATTTCCGCAGCGGCTACTTTGTTCGCTGGGGCCGCTCGTTGAGCGATGACAATACGCCGCCGGTTCCGGAGGTGCTCGATCTGGAAGTGACCACTTCCTGCACCGGCGTGAACGGCCGGCTGTGCCCCTACTGCTACAAGGCCAACACGCCGAATGGCCGCAATATGGATTTCGATACATTCAAGCGCATCTTTGATTCGCTGCCGAAAACGCTCACGCAGATCGCCTTCAGCGCGGACTCGACGCTGGAAGCGAATCCGGACGTTTTCCGGATGCTGGAATATTGCCGGAACAACGACCACAACTATGTGGTGCCATCCATTTCCGTGGCCCAGCTCGATGCGGCCACCGCGAAAAAGCTCTACGATGCCCACGCCGGCTGCGTTGGTGTCAGTCGCTATGAAGACAAGGAGGCGGCCTACGATACCGTGAAGCTGCTTACCGATCTGAGCGGCACCGACGAGTGGCACTGGCAGATCAATATGCATCTGGTGATTTCCGATGATACGTTCGAACAGACAATGGAAACCCTGCGCGACATCGGCTCTGATCCGCGCTTGGCCAAGCTACATAGTGTGGTTTTCCTTTCTCTCAAACAGAAGGGTCGTGGCGCATGCTCGCAACTGATCAGCCCGGAAAATTTCCGGACGATCATTGAATACTCGAAAAGCAATCTGCCCATGTTCGGGCTGGATGTTTGCGCCACGCCGAAGCTGCTTGAGGTCTGGGATTCGCAGGAAACCCAGATGTGCTCGGATCCGTGCGATTCCGGCATCTATGGATTTTACATCAACGTCGACGGCGAAGCCTTCCCTTGTTCGTTTCTGGAAAACACGAAGGGGTGGGAAGAAGGTGTCGATGTGTTGGGCGCTGCCGATTTCGTTGACGAAGTCTGGCATGGCGAAAAGTTCGATACGCATCGGAAGGAATTGAAAACGATGCACCAATGCACCAACCGGCTCTGTCCGGCTTGGGAAATTTAACAAAGGAGAATCATCATGCAAAAATGCAAACTATACGCACCGGCTTACTTCTGGCACTCCCTCTTCGGGAAGACCCCTGACTTCGAAACTTATTTAACCGGGTTTCAAACATTGGCGACCGAACTGGGGATCACAGCGGCCGAGCTAGGGGCCTTTAGCTTCGACTGGGATGATACCTTCGAGCGTGAAAAGGATCGGATGCTTGCTATCTTCGGAGGGCTCGGCCTGACGCTGGTTAACTACCGCATCATGTCTCCCGATGTGGTGGCGCTCAATTCCACCATCCGGGAAGCGGCGCTGGTGCGCGCGGAAAAGGCGTTCCAGAATGCCGTCGCATTCGGCATTCCGAATGTCCAGGTCGACACGCTTTCGCCGCTTCAAATTTACGCCTACGACAAAGGCATTTCTCCGGACATGCAGGAAATCCCGGCCGACTTCGATCCGGTGGCCATCCGGGACAACGTGGTCGAATCGCTCCGCCAGCTGTCGCAATATGCCGAGCAGTATGATGTCGATCTTTTGATCGAGCCGCGTTCGCTCGGCGTGATTTCGACTCCGGAGTCTGCGATCGCGCTGATCCGGGAAATCAACTCTCCGAAGCTGAAGGTGGTTTTCGATACCGCCCACATGGTCAGCCAGAATATCCCGCTTTCTATCGCCTGGGCAACCTTGCGGCCGTACACCAAGCTGGTGCATCTGGCCGATAACCGCCCGCTCGATATGCGGCATGCGCCGGTCGGTTCAGGCTCTGTGCAGTGGAACACCCTGCTGACTGCGTTGAACGGGCTGCCTGAAAAGCTGTATCTCGCCATTGAGCTGCTGACCTTCCCGGCAGACTGTTTAAATGCCTATCGGGAATCGATCCGCCGTCTGACGCAGACTGTGGCCAAGTATGAACTGACGGAGCTGATTGAGCTTCCGCCGATTGAGGAGTGAATGATTCCGGTCTGAAAAAAGACCGGTGAGAAGGAGGCGGTCGCAGCCGCCAGAACCAATGATGCTGACACATCACTACCAGAAAACTGGCTACCCACCGGCCCAGGTTAAGTGAGCGAAGAAGGTAGCAAAGTGAAGAGAGTCAGGACAAATGAAACCGCCTATAAGTTACCTCGGAGGGAAAAGCAGACTAGCAAAACAAATTGTTGAATTGATGCCGAAGCACGAAACCTATGTGGAACCCTTCTGTGGTGCAGCCTGGGTTTTCTTCGCAAAGGCTCCATCCAAGGGAGAAATCCTGAACGATGCAAACGGAGAACTCGTCAACTTCTGGCGGGTGATTCAGAACCACCGGGATGAAATGATCGACTGCCTTCAGTATTCGGTTCATTCCCGCCAGCTCTTTGACATTTTAAAACAGACCGACCCTTCCACGCTGACCGATATTCAGCGGGCAGTCCGCTTCTACAGCCTTCAGTGCATGTGCTTCGGAGGAAAAACAGCCGGGCAATCGCATGGTGTCAGCAAGGAACGTGCGCCCAGATTGAGCCGGATCCGGGCCGAGCGCGACATCGATGCCGCCCACGAACGGATCGCCAATGCCCATATCGAGAACATCGATGGCCTGGAATGCATCCGCAGATACGATGGCCCGAACGTGCTTTTCTATGTCGATCCGCCGTATTATGGATGCGAAAACGACTACGCCGTGAAGTGGCCGAGAGCAAGGTTTTCGGAATTGAGCGACCTTTTAACGGGCATTGAAGGGCGCTTTATCCTCTCTTTAAACGACCGCCGGGAAGTCCGCGATATTTTTGGCCACCTGCATATTAAGAGCGTCTCAGTGCGATATTCGGCAGGGAAAACGGCCGCCTCGCGATCGTCGGCACGGGGAGAGGTTTTAATCAGCAATTTCCGAATGAAAGGACGGTGATTAGGCATGAAATAGGTGAGTGAACCCTTGGTTTTGACATGAGAGACGCCGGAGTTTTTACGAATTCCGGCGTTTACTGCACAACCAAGTGTCCCTTACTGTATTTTCATGTGGCCGTTTACATTGCGTTTGGCAAAAAATCCTTATAAAGAACGCCATGAATTCACGGAACAATTGTGGTTTCGGGAGATTTGCAGGGGGAGAGACATGGGATTTCATACAATCATTAAAACCGCATTTGAGATTGCGCTGATGGGCGCGTTTATTCTTTCGCTGGGCTATTTTATTGTCACGGCCTTTGCGCTGGCGCTCTCGCGCCTCCGCAACAAGCCCGAGATGATTGCCGATGAATCGCTCTATCCCTCTGTAACCGTTCAGATTCCAACCTACAACGAACTGGCGGCACTTAACTGCGCCAGCCGCTGCCTCAACTTTGACTATCCGGCCGAAAAGCTCCAGATCATGATCGGCGACGACAGCAACCAGCCGGAAATATCGGCTCAGATCGATGCGTTTGCCGCCGCCAATCCGAGCGTGGAAATCAGCCGCCGCGGCGATAACGTAGGCTTCAAGCCGGGCAACCTGAACGTCATGCTGCCGAAGGCGAAGGGCGACTACCTGCTGGTTCTCGACTCCGATTTTCTGCCGAAACGCGATTTTCTCAAACGCCTCGTTGCTCCGGTCATCAAGGATCCGGAGCTGGCCGGCGCACAGGCGGCGTGGCGCATTATTAATGTTCATGACAACCACAGCACCCTGATGGGCACAGGGATTGTGAACATTATCCATTCCGTCATCCTTCCCTTCCTGAAAGTTACCACCAATCAGTGCGTTTTCTGCGGATCGGGCGAACTGGTGAAAAAGAGCTATCTCGAAGAGCTTGGCGGCTGGACCATGGGCGCCTTGACCGAAGATGTCGACTATTCGCTGCGCCTGATCACTTCCGGCAAACGTATTGCCTATGTTTCCGACCTGCGCGTTCGCTGCGAAGTGCCCTACACGCCGAGCGACCTTTTCAAACAGCAGATGCGCTGGGCCTACGGCGTGATGCGCGCCTTTATGGCCCACGGCAAAAAACTCTTTCTGTCGCGCGCCATCCAGAAACGCACCAAATTTGCCGCGTTTTTGTTTGGCAGCGGGTATGTGATGATTTCGCTACTGCTGCTTACCACTATTTTCGGAACGCTCAATCTGATTTCCGGATTGCTCGGACTCGATCCGTCCGCCGCACAGACCTCGTCCTATACCGTCGGCCACCTTGTCTATGACACCGTCGTTAATGTGCTGCTGACCTGCGGCATGCTGGTTTCCGCCATCGCCGCCGGCTTTATTAACGGCTTCGGCTTCCGCAGCCTTGGCCGCCTGGTCCTGTCTTCATTGACGATCGGCGTTATCTGCATGTTCTTTGTCGGCCGCGGACTGATTACCGCCTGGCTTGGCCTCCCCATGAAATGGTTCATGCTCAAGAAAGCCGGCAACGAACAGGCCGCCAGCGCATAAATTTCCGCGATAAATTCCTCCGGATTGAACCCTTTTTTTCCCAACGTGGTCGAAATGGGTGTAACCAAAGGAGGTCTATTATGTTCCTGCAACATGTACCCTCGGGCGACTTGATTGAAGTGGTCGATCTGCAGGATGTAATCAATCCGGGATCCCCCACCATTCGGGCCCGCGCCCATACCGGCGAAGTGATCCAGCGGCCGGAAGATTGGCCCAAGGCGGATCTCGCGTTTCCATCGGGCGAACCGCTTCCGCAATGCTGGACCGACAGCCACTATTATGAGCACGCCGCCGCATAAGGCGGCGATTGGTTTGCAACTGTGAAAGGGGGCTTTTCTTTTGCCCGTTTTCCATGTATTGCGTGGGCTTGTTTTCAAAACCAGCCCAACCACATGGAATCTGAATGAAGTTTACATTTTTAGGCACCGGCACCTCGCATGGAATTCCAATCATTGGATGTTCCTGCGAGGTATGCATTTCCGCCAACCCCAAAAACAAGCGCCGGCGCAGCAGCCTCTATGTTGTGGCCGAAGGGCAGCATCTGGTGTTCGACACGCCGCCCGATTTCCGCGACCAGGTGCTTAGTTTCGGTGTGGAGCGGGTTGATGCGGTTTTTCTGACCCATCCGCACGCCGACCATATTTTCGGCTTCGACGATATTCGCCGCTTCAGCACCCTTCAGGAACAGCATATTCCGGTTTACGGCTCAACCGACACCATCCGGCTGATGCGCAAAAAATTTGACTATGTTGACAAGGGCTACAACTTTGAAAGTGTTCCGCGGGTTCAGTTCCGGGAACAGGAAGAGCCGGTGACCGTTGGTCGCGCAACGATCACTCCCCTACCCGTCCAACACGGCAAAGAGCTGATCTACGGCTTCCGCATTGACGGCGACGGAAAGCGGCTGGGTTATATCCCCGACTGCAACGCCATTCCCGATGAAACCCTGCAACTGCTGGAAAACATGGATGTAATGATTCTCGACGGACTTCGTCCGCGTCCCCACCCTACGCACTTTACCATTGCCGAATGCGTTGAGCAGCTCGCGCAGATCGGTGCCAGGCAATCATTCATCACCCACCTCACCCACAACTCGGACCATGAGCAACTCCAACAAAACCTGGGCGAAGCGGTAACCGTTCCTTGGGACGGCCTGCAAATCGTGCTATGAATCAGCGCATGATGAGCCGAAGAATCTATAACTGGCAATGCCGTGATCGCTCCCTGAAGCTGGGTGAGCGCACGCTCGTGATGGGCATTCTGAACGTCACCCCCGACTCCTTTTCCGATGGCGGCGACTTTTCCGACTCTTCCGCTGCTGTTAAACGCGCGCTCGAAATGGAAGCGCAGGGCGCGGACATCATCGATATCGGCGGCGAATCAACGCGTCCCGGCGCCGATCCCGTCGCAACCACGGAAGAGATAAAGCGAACCGCGCCGATCATTTCCAAAATCCGCGAGCATTCCGATATTCTGATTTCGATCGACACCATGAAAGCCGAGGTCGCCCGGCAGGCGCTCGAAGCCGGCGCGGACATCATCAACGATGTCTCAGCGTTTGAGGCCGACACTAAAATGGTTGAGGTTGTTGCTCAATCCAATGCCGGCGCAGTACTTATGCACATGAAGGGCACACCGCAAACGATGCAGAACCGGCCGACCTATGAAAACGTGGTTCAGGATGTGCGCGACTATCTGCAGGGCCGGATGGACTTTGCAGCGCGCAACGGCGTCGGGCGCGACAGTATGGTGATTGATCCGGGCATCGGGTTCGGCAAGACGCTGGAGCATAATCTGGATCTGATGCGCGGCCTGACCGCGCTTTCCGAATGCGGCAGCCCGATTCTGGTTGGCGCCTCGCGTAAAAGTTTTATCGGGCACATTCTCAACCGTGCCGATCCGGCCGAACGGATGGCGGGCAGTCTGGGGGCTGCGGCCTGGGCAGTTTTGCTGGGCGCGCATATTTTACGGGTACACGATGTAATCGAAACTTGCGATATTTGCCGAATGTTAGATAGATTCGCTTCTGGTGAACCGTGATGCAATGGACTGATGCCTTTGAACTTCCGAATGTGCTTGGATGGATAGAGATATTCATTCTCGCCGCTATGCTCTATTTTATTTTTCGGCTCTTTAAAGGTACCCGTGGTGCGGCCATTCTGACCGGACTGATTATTCTCTTCGGGGCGCTTTATACTATCACCAGCTTGAGCCATCTCGATGTACTCAATTGGCTGCTCTCCCGGCTGATGCTCTATATCTCGCTGGCCATCGTGGTTATTTTCCAGCCGGAAATTCGCCGGGTGCTGGCTAAACTGGGCCGGCAACCGATCTGGAGAACCAACGGAATCACATCGCAAAAAGCTCTGGTTGAGCCCGTTATGCAAACCGTTCGAATTCTCTCCAAGCGCAAGATCGGCGCACTGATTGCAATTGAACGTGAAATTGGAACCCGCGCGATTCAGGATACCGGAACCAGACTAAACAGCGTCGTCAGCTCCGAATTACTCTCAACCATCTTTTTTCCGCATACCCCGCTGCACGATGGCGGCGTCATTATTTCCGGCGACCGCATCTGCGCTGCCGGCTGCCTGTTTCCCCTCTCCCAAAAAGAAGAGCCCAGCCGAACACTTGGAACCCGTCACCGCGCCGCAATCGGCGTTACCGAAGAGACGGATGCCATCGTCGTCGTGATTTCAGAAGAAACCGGCGCAGTTTCCATTGCCTACAATGGAAAGCTCCGCCGGGGTGTGGAAGAAGAACGGCTCAAACGCATTCTTTCCTCGATGCTCCGTCGCGAACGCACCGGGCTGGCGCGTTTCCAGGAAAAACTGAAAACGGGCGAAGCCACCCTCTCGGACACAGTTTTGATGACCTATAGCGAGGAATCTAATGAAGAATAAGCTTTCCACGCTTTTGAATAATGTCCGCAAGGAAAAGTGGCTGTTGCTCATCTGCTTTGTGCTCGCCTTCCTCGCGTGGCAGGGAATCCGAAAAAATATCGGCTTTGAGGTTTCGGTTTCCAATATTGCGGTGGATGTAGATGTTCCCGAAGGTTGGGCCGTCTGGGAAAAATCTCTCCACCGGGTTAATATTCTCTTCCGAGGGTCGCGCGAAGATATCCGCTATCTGAATAATGAACAGTTGCGTGTTGTCATTCCTATTCCCGACCCGACCCATGGAGAAGAAACCATTATCAGACTCTCTGAAGCGTTTCTTAAAAACCCGACCGGCGCAAAAGTAGTGCGCTTCACCCCGTCTGACATTATTGTCAAGCTCGACCAGGAAAGTGAACGGCTCCTGCCCGTCAAAGCAGCTGTGGATGGGTCACTTCCGGAAGGCCTTGAGATTGACCGGATTGAGTGCACTCCCGCAGCAGTCCGTGTTACCGGAGCCCGGCAGCTTTTGGATGAAATGGAAAATATTCACACCGAGCCGATTGATCTCCAAAACCGCCAGGCTTCGTTTAAGGAAAGTGTTTCGATCGCCCTCCCCCACGCCGGCCGTATGCTGGTGGATCCGGATTGGGTATCCGTTGAATTTACCCTGGAACACCGAAGCAGCACCAAAACCTTTGAAAATATAGACGTTAAAATCATGTGCTCGTCGGGAGAATTGCGCCGGTTCAACATTCAACCCACCACGGTCAATATCACCGTTAAAGGTCAGCAGCAGCGTATAAACCAAATGCGCCAAACCGATGCCTTTGCCTACGTTGATTGCGCCGATCTTGTTGAAAATACAGGGTATGACCTGCCTGTTGTTATAGATTTACCTGATAACATTCATTTAATTAAAGCGGATCCGGCCGTAGTGCATGTGAATATTGATAATTAGTTCATGGAGAATATATTTTGAAAATATATCTAAAACCAACAATATGGCTTACGCTCCTCTTTTCAATGACCGCTGCTGCACAAAATACCGGAACGGCTACCAACACACCAACTACCGGCCTTGAAATAAAAGAGCAGTCAAAAGAAGAGAGAATTACATTCCTCCTTGAGGTTGCGGCAGCCTACTTTAAAGAAAAAGACTTTAGCTCAGCCATCAATGCCTATGAGCGCATCCTCGAAATTGATCCAAAACATCAGGAAGCGCGGTATATTATCGGTCACGTCTACATTAGCGCAAAGGAATACGCCAAAGCCGAAGAACTCCTCCTCAGCTTGATCGAAGACTATCCGGAAGACTTCCAGGTTTTAAACAATCTGGCCTGGCTCTATGCCACAGCTGAAGATCCTGCCTTCCGCGATGGAAAAAAAGCGCTCAAATTTGCTCAGCAAGCCATGGTACTCGCCCCCTATAATCACCATGTCTGGAGCACTCTTGCTGAAGCTCACTACGTTTGCGGCGACTATGAAAAAGCCTACAAAGCCATTACACACATGGCCAAAATCGCCGCACGCTACGGAACCGGTATAACGAAAGAAGCAGTCGAAAGCTATAACGAGCAGATCCGCAAATGTAAGCGCGCTATGGAAACCGAAAAAGCGATTCGCGGAGAAATAGACGAATAACCACCGCGACCGTTCAATTAAAAACGCCCCATCAAAGTCAGAGCATCTCTGGCACTATTTAACCTTGGGCTGTCCCCCTTCTTTATGACACTGACCTGCCCCCATGGGTTGGACAGAACCTAATGAGAGTCCAGGTGGTTTAG
>CAZABK010000023.1:0-36657 GCA_964483355.1 uncultured Verrucomicrobiota bacterium | reverse complement strand
CCGGTCACGCCTTCGCGCGACACACAGTAGATAAATCCGCTGGCGCGTTTGACAATTTTGCCGATGCGCTCATCCGGCGTAGTCGGCGTTACCAGCTGAATCGCGTTGAGCGAATTCTGGGATACCGCCTTGCGGTACGGCCCCGCTTCCTCCAGCGGAAGGTCGAGCAGCAGAAAGCCGTCGATGCCGGCCTGCGCGGCAGCGGTCATGGAATTTTCGAAACCGCGCGCGAGCAGCGGATTCATGTAGGCGTAGAAAATCATCGGAATTTCAGAGCGCTCGCGGATCTGGGAAATGCACTCCATCACGCCGTCAAACGTGGCACCGGCTTCGAGCGCGCGCGTCGCGGCCTCCTGGTTCACGCGGCCGTCGGCGAGCGGATCGGAAAACGGCAGGCCGAGTTCGATCAGGTCGACACCGGCATCTTCGAGCCGCAGCACGATGTCCACGGTATCCTGAAGATTGGGATCTCCGGCGCCGAGGTAGGCAATGAAGCCTTTCTTTCCCTGCTTTTTCAGTTCGGCAAACTGGCGGTCGACTCTGGTCTTTTTCATATAAAAATCCTGCGTTGAAATTGAAGGTCGCATCTTACGTAAATCTGCAGGCATTGAAAGCGCGCGCGTAAAGAAAAAGGCCGCGCGATGCGCGGCCCTGGCATTCCGTTGTCTGGAATTTTATTTGGTCAGCTGAAGCGCCCCAACCTGGCCCTGACGGGCATAGTCGGCCGCTTCGGCAAGAATACGTGCGGCTTCCTGCGGGGCATGGAAGCCCATGGAGTTTTCGGCCGCAATATAGTCGAGGCGCCACTGCGCTTTGCGCTGCATTTCGAGAACAGGCTTAAGTTGCTCTTCGGTTATACCGACTTCTTGGGCCGCCATGATCGCATCCATAAGATCATTCAGAGCCTCACCTCCACGCAACAGCAGCTTGTAGTTCGTGTCCTGAATGATTTCGACGCGCTCCAGAATCTCTGCTTCCGACGAATGGTGGCAGGTCTGGCAGGCGCGGTTGACGTTCAGCAACGGACTGCGTACCCAGTGATCGGAAACCTTGGAGGCGCCGTCACGCATATAAGCCATATGGCAGTCGGAACAGGAAACGCCGTTGCGGGCATGGACCCCCTGTGCCCACAGCTCAAACTCAGGATGCTGCGCCTTGAGGATCGGTGCGCCGGTCTCTTTATGCTTATAGTCGTAGAAACGTTCGCCGTTGGCCAGCTTGGTTTCATCCCACTGCTTCTCCAGATCTTCCATCTTCAGGCCGTTACTCCACGGGAAGGTAAGCGGGAAGCCGCCGGCACAGTAGTATTCGACGTGGCACTGACCGCAGGCAAACGAACGCATTTCGTTGCGCGTGGCATCCACGTTGGGATCGTACGGCTGGGAGCGTGAACCCTGACGCCAAATGTCAATCGAAGGCAGTCCCGGAACCGGCGCATCAGATGCCGCCAGGTCCTGAATGCCGCGAATGAAGGCCGGACGGGTTACACGCACCTGCATGGAGTCAGGGTCGTGGCAGTCAACACAGGAAACCGGATGGGCGTGCCCCATGTCATGAAGCATCTTATTGGTCTCTTTGTAGGATAACTTATGCGTTTCATCCATCCCTTTGAAGACATCGCCATCGCCCAGCTCGCGATAAAGCGGCATGACCGAAGCATGGCAGTGCAGGCAGGATCCTGCGAGCGCAACCTTCTGCCGTCCGGTCTGCTCCTGATCCTCCAGCATGTAGGCATGTCCACGGCGATCGCGATAGTCGATCGAGAAGGCATATCCTTTAAACATGCGCTTGAGCCAATGAAATTCCGGACGTTCAATTTTCTGCTCGGGAAGGGCTTCGTTGCCGCCATGCCCGCCATATTTGGTCTTGGTGGGAAGCGCCGTACGTTTGTAGGAGTCATATTGCTTGGGCCAGTTTTTGCCCCACTCGGCCGGATCGGTTATATCCTCCGTCACCTCCACCATGCGAACATAGGGATTCAGCGCCTCCGCCTTGCGCTCAAAAATATTTACCAGCAGCGCAATCCCGGCAACAACCGCAGTGGCAGCAACGATGGTGACCGTGATGAACAGTCCCGCTGTTACTATTTTTTGGTGCAACTCACTCATGGTTTTCCCTTTCGTATTTCTCGCCGCGGTCAGCGCCGCCAATGCTGGTCGGCAACGGCCCGTGGCCAACATCGGCATGACAATGAATGCACTGGACGGCATCCGGCTCGGACACATCGCGCCTGAACATTTCGTAAACCATATCCTCGTGGCACTCTAAGCAGTTGTGCTGAAGGATCCGGCTGTTCTTTTCCTTGATCATGATCGGCTCATGAAAGTTTTGCAGCGTGAACGCCTTGGAGTGGTGCCATCCATTTTCGGCCTTGGCGAGGTATTTGCCGATGAACTCGTGCGGGAGGTGGCAGTCGACGCAGGTCGCCGCCGCATGGTGGCTGGACTTTTGCCACGAATCGTATTGCGGCGTCATGATGTGGCAATTGACGCAGACCGCCGGATCGGAGCTTAAGTAGGAAAATACTTCGGCATACTTGAACGTGAACGCTCCCGTCCCAACGAGAACTCCGAGTAGACCAGCTAAGGTGATAGCCTTTTTATCCACAACGCTCCCCCCTCACAACCCATTGCCCGCAAATTCCAATAGTATTGCTCACATATGTTACGGCATAACATGCCCGATCATGTATCAACAGGAAAGAACGAATAGGCCCGCCCCCTTATTGGGATCATGTTCCAACAAACGTTTAAATGCGCTTGCTTCCCCTCTCCGTTAACCGTATGAGAAACGCCCTCATGAACGGAAACAAACTCAAAACCTATTTAGTCAACGTGCTCGGCTGCAAGGTCAACCAGTATGACGCGCAGCAGATTGAACAGTTGTTCGAACGCTACGGCCTGAAAAAGGCGGAGCGGTCCGACACCGCCGACGTCATCGCAGTGCACACCTGCGGCGTCACCGCCGCGGCTGCCCAGAAATCGCGCCAGACCATCCGGCGCATGCAGCGCGAAAATCCCCTCGCCCATATCATCGTCACCGGCTGCGCCGCTAACGACGAACTCACCCAGGTCGATCAGGATCCAGTCTTCCGCGTTCCGGCCGGGGCCGACTGGCTCCAGCGCCTCGCCGAGCAGCTCGACTCGCTGGCCCTGCCCAATTCCAATATGAGCGACGGCATCGAAACCGACACCTTCACCATTTCCCGCTTCGGCGACCAGACCCGCGCCTTCCTGAAGGTGCAGGACGGCTGCGACATCGGCTGCTCCTACTGCATCATTCCGCGGCTGCGAAAAGCACCACGCGACAAAGCCATCGAAGACGCCGTTCGCGAAGCCACCGCGCTGACCGAATCCGGCTACCGCGAAATCGTCGTCACCGGCGTAAGCGTCGGCCTCTACGGCCGCGAACGCGGTTCGTCGCTCGCCGAGCTGCTCCAGCGCATCGTCGAAGTTCCGAACATCGGCCGCATCCGGCTTTCGAGCCTGCATCCCGGCGAACTGACCAACGAGTTGCTCGAGGTCTGGGCCGCCTCGCCCAACATTATGCCGCACCTGCACCTTTCGCTGCAGTCCGGCTCCGACGCCACCCTGCTCGCCATGCGCCGCGGCTATACGGCGGCGGAATATCTTGATGCCGTTGAACGCGCCCGCGCCGTGCTCGACAACCCCGCTTTCACCACCGACGTCATCGTCGGCTTCCCCGGCGAAACCGATACTCACTTTGAAGAGAGCTATGAATTTTGCAAAAAGGTCGGCTTTTCGCAGATGCACGTTTTCACCTATTCCCCGCGGCCCAAGACCATCGCCGCCAAAATGAGCAATCAGGTCAACGGCGCCGTCGCCATGGAACGCAGCGAACGCCTGCGCGCACTCGGCGAACAGATGGCGCTCGATTATCACTGCCAGTTCCTCGACCGGAAAATCGATGTGCTGGTCGAGCGCGTCAGGAATGGCAAAGCCACCGGCTATTCGCAGCACTATATTCCGGTCGAATTTGAAACGACGAAAGATCTGCAGGGAGAGGTGGTCGCCCTCAACATCACCCACGCGGACAGCGCCGGCATTTCAGGAATAGAATAGGCTTTCAACAAATCCGCCGCATTTCTATATTCCCGAAAGTTATGCAGGAGATAAACAACAACCTAGACGCTGAAATCCGGATGTGGCAGGAACGGCTTTTTACCCGCTCCATCCGGCGCACCCGCAAACTCGAACGCATCAATGCGCTGGCCGGAACAACCTCAAACTGTCAATGCCTCGAAATCAGTGCGGGCGACGGCCTCATCAGCGCCAGCCTGCGCAACCTTGGCGGCAGCTGGAAAACCGCCGTCGCCACCGAAACGGCGGCCGATTCGGTCAGCTATTGCCTCAGCGAAAAAATCACCATCATTGAAAACGGCAAGCTCCCCTTCGACGACAACACCTTCGACCAGCTGGTTATTGTCGACGCCCTCAAAGGCATTGCCGACGATTATGAATTCATGCACGAATGCCACCGTGTGCTGAAAAACGACGGCTGGGTGATCATCAGCGAAACCCGCCGCGCCCCGGTCAGTCTGGTAACGCTTCTGCACCACCTCTTCAACACCTCGCCCATCTGTCAGGGACAAAAGCGCAACGGCTACAAGCGCGACGAGCTGTTCAACATTCTCAAGGACGGCTTCGACGTCCCTGAAACCATCGAATATTCCAACGGCCTGCTCGAATCCGCCGCCGCGATCGGCGAGCTGGCACAACGGCTGATCGCCCGCGACCGCTACTGGATGGTGCGCAAAAAAGTCGGGCAGGACGAACTCTACCGCTACCGCAAACTCTACAACCTTGCCGGAACCGCTTATCCGCTCCTCTGGCTACTCTCCAAATTTGATTTTCTGCCGGGCCACAAACTGCTCGTTAAAAGCCGCCGCCGCCACTGGCGCCCACGTCTGCAGCCCAAACTGATCGACGGCCGCTCCATCGCCGAAGCCGCCATCAACACCAAAATCGGAACCGCCGCCCCGTTTTAATGAAAACCACCTACCGCAACCTCGAACAGGCCATCGGCTACCGCTTCAAGAAAAAGCACCTGCTTGAACTGGCGCTCACCCACCCCTCCTTCCGCTACGAAAATCCCGAAGCGGAGGACGACAACCAGCGGCTCGAATATCTCGGCGACGCCGTGCTCAGCCTTATTTCCGCAGAACATCTCTTTAAAAATAATCCCGACGCACGCGAAGGCGATATGTCGAAACTGCGCAGCCGCCTCACCCAGGACCGCAAGCTCGCCCAGATCGGCGCGAGCATCGGCATCAGCAAATTTCTGCGGCTGGGCCGCGGCGAAGAAAAAAACGACGGCGCCGAGCGCGCCTCCAACCTCGCCGATGCCGTCGAGGCCATTATCGGCGCGGCGTGGATCGACGGCGGCGCCCGCGCCGCGAACAAAATTTTCAAAAAGGTCTTCCTGCCCGAGCTCGACGGATTTCAGGAAGCCGAAGTAAAAAGTAATCCCAAAGGCGATCTGCAGGAATATGCCCAGAGCCACGGCCACGGCATTCCTGAATATGAAACGATCGAAACCGCCGGCCCCGAACACGACCGCACCTTCACAATTGAGGTCAATGCCTGCGGAAAAACGTGGCAGGCTTCCGCCGGCAGCAAACGCGAGGCCGAACGCCGGGCCGCCTCGCAGGCCCTGAAGGAACTGGCCGCGGATTAAGACGCGGGCCGGACATCGCAAAGCTGCAGTTGCAGCGAGGAATTTCCGTTCCAGTTGTTTTCCTTGAGCGTAAAGGCAATATCCAGCTCGCCCTCGGGCAGCGCTTCGAGCGGATAGTTGAAGGCAATGGCGTCAAACGGTTGTCCGTCGGCAACGACCGACAGTTTTAGATGATTCTGTCCGACCACGCGCGGAGCCCCGGAAACCCACACCCCGCGCAAGGCCCAGACCGGCTCGGGATTATCCTGACCGAATGGACTGAGCTGCTTGAGGCAGCCGAGGAACTCCCAGCTTAAGTCGGCCGGCTTCACCTCGGAATCGATGCGCTGAACCGGCGTGAGGTCAATGCCGCCGAGCATCGTCGCGGCCGCGTCGTTAAACGCAGACTTGAATGCATCAAGCGCTCCGGCCTGCACCTCCACCCCGGCCGCCATCTTGTGACCGCCAAACTTTTCCAGATGAGTTTCGCAGGCATGGAGGCCCTGAAGCAGGTCAAATTCATCAACGCTGCGGCACGATCCACGCGCGCGGCCATCGTCCTCGATGCCCATCACAATCGCAGGACGGTTGTAGTGGCGCGAAACGCGCGAGGCCACAATGCCAACCACGCCGGGATGCCACCCTTTGCGCGCCACCACCAGTCCAAAATGTTTCGCCGGATCAAAATAGGCGTCGATTTCAGCAAAAGCTTCATCGGCCATCTCGCGTTCAATGCGGCGGCGCTCCCGGTTGGTATCGTCCAGTAGCCTGGCGATAAGCCGCGCTTCAGACCGATCGTCGGTGACGAGCAGGCGCAGCGCCTGCATCGGCTGGCCGATGCGGCCGGCGGCATTGATGCGCGGCCCCAGCTGAAATCCGAGATGAAAGGTATCGGGCTCGCCTTTCATGCCGGCGACCTCTTTAAGCGCCTGCAGGCCGAGCCATTTGGTCTCAACGAGCCGGGTCAGGCCATGGCGGACAATAATCCGGTTTTCGCCGGTCAGCGGAACAATATCGGCTACCGTGCCGAGTGCGGCGATATCGAGATAGTCGCGCAGATCAATATTTTCAACAACCGGCCGGCCCTGCTCGCGCCCGACCTTGAGCAGGGCGTGTGCAAGCTTGAAGGCCACGCCGACGCCGGAAAGGTTTTCGAGCGCCGGCACCGTCCCCAGTTTGGGATTAATGAGCGCAAGGGCGGGTGCGGTTTCGGCAGCCGGTTCGTGATGGTCGGTAACGATGACGTCAATCCCCCGCCCCTGTGCAAAAGCAATGCTATCCACCGAGTTAACCCCGCAATCGACGGAAATCACGAGCGAGGATCCATGCTCAGCCAGGCAGCGTTCGAGCGCATCCTGCGAGAGGCCATACCCTTCGTCGATCCGGTCGGGAATGAACGCTTTTACGTCTGCGCCCAATGCATTCAGCAAACGAATCAGCAGTGCGGTGGAAGTGACGCCGTCGACATCATAGTCGCCAAATACCGAGAGGGTTTCACCGGTATCAATTGCGGCCCAAATACGGGGAACGGCCTTCTCCATGCCGGGCAGCAGAAACGGATCGGAGAGTCCGGCGAGCCGCGGGTTCAGAAAGTCCTCCACTTCGGCCGTCGGAAGGCCGCGCGCCGCAAGGACACGGGCAATCGGCATCGGCAGGCGCGCCTGTTCGGCAAGCGAGCAGGCGGCGGATTCTTCGGCGGCAGGCAGTTTCCAGTTTTTCATAGCCGAAGAGAGTAAACCGGATCGGCGGTATTACACAGCATCTTTTTGGTCGATGATCGTGCAGAAGGTCAGATTTTCGGAATTAATCCGAAAATGTTCGATGCGGTCGACGATCGATTGGGTAATAACCAGTCCGCGGCCGCGTTCCCTCATGTAGGCCTCTTCGAGCTGCAGGTTGAGCGCGGTTTCAACATCCCACTCCGCCCCGCTGTCGCGCAGCACCACCTGACACACCTTGCCGTCCACGCGGACCTGGAGCCAGAAAACCTCCTCCTCGCCCAGGCCGCTGTGATCGACCAGATTGGCGCCCAGCTCCATCACCAGCAACCGCAACAGTGCCGCCGTATCGGCAGAAATGCCCAGCAACGTGACGGCGGTCTCACACTGCCGGGCAATGTCCGACACCAGATAAATATTGCGGGGAACCGCCTGCTCGATCACGACCTTGAGCGGATCGAGCATGTGGATGGAGATCGCGGTACAGTCGTCGGCATCCAGCTGATAACCGTCGGTCTTGAGCGCATCCAGCAGACCGGAAGCCTTGTCGGCCACGGCGGGATCCTTCGCCATCTTCAGGTAAACCTCGCGAATCCGGTCGCCGCATTGCTCGTCGGAGTCGGCATGGCGTGCTTCGGAAATGCCATCGGTATAGAGCAGCAGGAAAGATCCCCCCTCATCCTTAAAGCGGACCTCGTCCGCCGGCGAATAGGGCTGCTCACCGCCAAACGGAAAACCAATGGGCGCGCCGCCGCCCGCACTAAAGAGGGCTGACTCCACTCTTCCATTTTCGTGAACCAGCAGCGGGTTCGGATGGCCGCAGTTCATGCAGCGCCATTCAAGCCGCTTCGGGTCGTGCAGCGCCATGAACAAGGTTGCAAAGTAGGCCGGATCCTCAATGCTGCGGTGGATTGCCGCGTTGATCTCATTGCAAATGGCGGCCGGTCCCTCATCGGCATAACGCGGGATCATTTCGCTGGCGGTCGCCTTGAGCAGTGAAGCAATCATGGCCGGCGCCACGCCATGCCCGGCCACATCCGCGATATAAATGCAGTATTTACCGTCGGGCAACGCGATCACATCGAAGGCATCGCCACCGACATCCATACACGGACGATACGCCATGCGCATCTCGAGTCGGCGGGTAAAAAGCGGCACCTCGGGAAAGAGGGAGCGCTGAATAGCGCCGGCCAACTCAAGATCGCGCGCCACGCGCTTGTTCCAGATCGCCCGCGCATCGTTGCTCTTTTTCAGCGAGAGCGCATGGTCTACCCGCAGGAGCAGTTCGCGCGGATTAAACGGCTTGCGGATATAGTCGATGGCCCCATACTCAAACCCGGCTTCAACATCCTCAACCTCTGTTTTGGCCGAAACCATTATAATGGCTATGTTGCTTGTCCGCGGATCTCGGTGCAGCTTGCGGCACAGCTCAAACCCATCCATTTGCGGCATCAGGACATCGATCAGAATCAGGTCCGGTGGCGATTGGAAAACCATTTCGAGTGCCGTTTGGCCATCGGCAACATCGCGCACTTCATGCCCGCGCGCTTCGAGCAGCTTGCGGAGATGCTTTCTGCTCGAGAGATCATCGTCCACCACCAGCACATGCCAGGGGCGATTATGCACCACATCCGGTGCCGCCTCACCCAGCCGGGCATTCTGGTGTGCGCCGTCCATTCTACAATCTATCCACCCACGCGCCTAACGCCGTGATGAGCGGCATGGCATCCGGCAGGTTGGCAGCTTTGGCCCGGACTTCAATTTCCATGCCGACCACCGAAAGTTCCGGCAGGCCGATGGTTCCGCCCATGCCTTTGATCGAATGCGCGGCAGTCGCCACCATTGCGGCATCATTCTGATGCAAACCTTCCAACAGTTCCCCCATCAACCGACGCAGTTCCCCGCAGAAGACCTCCATCAGCTCATCATCCATCTCTTCCGCATCCACGACAAACTGCCCTTTGCGCGCATCCAAATCGGGGATGACGTCCAAAATCCAATCCATACTTCCAAAAAGGCTCACCACACACTCCCTGTTAATGAATCTTGCCGACATAAACTATACCCCCAGAAATAAAAGTGGCAAATCCTGAACTGTCGTTTTTACGAATACGGCAGGGTAAAACATCTGCGGGCCATCGGAGCGCTTTCCACGGCGGCTTCAATGCCGACCTCTGCTCCGTTCACCCGTCCGGAAAAGTTTTTTTCAACCGTGGCAAGAGCGGAGTTGTAGATCGCATCATATTCCTCGCGACCGGTCTCCATATTCGTCACGAGGTCAAACGAAATCCGGTAGGGCGGCGCGGCACCTTCAGCACGCAGGTCGTGGATATCCACCAGCCGCGGATCCTCATCAATAAAATCGTGCAGAACACGGTTGAGCTCTTCAAAGAGCGGGTGCGAGCGGTCAACCGGGTCCAGGTGCGCAACGGCGCGCCAGCCTAGCGTCTTCTCCACAGTCAGTTCCGCCGACTCGGAAACGGCATGCGCATCCACCAGGCTCATGCGGGCATCCACTTCGATGTGAAACGAAACCATCTTCACATCGCCATACTGGTGTACCATGATTTCATGCACGCTCATGACGCCTTCAACCGCCGCCACCAGCTCATAGATAGCATGAACTTCAGAAGGATCGGGTTTCTTGCCCAGCAGAATATCGATGGCCTCGCGCGCATAAACGATGCCGGTATAGAGAATAAAAGCCGCCACGCCGACCGCCGTCCAGCCGTCGACCGCGCCCCACCCCATCTTTGAGCTGACCAGCGCGACCACCACCATCAGAGTGCAGACAATATCAAACGTGTGGTTCCAGGCATCCGCCTCGAGCACCTGCGACTTTGAGAGCCGGGCCAGCTGCCGCGCAAACACCGCCATCCAGGTTTTCACTGCCACCGTAATACCCACCGCAACCAGCAGCCAGGTCGGCGCCTCAATCGGCTGCGGATTGATCAAACGCATAACGCCCGACTTGGCCACCTCGAAACCAACAATAATCAGCGCGATCGACAGCACCAGCGTTGCCACCGCCTCGATGCGGCCATGGCCGAATGGATGGTCTTCGTCGCGCGGCTTGCGCGACCACTGGAAGCCGAGCGCAATGACCAGCGAACTGCCCATATCGGTCAGATTATTGGTCGCGTCGGCAATCATGGAAACCGAGCCGGAAACAAGACCGAGCCACCCCTTGGCCAGTGCCAGCACAGCGCTCAGCACCGTACTCGTCCAGCCGGCCAGCATACCGAGGCGCGTGCGGTTTTCATGGCTGTCCGGCGCGGATGCGGGATCGAGCACCTTTCGAAAAAGGAACCCCATCAACGGACACGGCATTTTGTATTTCAGCGTGTTCATAACATACGAAAAAGCGCCCTGACCGGCAGGACGCTTTTGAATCTAGACTGAGTTAGTATCAGAAGTCTAGTTAACCTTTTCCTCCTTGTGCCACAGCAGAACCACCGGCGTGGCGACAAAGATCGACGAGTAGGTACCCACCAGGATACCGATGAAGAGCGCCAGCGCAAAGTCGTAGACCGCGCCGCCGCCGAAGATCAGCAGCATGACCACCGTCAGCAGCGTGGTGAACGAAGTCAGCACGGTACGGCTGAGGGTCTGGTTGATGGAGAGATTGGCAATCTCCTTGTAGGACTTGCCCTTCTCCAGCTTGAGGTCTTCGCGAATGCGGTCGAACACCACGATAGTGTCGTTGACCGAGTAACCGACGATGGTCAGCAGCGCCGCAATGATCGGCATGCTCAGCTCGTTGCCGAGTGCGCAGTAGATGCCGACCGTAATCAGCACGTCATGCGCCAGCGCGGCGATTGCCCCCATCGCAAAGGCAAACTCAAAGCGGATCGAGATATAGATGATGATGCCAATCAGCGCGAAGACGATGGCGGTGATGCCGCTCTTCTTCAGCTCGCTGCCAATCTGCGATCCGACACTGTCGGTCTTGACGATTTCATAGTCGCCGTCCAGTGCAAGAATCGCCTCCTGCGCCTTGGCTTCGGCGCCTTCGGTCTCCTTGACCTTGACTTCGAGATAGCTTTCGCCGCCTTCAGCCAGCGTAGACTGGTAGGCGATGCCGGCGCTCGGATAGCCGGCCTCAGCCAGCGCGGCGCGAACATTTTCGATCGGCTGCTCTTGGGCAAACTTGAAGGTCGTCACCGAACCGCCGGTAAAGTCGACGCCCAGGTTGGCGTCGCCCTTCTGGAAGAAGAGGCCCCAGGTGGCGAGAATCGCCACAACCGAGACGACGCCGGCCACCTTGCGGCCGCCGAGGAAGTTAAAGTTGGCCTTCTGCAGGAACGGGATCGCCATCATCTTGAGCGATTTGAGCATCTTGCCGTCCGCCAGCGAGTTGAAGAACAGGCGGGTGATAACCAGCACGATGAACATGCTGACCAGAATACCGGCGCTCAGCGTAACCGCAAAACCGCGGATCGGGCCGGAGCCCTGCCAGAAGAGAATCGCCGCCGTCAGCAAGGTGGTGACGTTGGCATCGAGAATGGTGCTGAACGCCTTATTGTAACCGGCGTTGATCGCGCCGGAGATCGACTTGCCAACCTTCCACTCTTCGCGCATGCGCTCGAAGGTCAGTACGTTGGCGTCGACCGCCATGCCGATGGTGAGCACAATACCGGCGATGCCGTAGAGCGTGAGCGTCGGGAGGCTGACCTGTCCACCTTCAAGCGAACCGGTGGCCGCGCCGAGGAATCCGGCCGAGCAGACCATGCCGACCGGCAGGAGTAGCAGCACGAATACAAGCGACAGGTTGGCGATGATGCCCGGAACCATGTAGTAGAGCAGCATGAAGATCAGTACAGCGATGCCGCCATACATGATCGACTGAATGCCGCTGTCGATGGAGTCCTGGCCGAGCGTCGGAGCGACGGTACGCTCTTCAACAATCTTCACGCGGCCGGGCAGAGCGCCGGCTTTCAGCACGTTGGCCAGCTTGCGCGCTTCCGGAACCGAAAAGCTGCCGGAGATCGAGGCGCTGCCGCCATAGATGGCTTCGTTAATGTTCGGCGCGGAATAGAGCTTGTCGTCGAGAATGATGCCCAGACGGCGATTGACGTTGGCTTCGGTAATGGTGCCGAATTTCTTTTTGCCTTCGGCATCGAAGGTCAGCGAGATTTCCGGCGAACCGGTCATCTGGTTGGGAACGACGGTGGCGTTAACAACCGTATCGCCGCCGAGCTGATTGCGGCGCTCGATATATTCCGGACGATAAACCGTGGAGCCGTCCGGCAGCTTGTCTTCCATCAGCATAAAGTCGGCATGCTTGCCGCCGAAGCGCTTGAGCTGTTCGAAAAATTCGCGGGTCAGCTGATCGTCGGACATCGCGGCGCGGTCGCGCAGCAGGTAGATGCCGCGGTCCTGGCCGCCCATTTTGAAGCCCTGCGGAATCTGGCCGGAACCGATCACCTCGGCCACCCAGGCGTCGCTTTCTTCGTCCACCAGCTTGAAGCTGAGTACGGCGTCGCGCGAAATCTGCATCTTGGCTTCGGCGCGCGTGTCGGCATCGGCGCCCGGCAGGCGGATCACGATGCGGTCATCGCCTTCCGGATAAATTTCCGGCTCGGCAGTGCCCAGCACGTCGATGCGGTTGCGGATCACCTCGACGGCGATTTCCTGCACGCGCTTGATGCGCTCAGTGAGCTTGGACTCACCCAGTTCTTGAACCGAGGCGGCTACGCCCTCTTCGACCAGTTTTTTGGCGACATCTTCAGCGTCGACTTCAACCACAAAGCTCGACCCGCCTTTGAGGTCGAGACCGAGTTTAACTTTCTGTTTCACCGGCGTAACGAGCGCCAGCGAAGTGATCACGAGGAAACCGAGCAGCAGCCATTTCCAGAGTTTGTTCTTATCCATTGTGCAGACCTTTCTTACTTCGCCGGTTCAATTTCAGAGGGGGTTTCGCCGTTTTCGAGCACCTGCGAAATGGCGGCACGCACAATTTCAACCTTGGTGCTTTCGGCAATGCGGACGATCAGCGTGTTTTCCTTAACCTCGATGATATCGCCGAGAATGCCGCTGGTGAGCAGAACGCGGTTACCGCTCTTGACGGAATTGATCATCTCCTTGCGCTCCTTTTCGCGGCGGCGCTGCGGACGGATCATCATGAAATACATGATACCGAACAGGATGACCATCATGATCGGGAACTGCAGCGGCGATGCCGCGGGCGCTGCGTCGGCCTGAGCGATGGTTAGGGGCAGTAGGTTCATCTAGTTGTTCTCCTTTACGTTTAACGTATGTTCCTCAAGTACCACGCGATAGCCGGCATGGAATTGCTCCCGGAACCGGTTAAAGGTTCCCTCCGCTATCGCCTCTCTCATATCCTTCATAAATTTCAGATAGCAATGCAGGTTATGCATCGTTATCAGCCGCAGGCCCAGAATTTCACCGACGTTGATCAGGTGGCGGATGTAGGCACGCGTAAAGTTTTGGCACGCGTAGCAGGTGCATCCTTCCTCCAACGGACGGGTATCTTCCTTATAAAGAGCCGCTTTCACAGGGTAGCGTCCGCGCCGCGTTGAAACCGTTCCATTGCGCGCCTGTCGCGTGGGCATCACGCAGTCGAACATATCGACTCCGCGCGCCACCGACTCCACCATCTGGGCCATTTCTCCCACACCCATCAGGTAGCGCGGCTTATCCGCCGGCAGATGGTCGACCGTGTCTTCCACGCCGCGGACAATCAGCTCGTCGGGCTCCCCCACGCTCACGCCGCCGATGGCATAGCCGTCGAACTCCATCTCGACGAGCGCCTTGGCGCACTCTTCGCGCAAATCGGCAAAAACGCTGCCTTGCGCGATACCAAAGAACAACTGGCCATCCGCACGAGGCGCTTCCCTGCAAATAGTCGCCCAATCTAGGGTTCGACGCACGGCTTTGCAAGCGTAATCCTTTTCGCACGGGTATGGCGGACACTCGTCGAAAACCATCGCAATATCAGAGCCGAGCTTGCGTTGAATCTCCATCGATTCGCGCGGGCCGATAAAGTGCTTGCGGCCGTCGGAGTGCGACCGGAACGAGACGCCCTCGTCGGTGATCTTGTTCATGGAGCCGAGGCTGAAAACCTGATAGCCGCCGCTGTCGGTCAGGATCGCGCGGTCCCAGCCCATAAATTCGTGCAGACCGCCCATACGCTCGACCAGATCGGGGCCGGGACGGTCGTTGAGGTGATAGGTGTTGCCGAGCAGAATCTCGCAGTCGAGTTCGTGCATCTCCTTCGGCGACATGCTCTTGACGGTCGCCTGCGTGCCGACCGGCATAAAGACCGGCGTTTCAACCGATCCGTGCGCCGTATGAAACCGCCCGCGCCGCGCCTTGCTCGACGAATCAGTTCCGAGTAGTTCAAATTTTCCAAGCATAGTTTTAAGTGTTAGGTTTTAAGTGATTAAGTTCTGTCGCACCAAAACTATTCCCTAGTGCCTCATGCCTCTTGCCTAGTGCCTGCCTCACTTCACATCTTCATAAAATTTCGCGAAGGTGGTCTGCATATAGGGAATGAGCCAGAGGTAGCCAATACCGAAGGTGAAAAAGGTGGCGAGCAGCGCCCAGCCGACAAAGCGCCAGTGCAGGCAGAAAAATTTCCATTTGTTGCCCTTCATCATTTCCGAGCTGCGTTTCAGTGCTTCGAGTGCGCCGCAATCCGCGTCGTCGGCAATGATGTAAAACGCCATCGCATAGCGGAACGAGGCAATGATGCCCGGAATGATCAGCAACAACGCCCAAAGGACAATGAACAGCGAATAGAAAAAATAGACGCAAAACGATTTCCAGAAACGCTGAAAGCCGACAAACAGCAGTTCAAGCCGCGCTGCACCCTCCTGCGCAACCCCCAGAAAGAAAGCGCAAAACCCGACCATAAGCGCGCCGGAAATCAATGTTTCCACAAACGAGGAAAAGCCCCGCATGCTGTTGGCGGCGACCGCAAGGTTGCCGCCGCCAAGGCCACTCACGATGCCCACAAAGAAGGCCGACGAAAAAACAAACGCGGAAAAGCTCATTATCAGCACGGTGTAAAGCACATAACCCAGCACACCCATACCCCAGTTGCCCGAGAGAGCCGCGCGCGCCTCGGCCATCAGCTCCGGATTCGACAAACCGCCAACGGCATCACTCAGCGGCGGCGCATCCAGCGAAGCCCCCTCTTTCAACAAATCGTCCAAACCAGCCATGGTTTTCCCCTTACAATCATTAAGGAACCAATATTGCCGAAAACCGCGCGCCAAACCAAGGAAACAAATCCATTTGCCACCACCAAAGAGCAGAAAAAATATTTCACCACCCGCTATGCTAGAGATGATCGGGAGCGCATAGCGACCAATTTCGGAGGACACAGAGGTTGATATTCTCCGTGACCCTCTGTGTCCTCTGTGGTGCAATAGAAAAGATGACTACAATACATGATTTCACAGACCAATATGCCGGGCTCGAAGCCACCGTTCGCGAACGAATGGTTCAGATCTGCTCCGACACCTGCGGCATGTGCACGGCCTGCTGCTGCCGGGCGGATATTTGCGAGGAGGCGGCTGATAGTGCGTTTCTTTCCAAACTGCTGAAACGGCAGGGCATAGACGCCGACCAAATGGACGAGCGCTTCGGCTGGCTCGACCTGCACGGTTGCGCACTCGAATATGGCCGGCCGCCGGTCTGCTATGCCTATTTTTGCGACGAGCTGATCGATCGCCTCCCCGACGACGAAGCGCGCCGGACCGTCCAAACGCTGGGCCGCCTGATGCACCACATCGGCCTGAATGCCCTCGGCGAATGGCATCTGGTTGAGATCAGAAACGAGGGCGACCTGCAAAAAGTCGATCTTGGCGACCTGTCCCGCCGACTGGAAGAAGCGCAGACCGCCTTCGAAGTGATTGAATCCTTTATGGAAACCGGACGGCTCAATGCGGCGGATCGCGAAACACTTTCGGCCATTACAACCGACGATCCGTAAGGCTTTTTACCGCAAATCTTCTGTTGCAACCCCGGAAAGAACGGGCCATTCTTTGCTTTGGGAAAGCAAACGATACCTTTCCATGAGAGGATTGCGTCCAGACTGGTTGCGTCGCATAACCATGAGGTTCGTCATTCTGGGTATGGCGGCAGGCATTTCGGTTTCCGCGCAGGAAACCAACTATTGGACTGCGCTAAAAATTGATCCCGCCATCTACGACACCCCCTACCGCATCTCGCTGTTCAACCCGCAAAACGGTGAAGACGGTGAACGGCTATGGTCACAAACCAAATCGATCTTCGTCTACGGCGTCGGCGTCGTCGGCTTCATCGCCCTGCTCCCGCAGGATTTCACTCGCTGGAATCCGGGCAACAACATTTTCCGCAACTGGGAAGCCAATGTCGGCAACGGACCGGAATGGGATCGCAACGAGTGGTACATCAACTATATCGGCCACCCCTATTTCGGCGGCGTCTATTATCAGCTGGCACGCAAATCCGGCTACCGCCAGTGGGACTCGTTCGTCTATTCCTTCCTCATGTCGACCTTCTACTGGGAATACGGCGTGGAAGCCTTTGCCGAAGAGCCATCGATCCAGGACCTTGTGGTTCATCCGGTACTCGGCTGGGTCTGGGGCGAATGGATGTTCCAGACCGAGCGCCGCATCCGCGATGGCGGCGGCACCGTGGCCGGCTCAACCACCCTCGGTAGCACCGCCCTCTTCTTTCTCGACCCGATCGATGCCATGGGGCGCGGCATCAATCGGCTGACCGGCCGCAAGCTGGTTAAATCGGGCTACGGCTATTTTTCCTACGCCCCCGCCGTAAATACGAGCGGGCATCAGCTCTATCTCCACATGCGCATCCCGCTCGGCGAAGACCGGGCAGCCGAAGAAAACAAAGAGCGGCACATCGAATACCGCAACGACCCGGTCGACACCGGCATCGTCGGCGCCGCCATCGGCAGCGGCCACGTATTTCTCGATGAAGACTGGGGCGTGGAAAACGGAAACTATACCAAGGCAACGCTGGGCCTTTACTTCACCCACCGCTTTTCCACACGACTGGCCTATGCCCAGGGCCACCTGCGCGAACGTGCCACCGGCCGCTCCGTGGTTTATGAAAACTACAGCCTTGATGCGCAGTACTACCTGCTTCCCTGCCACAAACTCCGTCCCTACCTGAGCCTCGGCTTCGGCGAACAGCTGTGGAACAAGGATCGCGACCGCCGCGCCTTTCAATGGAACGGCGGTGTTGGCCTGCACTATCATCTCCACCCAAAATGGGCGTTGCAGACCGACTGGCACCACTACTACAGCCCGTCGAAAAAAACCTATGACCACACCGCAAACGCCGGCATCGTCTACCGCTTCGGCCGCGGCGAACACAACGAGTGGTAGCCCAACTTTTCTTCTTAATCTAATTTTATTAAACGAATTATTTACAAGCCAACAGCAAGGAGCTACTTGTACCAAAACACGTTAGGAAAACGTGAAATGCCAAAATCAGGAGAATAAAAATGGCTGCAAAGAAAACTGCAAAAAAAGCTCCGGCGAAAAAGAAAGCCGCGGCGAAGAAAGCGCCGGCCAAGAAGGCTGCTGCAAAAAAGGCTCCGGCTAAAAAGAAAGCTCCGGCAAAGAAAGCTCCGGCAAAGAAAAAAGCTGCAGCCAAAAAAGCTCCGGCTAAGAAGAAAGCCGCCGCCAAGAAAGCCCTCAAAGTGAAGTATACCGCCGAGCAGGTCTATTCCATGATCGAGCAGGCCGCTTACTTTGCCGCCGAAAACGACGGGTTCTCCAAAGACCCCGCCGAATACTGGGCGCAGGCCGAAGCCGCCATCAACAAGATGATCAAAGGCTAAAGCCGCGATCACTTGCCCCGCCCTGCTTTAGCAACGGCGGAGAGGATGCAAAGGCAGTCCATTGCGGACTGCCTTTTTTATGCACCAGCAATCCGGCCGGTCAGGGAGAGCTCGGCAACCGACGTGATTTCGACATCCTGGAAGGTGCCGATCAGTTCGTCGGGCGCGTTGAGAATACGGATCGGCAGCTTGCCTTCGGTGCGGCCGGTCAGGGCGCCTTCCATCCGCTTATCTTTCGCTTCGATCAGCACCCGAACGGATTTTCCGAGCAGTGTTTCGTTATAGGCAAGCGAAGTGCGCTTGAGCACTTCGGTCAGTCGGGCCAGCCGTTCACGTTTTTGCGGCGGCGTAATATCGTCCTCCCACTCGGCAGAGCGGGCGCCGACGCGCGGCGAATATTTGGCGATGTAGGCCATATTGAAACCGACCTTTTCCATCAGTGCAGCGGAGTTTTCGAGTTGCTCGTCGGTCTCGCCGCTGAAGCCGACGATGATGTCGGTAAAGATGGTGGCGGTCGGCAGTAGCTCGCGGATATCTTCGATGATCTTGAGATACGCTTCGATGCTGTGGTTGCGGTTCATGCGGCGCAACAGCTCTTCGTCGCCGCTCTGCACCGGCAGATGAATCTGCTTGGCGAGACAGTCATAGTCGGCGATGGCTTCGATGACGTCGCGCGTCATGTCGCGCGGATGCGGCGAGGTAAAGTAGACCCAGAATTCGCGGCCGCTCTTTTCGCCCAACGCCCCTACTTTGCGCAGCAGCTCGGCAAAGGAAATTTCCTCGCCCTTTTTATCGAGCCCGTAGGAGTTGACGTTTTGGCCGAGCAGCGTGATCGACTTTACGCCCTTGTCCACCAGCCGCTGGACTTCGGCGAGAATCTCGCCGCTGGCGCGCGACACCTCGCGGCCGCGGGTGTAGGGAACAGCGCAGTAGGAGCAAAACTTGTTACAGCCGTTCTGGATCGGAACATAGGCCTCGAATTCGGAACTGTAGGCCGGAGCAATCTGCCAAAAGTCGGTGCGCTCATCCTCGCGCTCAAAATCGTTGAACGGATGGCGATCGGAAAACTCGGTGGCGACGCCGCACTGGTGCAGCAGGTTGGGCAGCTCCGGCAGCTCGTTCATCCGGAAAACGAGGTCGAACAGTTTGAGAAACTTTTGCTCGTCCGACTCCAGGATACAGCCCGAAACAAAAGTGATCAGCGGCTTTTCATTCTTCCACTGGTTCCACTTCTGGATTTTACCGTAAACCTTGTCGATCGCCTTCTGGCGTACCGAACAGGCAACAACGCCGATCAGGGAGGCCTCCTCCTCGACCGTCGTCATTTCATAGCCCATGCCTTCGATCACACTGCGGATCCGCTCGGAATCCGACTGGTTCATCTGGCAGCCCAAGGTAACGATGCAGCACTTCATGTTTCTACCGGCAAATGCAGGCCACGGATCAACACAGAAGAACACGGATTATAAGTTGCTGTGTTAATCCGTGTTCTTCCGTGGCCTCAACTCATCTGTTTAGAATTTCAGTTCGGCCTGTTTCAGGCGTTCGGCGAGTTCGTTCAGTACGCGCTCGTCATCGGCTTCGCCGGCAGATTCGAATACCGCGCCGAAGCGGATAAAGGCGCCGACGTTATCCCACGGAACGGTGGAAATACCGAAGTTTTCGATCAGGTAGAGCGACGCTTCCTCGGCATTGGCAAACTCGACATCGCCCGCGCCCTTCGGCGCTTTGGTGTAGAGGAAGAAGGTGCCGCCCGGCATTTTGGCGTCAAAACCAACGCCCTGCAGCACGTTGGTCATCTTGCGCAGACGCTTTTCGTAGTGACCGCGAATGCCTTCGGCGAGCGATTCGTCGGCGATGCCGGCGCAGGCGGCTTTCTGGATCGCGAGGAACTGTCCGCTGTCGCAGTTGTCCTTAACGGTCGCGAGCGCGTTGACCGCCCACTCGGCACCGCAGAAAAAGGCGAGACGCCAGCCGGTCATGTTGTAGGCTTTGGACATGGAGTGCAGTTCAAGCGCACACTCTTTGGCACCGGGGCGTTGCATGAGCGAGGTGCGCGGTCCATCATAAACCAGCGTGGAATACGGCGCATCCTGGATGATCAGAATGTTGTGTTTTTTCGCAAAGGCGATCAGCTCGTCATAAAACTCCGGCGTGGCGACCGCACCGGTCGGGTTGTTCGGATAGTTGATGTAGAACAGCTTGCAGCGCTCGGCCAGTTCCGGATCGATCGCGGAGAGGTCCGGCAGGAAGGCGTTTTCTTCGAGCAGCGGAATGTCGACCACGTCGGCGCCGAGATATTTTGAATGCGTCGCCATCACCGGATAGCCCGGCACGGTCTGGAAAACGACGTCGCCCGGATTCACGAAGGCCAGCGGCAGCATGGCGAGTGCCGGCTTGGTGCCGATGCTGTGGTTGATTTCGGTGTTCGGATCGAGCTCAACGCCGAAAAATTCCTTCATGTATTTGGCGGCGGCGGCCTTAAAGTCCGGTCCGCCGTTGTCGGCATAGCCGCGGTTTTCGGGCTTGTCGCACTCCGCCTTGAGCGCTTCGCGAATCGGCGCCGGCGCGATCTGGTCGGGCTCGCCCACACCAAAGTCGAGAATCTCGAGCTCGGGGTTCAGCTCGCGCGCTTTGGCTTTGGCGCGTTTGATCTTTTCAAACTTATAGATTTCGGTCGATTTGCCGAACTGGGTTCCGCCGATACGCTCGGCAAAGAGGGCTTCATAATTCATTCGATATTTCTCCTTATTTAAAAATTGTCCTTCACTGCGGGGATGAGCTTATCGAGCTCCTGTTCAACGTGCTCGGGAGTGAACTTCTGCAAACTCAGCGACCGCGACGTATTGACCAGAACCCCATTCTCGATCTGCGGGTTTTCGCGATAGAAGCCGATCACCAGATTTTCGTTCAGAATATCGACCGCAAAATAGACGAGGTCCACCACCGATCCGCCCTTGGAGCGATATTCCTTCGAATAGACATACCGCAGATTACGCGCATAGTCGCCGTGAATCGAAAATTGATCCTCCGATCGGCGATGCCGATAGCCCCGCTTATTCATAACTGTTCTAATAACTCGACCGCCCGATAACATGGGATATCTCCTCGACTGCTCAACAAAGCGCCTAATCATTGGAAAAGCGCCTTTTGAGTCAAGGCAGAAGGCAGACTAATTCCGAATCCGCGCGCAAAAATCAATTCCACGTATTCCGTGGTTGAAACCATCCGCCGGCTGGATAAACTGGACGCTTTGATTTATTTCGGGAGAGAAAATGGCGGAGAAGAAAGAAACACCGATGATGGCGCAGTACCGGTCGATCCGGCGCGAGCTCCCCGAAGACACCATCCTCTTTTTCCGGCTCGGCGACTTTTACGAAATGTTTTTCGACGACGCCAAAACCGCCGCCGACATTCTCGACATCACGCTCACCAAGCGCCACAACACGCCGATGTGCGGCATCCCCTATCACTCCGCCGCGGGCTATCTCGAACGGCTCGTCAAGGCCGGCAAAAAGGTCGCCATCTGCGAGCAGGTCGAAGATCCCGCCACCGCCAAGGGCGTCGTCAAACGCGACGTCACCCGCATCGTCACGCCGGGCACCATCCTCGACGAAGTGACGCTCGACGGCAACCAGAACAACTTTCTCGCTGGCCTCTTCCGGAACAAAAACGTTTTCGGCATGACAATGCTCGACCTGTCCACCGGCGAATTCTGGATCGAAGAATCGGACGATGTTTCGAGCGTGCAGGCCAACCTGTCGCGCTATGCCCCGGCCGAATGCATCGTCGCCGAAGAACAGATGGACGACGAAGCTTTCGCCGAACTGACGCTCGAAGCGACCAACACCCTGCTCACCGCCGGCGAGGACTGGACCTTCGAGGCGACCTCCGCCAACGACTGCCTGCTGCGCCACTTCGACGTCCATTCGCTCGAAGGCTTCGGCTGCACCGCCATGACCGCGGCGCTCGGCGCGGCCGGCGCGGTGCTCTACTATGTCAAAACCGAGCTGCGCCGCAACCTGTCGCACGTGCGCAACATTCGCGTAAAAAATCCGTCGGACTACATGCTCATCGACGAAACCACCGCCACCAACCTGGAGCTGGTTGCACCCATCAACTCCAACCGCGCGGCCTATAAAGCGACGCTGCTCAACGTACTCGACTCCACCTGCACCGCCATGGGCGGCCGCCTGCTGCGCGAATGGGTGTTGCGCCCACTCAACAATCTCGAACAGATCAACGCGCGCCACGATGCCGTTGAACTGCTGGTCAACAACCAGACCTATCTGCGCTCGCTACGCGATATTCTCGGCGAGATCAAAGACGTCGAACGCCTCATCTCGCGCATCGGCTCCACCAGCGGCAATCCGCGCGACGTCCGCGCCATGGGCGTTTCGCTCCAGCAGATGCCGATGGTCAAGGCGCTGCTGAGTGGTAAAGGCACCATGCTCGAAACGCTCGGTGAAGAGATTACCTCCCTGCCCGAGCTCGTTGCGCTGATTGACACCGCCATCGTCGATGAGCCGCCGATCAACCTGAAGGACGGCGGCGTCATCCGCCCCGGCTATCACGACGAGCTCGACGAGCTGCGCGACGCCGCCACGCAGGGCCGCAAGTGGCTGGCCGATTTTCAGGCGTCGGAAATGGAGCGCACCGGGATCAAGAGCCTGAAGGTGCGCCACAATAAAGTGTTCGGCTATTATATTGAGGTGAGCAAATCCAACCTCGAGCTTGTGCCGGAAGATTATATCCGCAAACAGACGCTGGTAAATGCCGAGCGCTTTATTACGCCGGAGCTCAAGGAATACGAAAACAAGATTCTCGGTGCGCAGGAACGCTCGATCGCACTGGAGCAGGAAATCTTTACCGCCGTGCGCCAGCAGGCGGTCGAGCATCTTGAAACCATCCAGAACAACGCGATGGCCGTCGGACAGGTCGACGTACTCGCCACCTTTGCCGAGCGCGCGCTTTCGAACAACTATTCGCGGCCGTCGATGAGCGACGACGGGCGGCTGGAAATCCGCGACGGCCGCCATCCAGTCGTTGAGCAGATGCCCGACGCCGAACGCTTTGTGCCCAACGACACCCAGCTCGATCGCGAAACACATCAGCTGATCATTATCACCGGCCCCAACATGGCCGGCAAATCGACCTACATCCGGCAGGTCGCGCTGATTGCCATCATGGCGCACATGGGCTGCTTTGTTCCGGCGGCCCATGCCGAAGTCGGCGTCGTCGACCGCGTCTTTACCCGCGTCGGCGCGAGCGACGACCTCGCACGCGGCCGTTCCACTTTTATGGTGGAGATGCAGGAAACCGCCAACATTCTCAACAATGCTACGCCAAAGAGCCTGATTGTGCTCGATGAAATCGGACGCGGCACCAGCACGTTCGACGGCATCAGCATTGCGTGGTCGGTAGCGGAATTCCTCTGCAAAAACAAAGCGATGCAGGCCAAAACCCTTTTTGCGACGCACTACCACGAACTGACCGACCTCGCGCTCACGCTGCCCAACGTTCAGAACTTCAGCGTGCTGGTAAAAGAAAAAGGCCACTCAATCACCTTCCTGCGCAAGATTGTTCCGGGCGCGGCGGATAAGAGCTACGGCATTCAGGTCGCACGCCTGGCCGGCCTGCCCGATGCCGTAATCGAGCGCGCAACCGACATCCTCACCAACCTTGAGGAGGGCGAATTCGGCGACACCGGGCAGCCCAAGATTGCAAAAAAACGACCGCATAAACTGAAGGCCAACGTGTCCCAGCTCGACCTCTTTTGATTTTCAACCAATCCCAACTTGAAAAACGATTACTATTCGCTTTAGCCTATTTCGTTACTAATCAGTAGGAGCAGTTATGAGTAAAAAGCCGTTTAATGCAGCAACCGTTTTCATCATCCTTGGACTTCTGTTTATCGCCGCTATCGGGCTGCGGACCATCAGTACACCCGAAATCTGGTCGCATCTGGCACAAGGCAAAGGAACCATTGCTCCGCTCTCCTTCCTCGAAAGCGATACTGCTGTCAACTCGACCGTTCTCTACGACAAGCTGGCATATATTCTATGGAACGCCGGCGGCGCACCGCTGCTCATCATCCTCAACATTATCGGGCTGATCGGCACCTTTGGCCTCCTGCTGCCGGTGGCTAAAAAATGGGGCGGCGAACTGAGCCAGGGATTTGCCCTGCTGATTGTCGGCCATCTGATGTTCCAGTCGGTAGACGTCGGCCCGCAGACCGTCATGATGCTTGCCATTGCCGCCTTTATCCACCTGCTCTCCACCGCCAAAAATCCGGCCCTGCTGTTCGGCATACTGATTCCGACCCAGATTCTTTGGACCAATATGCACGGTTCCTTCCTGTTCGGCCCCATCCTCGCGGTACTGGCCGGCTTCCAGGCCGAGCAAGCAGGAAAAATAACCGGCCGCAAAAGAAAATCGGATATCCAGCCCGGCACCTTTTTCATCCTCGCCGTCGCCCTGGCCGTCTCTACGCTGGCGAATCCCTACTTCTTCAAGATGCACCTGCAGGCCATCGCCAACATTCAAAATTCGGCGCCCGCCTACTGGTCTTCGCTCTTCCTTGAATATTTCCAGGTTCCACCGCTTAAGCCGCTCATCCTGCTTGCACTGGTGCTCGGTGCCTGCGGACTGATTACCCTCAAAAAACGGCTGCCGCTCATGCTGACCTCGCTGGCGATTTTCGGCGCCTTCCTGCTCTGGACCTCGCCCCGGGCCAGCCAGCTCTTCTCCGTGCTCGCCTTCCCCTTCCTCGTCCTGAGCCTGACCTCGGTCAGCGAATATGTACGCGGCTCGCTCTCGCACCTGCTCGGCAAGCAGACCGAACTGCTCTTCCCGGCAACCGGCGCCATCTTTGTCATCCTGATTGTGCTATCCATTTCCCACATCGCCAGCAATTATGCCTTCATCAAAACCGCCAGCGCATCCCACTTCGGGTTCGGTGTACAGGAAGAGCTCTACCCATCCGATGCGGAAACCATCATTAACCATCCCGCCTTTCCGGAAAAGACGCTGAACATGGCGGCCGACGGTGGCTACCTCGCATTTAATTATGATCGGCCAATCTTCATCGACTACCGCGCCGGCCGCTATGACCGCGAACTGCTCAAAAACCTCAACCTCATGATGAGCGGCGACTCACAAGCCTACGACGACATCTATGAAACCTACCGCCCCGAGGCCATCATCATTAACACGCTCTATTCCGCCTCCGCCCGCGGGCTCTATGTCCTGCTCGCCCGGCGTACGCCGGAAGGCAACCCCATCTGGAAACTGGTCTACTTTGACGGCACCACCGCCATCCTGCTGCTGGACAAGGAAAAGTTTGAACCGCTCCTGAACAACACGGAGGCGCAGAACGCCGGACTCGCCAAACTCGAAGCCGCCCGCGCAGCCTACGCCGAAAAAGTGGAAAAGGGCAAACTCGCCGGAAACCCCGCCGAGCTGGTCGGCTCCGGAAAAATCTTCCTGGCCTTCAACCGGCTGAAGGAATCCAAAGCCATCTTCTCGCTCCTGCTGCAGGGCAACGGCAATATCCCTGCCGCATGGCTCGGCCTCGGCAGCAGCCAGCTTCGTCTGATGGAATTCGAGGATGCCGCGGCATCGCTCAAAGTTGCAACCAAGCTGATGCCCAACAACTTCAATGCCTGGAACGACTACGCAGTCGCCTGCAAACAGCTCGGACAGACCGAGCAATACGAAAAGGCGGTGAAGAAAATCGAACAGCTGAAAGAACAGCTTCAGGCCGAAGAAGCGGAAGCAGAAGAGCCTGAAGTCAAACTGCCGGAAACATCCATTACCAACGACAAGGCGTTGGACGAATTCCTTGTTCCGGAAAAGCTCTAAACAACGAGCTCAAAAAAGTTCAGGGCCGGATCTTCGGAAGGAGTATCCGGCCTTTTTCTGTTACGGCATGCTCATCGTCGAACAGGAATGAATAGGAAAAAAGAGCGACGCCGCGCGACCCCGCCGCCCTCACCGTCTCAAGCTGCTCAACAATTGCGCCGGTCTCATTCTTGCAGTTGATACCGACCACCACCGAACTCTTGAACCGACTGTTTCCCGCCGCCTTTTTCATCGCCTTGAGATAGCGGTCAAACGAGCGGGTTCCATAATTCATCTGCACCGCCCAGTCCAATAGCCCACGCCGGACCCAGGCGCCCGAATCCTGAAAGGCATAGCGTTTCCCCTCCGCCGGATTGCCCAGCACACTGGCCGAAAGCAGGCAGTCCTCCGGCACGACATAGGAAAGATCACGCACCACCCGCGTCACCGATTCGCAGCGGAATTTCCGGATCTGCGCTGCGGAAACATCCCAGCCATACTGATCCAGCAGCGCAGCCTGCGACGCCGGGTCATATGAAAAATCGGCGCGACGCATCAGCTCCGCCTCCGTCGCAGCGGGATAGCGCTGGGCCGCCACCAGATGGTAGTCGTGCGGATAGCGGATATAATCCAGATGAATGCCGGCCACATCATATTGGCAAAGTTCGGCAACAATGCCACGCAGATGCGCCCGCACCTCGGGCAGCACGGGATTGATGAAGGCATACCACCCCGACGTCGGCAACATTTTCTGCCCCAACGAATCGACCACAAACCAATCGGGGTGGGCCGTCCAAAGCTGCTTTGCGGCGGCCGGCGGCTCCTCCAGCCCCTTCCAGCCCGGCAGCACGTTCATATAGGCATGCACGCGCAAACCGCTCGGCCGCGCCTCGTCGATCGCCAGTTGCAGCGGATCCCAGCCGGGGGCGGTGCCGAGCGTTTCAACCTTGCCGCCGGAAAGCTCGAAGGCCCACGGCTCAAGCTCACTCTTATAAAAAGCAGTGCCGTTGCCACGGATCTGAAAAAAGAGATCGGTAAATCCAGCGGCGGCGACGTTGGCAATAATCCGGCGGACATCCTCCGGCGAATCATAATCAAACCGCGTCACCCAGAGCGCGCGCACCGGCCACGGTGCGGGTTGCGATACACGAATAAAAAATGCCGCAAACAGCACCACCACGGCAACCGCTCCCAGACCGCCGGCTATCCATAATCTGATCCGCTTCATTAACGCCCTTTTCTAGACATTGGAAATTTACACGCCTTGGCGCATGTTCTAATATTTCACTCCGACTACATGAAAGGAATTTATGAAGTATAAACGTATCCTGTTGAAGATCAGCGGCGAAGCCCTGCAAAACAAAGAGAAGGGCCTCAACCACGATCCCGAAATCCTCTCGCAGGTCGCCGCCCAGTTCAGACAGATGCTCGACATGGGCGCCGAAATTGCTGTTGTGGTCGGCGGCGGAAATATTTTCCGCGGACTCGCCGGCGCCAGCTCCGGCACCGACCGCACGACCGGCGACTACATGGGTATGCTCGCCACCGTCATCAATGCCATGGCGATTCAGAACGCACTCGAGAGCGAAGGCATCGACACACGCGTCATGACCGCCATCACGATGCGCGCCATCGCCGAACCCTTCATTCGCCGTAAAGCCGTGCGCCATCTCGAAAAGGGCCGCGTCGTCATCTTCGGCGCCGGCACCGGCAACCCCTACTTCACGACCGACAGCGCCGCCGCGCTGCGCGCCTCGGAAATCAACGCCGACGTGCTCATGAAAGCCACCAAGGTGGACGGCATCTATACCGCCGACCCGGTCACCGATCCCACCGCCACGCGCTTCGACCAGCTCACCTACCAGGATGCGCTCGCGCGCCAGCTCAAGGTGATGGATGCCGCCGCGTTCTCGTTGTGCATGGAAAACGACATTCCCATTGTCGTGTTCGACTTTTTTAAAGAAAACGGAATGGTTGAAGTGCTGTCCGGAAAAGATTCCGGCACGCTCGTAACCCACTAAAACCAGAGCAGAGGAAGAGACAATGACTGACGAAATTTTGATGGAAGCCGAAGAGAAGATGGACAAGACCGTGCAGTTCCTGCAGCAGGAACTCACCGGCCTGCGTACCGGCAAAGCCAACCCGGCGCTGGTCGACACCATTACGGTTGACTATTACGGCACTCCCACCCGCCTGCGCGACATCGCCAACATTTCCACACCGGAACCGCGCCTGATTGTGATTAACCCCTTCGACCCGTCTTCGCTCGGACTGATTGAAAAGGCCATCGTCGGCGCCAATATCGGCATCACCCCGATGAACGACGGCCGCCTGATCCGCGTGCCGATTCCGGAACTCTCTGAAGAGCGCCGTAAAGACATGGTCAAAATGGCCGGCCGCACCACCGAAGAGCAGCGCATTTCCGTGCGCAACATTCGCCGCGACGCCAACGAGCAGATCAAAGGTCTGCAGAAAAACGGCGACATCACTGAAGATGACCGCGACGGCGCGCTGGACGAAATTCAGAAGAGCACCGACGCGCACATCAAGAAGATGGACGAAATGCTCGCGGCCAAAGAAAAAGACATCATGGAAGTGTAAAACTTCGGTTGATTGTTGATGGGTGTTGGCAGTTAGGACTTCCCGAACATTCATCAACAATCATTCATTAACTAACGGGGGAAGCGCCATGAAACCGAAAGTGCTGATCGGAATTACCGGCGGGATCGCCGCCTACAAAGCGGCTGACGTGGTCAGCCAGCTGGTTAAAGCCAATTGCGATGTTCGGGTGGTTATGACCGAGGCGGCGACCAAATTCGTCGCCCCGCTCACCTTTGCGGCGCTCACCCGTCAAAAGGTGCTTACCTCCATTTTTCCGGACACCGCGTCCGGCGATATGGATGTGATCTATCCGCACCTCTATCCTGCGACGGAAGCCGACGCCTTCGCCGTGCTTCCCGCCACCGCCGATGCCATCGCCAAGATGGCCAACGGCTTGGGCGACGACATCGTCTGCTGCAGTGCGCTTTCGCTGAAGGCCGACTGCAAGCGTATCTTCTGCCCGGCCATGAATGTGCAGATGTGGGAACAGCCGGTGGTTCAGGAAAACATCCGCAACCTCCTGAAATTCGGCTGGCACCAGGTCGGTCCCGAAAAGGGCGCACTCGCCTGCGGCACCGACGGCTTCGGCCGCATGAGTTCGCCGACCGCCATCGCCCAGATCATCCTCAACTCCGTCTTTTAGACCGAATGATTCTCATCCTCTCGGGCCCGACCCACGAATATATTGACCCGGTCCGCTTCATCGGCAATGCCAGCAGCGGACTGATGGGCAAAGCGATCGCCGAAGAGGCGGCGGCGCGCGGCCACGCCGTTGAATTTGTGAGCGGTCCCGTGGCGGAACAAAACCTTCCGGCCGGCGCCAATATTCACCGCGTCACCAGCGCCGAAGAAATGCTCGCCAAAGCCAAGAAGCTTTTTCCGAAAGCCGACGTCATTATTTTTGCCGCGGCCGTCGCCGACTATGCGCCGGCCGAAAAGCTGTCCGAAAAAATGGCCAAATCAACTGACGAGCTGGTCTTGCGCCTGCATCCGACGCCGGATATTGCCAGGACGCTCTGCGCCAAAAAGCGGGTGGATCAAAAGGCGATCGGCTTTGCGCTGCAAACTGCGGACGGCGAAACCAATGCACGACGCAAACTTGCCGCAAAGAATCTCGATGGCATTGTGCTCAACACCCCGGCCACACTCGGCGCGGCGGATGGAACCTTCAGCTTTCTGGCGGCCGACGCCGAAAGCTTCGACGAATGGGGCCGCATCAACAAAGCCGACTGCGCGCGCCGAATCATCGATGCGCTCTGAACTTAGCCGCGCGGTTTAAGCTGCGGGAAGAGGATGACGTCACGAATCGCGTCGGAGCCGGTCAGCAGCATGAGCAGGCGGTCGATGCCGATGCCCATTCCGCCGGTCGGCGGCATGCCGTATTCCAGCGCCGCGAGAAAATCCTCGTCGATCTTGGACCCGTCGCCGTCAGCCTGTTCTTCGAAACGCTTGCGCTGTTCGATGGGATTGTTCAGCTCGCTGTAGGCCGGCGCGATTTCCTTGCCGCCGATGATCAGCTCAAACACATCGACCAGTTCCGGATCGTCGGAACAGTGGTTGGCGAGCGGAACGAGCTCTTTCGGCAGACGGGTGATGAAGGTCGGCTGAATGAGCGTGCCTTCGATGGTCTTGTCGTAGATCTCGTGAGTGACCTGCTTAAAGTCCATGCCGGCTTCGATATGCACCTCGAGCTCTTCGGCTTTCGCCTTGGCTTCGTCGAGGGATTTGTCGAACCAGTCGTTGCCGAGGTGTTCCTTGATAAGGTCGTAGTAGGACACTTCGCGCCACGGTGCGGTCAGGTTAATGGTGTTGCCCATCCACTCAAACTCAATCTTGCCGAAAATGGTTTCGGCGAGGTGGGTGAACATGGACTGGATCAGCTCCTGCATGGTGCGCATGTCGCCGTAGGCCTGGTAGATTTCGAGCGCGGTAAATTCGGGATTGTGCGTGCGGTCGAGTCCTTCGTTGCGGAAGTTGCGGTTCATTTCGTAGACGCGGTCCATGCCGCCGACAATCAGACGCTTGAGGTAAAGCTCGGGCGCGATACGCATGAAGACGTCGACGTTGAGTGCGTTGTAGTGCGCCTTGAACGGCTTGGCCGCCGCGCCGCCGGCAATCTGCTGGAGCATCGGGGTTTCGACTTCGTAGTAGCCGCGCGCGTCAAGGAAGTTGCGGATCTCGCGAACGACCTGCGTGCGTTTCTTGAAGACGTCCATCACTTCCGGGTTGGAGATGAGGTCGAGCGAGCGCTGGCGGTAGCGGGTTTCAACATCGGTGAGGCCGTGGAACTTTTCGGGCAGCGGCAGGAGCGCCTTGGAAAGCAGCGTCCAGCTGTCGATGCGGATGGTTTGCTCTTCGGTGCGGGTGATGAAGAGTTCGCCTTCACAGCCGACAATATCGCCGAGGTCGAGCAGCTTGAAGGCGGCAAAGTTTTCTTCCCCGAGCACATCCTTCTTAACCATGAGCTGGAATTTGGCGGAACCGTCGGAAATATGCGCGAAGGCCATCTTGCCCATTTTGCGGATGGCGACGATGCGGCCGCAGGCCTTGACCTGTTTGCCCTCTTCAAAGTCGGCGTGCAGCTCGTCGAGGCGCGCCGTACGTTCAAACGCCTGCCCGAAGGCGGGAAAGCCGGCCTCTTCGAGCTTATTCATATTTTCGACGCGCTGTTGACGGTATTCGTTTCCTGAAACTTCTTCGCTCATGGGTTTCTCCTACAAAATTGGCCGGAAACCATAGGGATTCGCCCCGCCCAAGTCAACAGGCACGCGCGCGTTTCGGACCCTTTTTTCCACGGGGAATTACCAGTTGACGACGCCCAGGAAATCAAATTAACTCCTAACCATGCAAATTCAGCTGTAACGAAAGGCGACCTCCTCGCCGACACTTCCCTATGACAACAACCATCCATTTTGATAATGCCAGCGAGGCCCGCGAAATCGGCGCGGCGCTCAATGGCCTGATTGCGCGCATCGAAACAGAGCACGACCTCCAGATTGTGCTGCGCGATCTTGTGGCCACGGTTTCCGGCGCAGACGACGCCGCAACACGCATCGGCAGCTTTATTGAAGGGTTGCGCGCCGCGCGCAGCCAGGGCGCCCTGACCGACCAGTCGGTGACCTATGCCTACGACGCTTTCTGCCGCGGCGAGGAACAGATTTTTGAAAAGCTTTCCAGCATCCGGATCGATGTCAGTCCGCGCAAACCGGCGGTCTTTCCGAAAACGCTCGGCCAGCAGGTTTATCTCAATGCGCTCATCGAAAATGCCATCACCTTCGGCGTCGGCCCCGCCGGCACCGGCAAAACCTATCTGGCGATGGCGATGGCAGTCTCGGCCCTGCTCCGGGAAGACGTCACCCGCATCATTCTCACCCGTCCGGCGATTGAGGCCGGCGAAAACCTCGGTTTTCTGCCGGGCGACTTCCAGCAGAAGGTCGCGCCCTATCTGCGGCCGCTCTATGACGCGCTCTACGACATGATGCCCGCTGAAACGATTGAAACGCTGATCGAGCGCGGCGTAATCGAGGTCGCGCCGCTCGCCTATATGCGCGGGCGCACGCTCAACCATGCCTTTGTCATTCTCGACGAAGCGCAAAACACCACTCCGCAGCAAATGCTGATGTTCCTCACGCGGCTGGGCTTCGATTCCAAGTGCGCCATCACCGGCGACCTCACGCAGATCGACCTGCCCAACCGCAATTCCTCCGGCCTGCTCGAAGCCCGATCCATCCTCAAAAACATTGAGGGCCTGGCCTTTGTCGAGCTGAGCGAACGCGATGTCGTCCGCCATCCGCTGGTGCAGAAAGTGATTGAAGCCTACCAGAAAGAGCGGAAATCCTAGCCGCTTCCACCGGGAGTTTTTTCATGAAGATCAAGCTTTTCAAAAAGAAGCAAAAGGGTATTGCCGAACGCAAAACGGAAAGTGCGCGCAAGCACGACATTCCCTACAAAGCCGTCGGCCTCGGCCTGCTGCTGTGGCTGCTGGTGACCTGGCTCTTTTTCGCCCACGGCATCTTCCGGCATGCCGAGCTGGTCGAGGGCCAGGTCGCGCCCTCCACCATAGTGGCATCGGTCGACTTTGAATGCGAAAACATCCAGGAAACCGCCTTCAGCCGCGACAAGGTGGCGGCGGCCGTTCCGCCGGTGTTCAGGCTCGACCCGGCGCCGGCCCAGCGCGCCGTCCGCGTGGTGGAAAACCTGTGCGACCGGATTGTACAGCTGGCCAACGCACCCACCAACCAGCAGCAGGCCGTCATCAATAACATGAACGACCTGCTGCTGGGCTCCGGCATTGGTGCCCAGGAGATGGCCGAAGCCTTCCCAACCGACACCATCGCCGACATCAAACTCAACCTCATTCAGAGCATCAGCCGCGAAATGGGCGCCGGCATCCTTTCCGAAGATTCGCGTATCGCCTGGTTTCGCGGACAACCGGATCGCAAACTGACGATCGCCAGCCCCGAAAAAGCGTCCAGAACCATCGGCTACAGGAATGTTTTCTCAGCCCCCACGGCCATCGGTTCCATCTGCGCCACCGTCAAGAACAAGGCGCAGCGCACCCTCTGTGAGCGCCTGCTGCCGGTTCTGGTTACCGACAACCTCAGCTACGACGAAGCCGCCACCGAGGAACAGCGCAGACAGGCAGAAGAAACCGTTAAGCCGATCATCCAGCACTATCCGGCCGGCACGCCGCTCATCCGCGCCGGCACTGCCGCAACCGAACAGACCCTGCTGCTGCTCAAGCACCACGAACAAAAACGGCTCGAGGAACAGGAACTTTTAGAACAGGTCCTCGAAATTGTCGGCAACGGCATTCTACTGCTCGCCGGCCTGATTGCCACCGCCGTCATCCTGCGCGTCGTTGCGCCGGAGTTGATCCGCCAAAGCGACCGGCTCCTGCTGTTGGCCCTTCTCTCGCTCTTCACGCTCGGCATTGCGCGATTGCTGACCTACCTCTCGGTGCAGTATGAGCTGATCTCCCCCGCTCTGCCCACCTATCTGGTGCCGCACGCCATGGCCATCCTGCTCGCCGGCATTCTGCTCGGCGGCAACGCCGCCATCACTCTCGGCTTCTGGACCAGCTTTGCCACCGCCGTCCTGTTCGACAAATCCTTCAACGTCTTCGCGCTCGGCATTCTGATCACCATCACCGCTACCAGCACGGCGCGCAATGTGCATCGCCGAACCAGCCTCTTTCAGGCCGGCCTCTGGGTCTGCGTCGTAAAGCTGCTCTATGTCGTGGTCGTCTTCATTCTCAACCGTCCGGTCATTCCGGTTCTCGTCGGGCAGTCGATTGCCGCGGTGGTTTCGGGAATGCTTTCGACCATCTTTACCCTGCTGCTCATTCCGGTCTTCGAGAAACTCTTCAAAATCACGACCGACATCACCCTGCTCGAACTTTCCGACATGGGCCATCCGCTGCTCCAGAAAATGGCGATGCAGGCGCCGGGCACCTATCACCACTCTTTGATGGTTGCCACGCTCGCGCAGAACGCCGCCGAAGCCATTGGCGCCAACCCGCTGCTGATACGCGTCTGCGCCTACTATCACGACATCGGCAAAATGGCCAAGCCCGAATTCTTCACCGAAAACATTCAGCACATGGAAAACCCGCACGATGAGCTTTCGCCGCATATGAGTGCGCTGGTGATCTCCTCGCACGTCAAAGAAGGGCTCTCGCTCGCCAAACGCCATAAACTGCCCCAGCCCATTCTCGACGCCATCGAGCAGCATCACGGCAACGGCCTGATCTCCTACTTCTACCACAAGGCCAAAACCATGCAGAGCGATGGAAAAACCACCATGGCCGACGTGATTAACGACTCCGATTTCCGCTATGGCGGCGCGCCCGCCGTCACGCCGGAAATGGCGATCCTTTCGCTGGCCGACGCCTCCGAAGCCGCCTCGCGCTCCATCGAAAAGCCGACGCCGCAAAAAATCACCAATATGATGGACGATATTTTTGCCGCCAAAATCCGCGACGGCCAGCTCGACTACGCCAACCTGACCATGGCGCAGATTAACGTCGTGAAACAGTCCTTCATCTTTTCACTCTCCAACATGTTGCACGGACGCATCCCCTACCCGAAAGACCATGAAAACAAATCTACTCAATCAACAGGCCAAGCATCCGATTCACCTGAATAAGCTGCAGAAACTGACCGACTGGCTCGGCGAAAAACTCGAGGCCCGAACCGCGCCCGAAATATGGAGCGAAGTCAGCATTGTACTTGTGGATGACGAAGGCATTGTGCCGGCCAACCGCGAATATTTCGGGAAGAACCGGCCGACCGACGTCATCAGCTTCCGCTATGACCCCGTCCCCGGCGAAAGCGCAGGCTGGAGCGGCGACCTGATCATCAACGTCGACCGCGCCATGCAGGAAGGAACCGCGCGCGGAAAAACCGACTATGAACTCGCGCTCTACATCGCCCACGGTTTCGATCATCTCTCCGGCGCCGAGGATGACACCGATGAAAAGCGCAAAAAGATGCGCGCCACCGAAACCGCGTGGCTGCGCAAAGCCGGCGCGGAAGGGCTGGTTGCCGGACTGTTTGACCGCTAGCCGGCGCGGCTCAGAACCTCTTTCTCATCGGCGGACGGCATAAAAGCCGCAGCCAGAAGACAGGCACCGCGGGCGGAACAGATGGATCCGCAATACTCAATCCGCCATTTGGCGGCACGGCCGAAGCAGCCGCTTTCGCAAAAATCCATTTCGGCCTCATGCCATCCAACGGTTCGGCCCTGTTGCCGGGAAAGACGGCGGCGGTGATCTTCAACCGCCTTTTGGTATTTTTGAATCTGCCACGTCTGCAGCGCATGAAACGCCACACAACGCCGCTCCTGTCTTTCGCACCGGGAAGTCTCAATCTGTTTTTGCTCTGAAATGATTCACCTCACGACACTTTATCGAGCATCGGACGTGCCAGAAAAACAGCAATCTACTCCGCGACGAGAACGCGCGTGATTTCGCCGACATACATGCGGTGAAAGTCTGCTTCGGGATAGTGCTTCATGATGTCCGGATCAAGAAAGTTGGCGGGATCCATATCCTGAAAATAGAGCTTGCGGCACTCGATCACCAACCGCGCTTCATCGAAGAAAACAGAGCCGTTTTGCGCTTCGCGCGGCGTAAAGCCGCACTCCTGCACCTTGTCGGTTTCGCGACCAGAACGGCTGCCGCAAAAGTTCAGCTGCGATTTATATTTGTCATCAAAGAATGACAGCGTGAAGGCGTCGCTCTTTTCCATAAATTCATAGGTATAGCGATGCGGACGGATATAGCAGGAACAGACCGGCTTAAACCACAGCTCGCCGATACTTCCCCAGCTCGCCGTCATGGTGTTGAAATGCTCCGGCGTTCCGGCCGTTACCAGCATCCACTCCTGCCCGATCAGCTGAACCGGATTATCCTTAATTTCGGTCGGTTTGATTTCCCTGAATGTTTTCATCACGCACCTCTCGCTTTCTCAGCAACGGACCCTAGCGTTCCGGCGCCCGCCGGACAAGCCGGAAGACTATTCTGCTTCGGCTGCCGCGGACCCGGCTTGCATAAAGCGGCACTTTTCAACATCCGCCTTTTTCAGCTGCTTCGTTTTGACCGGAAGCCAGAGCGAAGTGGCGGGAATGTAGGTGATGACCATCAGCGCGGCAATCATCGCGCCGAAAAACGGCAGTAGCGGCGCGGTCACTTTCGCGATGGTGGTCCTGCCGACGCCGCAGCCGATAAAGAGGCAGGTGCCCACCGGCGGCGTACAGAGACCGATGCAGAGGTTGGCAATCAGCATGATGCCGAAGTGCACCGGATGCATGCCGAGCGAAGCGACGACCGGCAGGAAGATCGGCGTAAAGATCAGCACCGCGGGCGTCATATCCATGAAGGTGCCGACAAACATCAGCAGCACGTTGATCGTCAAGAGGATAACGATTGGGTTATCTGAGAGTCCCAGCAGCGCGGCGCTGACGCTTTGTGGAATGTTGGCCATGGTCATGATCCAGCTC
>CAZABK010000022.1:0-36959 GCA_964483355.1 uncultured Verrucomicrobiota bacterium | reverse complement strand
CAGTGGAGGCCGAAGGCGCTGCCGAGGTGGTGTCGCTTGTAGAAGAGTTGAATGCAGGTGTTGCTGAAACCAACTGATCGGAAGAGGTGAAACTCCTAAAGGGTAGCACGCGATGATTACCGACCAACTCAGCGAAATGATGATCCGCAGCGGCCGGGTCGGCGCCAACGAGCTGGAACAGGCGCTGGCCATCCAGGAGGAGAGCGGTCGTGTTCTGACGGACATCCTCATTGAGGAGGAGCTGGCTTCCGCGGAAGATATTGCGTTGACCTTTTCGGAACTGCTCAATGTTCCGTTCCTGGAGCTGGGCGATGAGTTTCATCTGCAGCGCGCTGAGTTTGATATGATTCCCGAGTCGATTGCGCGCCGGTTCTGCCTGATTCCGCTCATCAAAGAAGAGAGCGTATCCATCACGCTGGTCATGAAGAACCCGCTCGATATGGATGCGGTCGACACGGTGCGTTCGCTGACCTCGCTGGAAATCCACAAGGCCGTCAGCACCGAAGAGCGGATCAGTGCGGTGATCGACAAGTGCTACAAGGAAGAAGCCTATGTCGAAGCCGGCCTGCAGGATATCGTGGATATCGAAACCGGCCAGGACATCGACTTTGAAGGCGACATGGGCGATGTGGACCAGCTGCTGGTTCATGCCAACGATGCTCCGGTGGTTCGCTATGTTAACCTGTTGCTGATGGAAGCCGTGCGCGACGGCGCTTCGGATATTCATTTTGAGCCGGGCGAACACAGTTGCTCCGTCCGGCTGCGTGTCGACGGCGCGCTGCATCCGGTTACGCCGCCGCCGAAGAGCCTCTATCCGGCCATCGTCACCCGCATCAAGATTCTCTCCGAAATGGATATTGCGGAGCGCCGCCTGCCGCTGGACGGCCGCTTTAAATTTAAATATTCCGGCCGCGTCGTCGATGTGCGCGTCTCCTCCATGCCGCTGGTGTTCGGCGAAAAGGTCGTGATGCGTATTCTCGACAAGGAGAGTCTGTTACTCGACCTCGAAGAGATCGGTTTTGAGGGACCGAGTCTCAAGCGGTTCAAGGAAATCCTGGCGATGCCCAACGGCATTATTCTGCTGACGGGACCGACCGGAAGCGGCAAGACCACCACGCTCTACAGCGCGCTGAGCATCCTGAAGAGTCCGGCGAAAAATGTTCAGACGGTCGAAGATCCGGTGGAATATCTGATCGACGGCGTCAATCAGATGCCGATCCGGCCTAAGATCGGGTTGGATTTTGCCCAGTGCCTGCGCCACATCCTGCGCCAGGATCCGGATGCGGTAGTGATTGGCGAAATCCGCGATGCCGAGACCGCCGAGATTGCCATGCGCGCCTCGCTGACCGGTCATATTGTGCTGAGCACGCTGCACACCAATGATGCAACCTCGTCGTTCAACCGCCTGCGCGACATCGGCATTCCTCCTTATCTGACCGCCGCCACGATGCGGCTGGTTATTGCCCAGCGCCTGATTCGAAAGATTTGCCCGAACTGTAAAACGGAATACCGCCCGGACGACGGCGAGCTGGAATGGGTGAAGCCCCACTTCCCGGATGCCGGAGGCTGGACCTTCTACCATGGCGAGGGCTGCAACCACTGCCGCCAGCGCGGCGTGAAAGGACGGCGTGCCATTTTCGAGTTTCTGGAGGTCTCTCCGGAGCTGCGCGAAATGGTGCATAACAAGGCCGATGATCTGGCGCTTCGCAAGAAGGCGATCGAAGGCGGGATGGAAACCTTGGCTCAAAACGGGTTCCGGCGGGTACGTGACGGCGAAACCACGATTAGCGAAGCCATTAATGTGTGTCTGGTTGAATAAACGGAAAGTTGAAAAATGGCTGAATTTAACTACATCGCTAAAAACAAGGATGGCCAGGAGATCCGCTCTACGGTGGTGGCCGGTTCCCGGCTGGAAGCGCTGGAAGCTCTGCGTAAGAAGGGGCTGACTGTGGTCGATCTGTTTAGCGTGGAAGCCGTTGCCGCAACGGTTGAAATGCCGAAATCGGTGAAGCCGATCAATAAGTCCGGAAAAAAGCTTTTGCCGGGCTCTAAGGTCAAGATGACCGATCTGGCGCTGTTCTGCCGCCAGCTGGCGATTTCCGTTAATGCCGGCGTCCCGCTGCGCGATGCGCTCGAAGGCATTGGGCTGGAACTGGAGCAGCCGGCGCTGAAAAAAGCCAGCGCGGATATGGTGCAGCAGCTGCACGACGGCAAAAGCTTTTCCCAGGCTGTCGCCGCGCATCCGCGGATCTTTAACCAGATGTTCCAGGGGCTGATCAAAGTGGCCGAAGAGTCGGGCAAGCTGCCCTCGACGCTGGAGCAGCTGGCGGCCTATCTGGAGCGGACCGATCGCCTTCAGCGGCGCATTAAGGCCATGTCGGCCTACCCGGTCTTTATCGGCATCTTTTTCATTATTGTCTGCCTGATTATGACGCTGTTCATCCTGCCGCAGTTTTCGGATATTTTTTCGGGGCAGGGCGCGCAATTGCCGGTGTTCACCCGAATCGTTTTCGGCATTAATAACTTTTTCGTGGACAACTTTGTGACGATCTTTATCGCGATTGTCTGTCTGATTGCCGCGCTGGTTCTTTATGGCCGTACGCAGTCGGGGTCATACCAGAAGGATAAAGTGAAGCTGAAGACGCCCTATGCCGGTGGCTGCCTGAAAAAATATATTCTGGCGCGTTTCTGCCGCAGCCTGGCCATCATGGTGCATAGTGGGGTCCCGATTTCCACTGCGCTCGAAATCTGTGCCGACGCCACCGGCAATCAGCTGATTTGCCGTAACGTGCTGGCAGTTCGCGATCTGATCATCACCGGAAACCGCATTGCCGCCAGCCTGGATAAGGCCGGGATCTTTCCGGGGCTGATTGTCCGGATGGTTTCCGTGGGCGAGGATTCGGGGCAACTGCCCGAGGTGCTCGAAAATGTGTCCGACCTCTACGAGGATCAGGTTGAGGTCTCCATCATGACCTCGATGGCGCTGTTCGAGCCCATCGTAATCTGCGTGTTCGGCGCCTTCATTCTGATGCTGGTGCTGGCAATCTATCTCCCCATTTTCACGGTTTCAATGCAAGTCAGGTAAGAGCGGAAGGAGGCGAAAAACAGAAGAAGAATTTAAGTTGGGAACCCCGGAAAGGGGCAGGACGGGCCGGAGAGCCGGCAAGCGATAGAGAAAAGGTAAACCAAGGAGAAACATCATGAAGACTACGAAGCAGAATAAAGCAGGTTTCACTCTGGTGGAACTCATGGTCGTCGCCATCATCGTCGCCATTCTGGCGGCCGTCGCCATCCCGCTGATGTCGGGCAACAAAGATCGCGCAATGGCTACGGAAGCTCAGGCGGGCTGCAGCACGATTGCAACCGCGCTCAAGATTGAGTGGGTTGAAACTGGCGCCAACACCAATACAACGGTTTTAAACCTTCCCGGCATCAATGTCGGAGACCTGGATGGCGAATACTTCAATGATGGAAGTTACACCGTTACGAGGTTTGTAAACGGTAGCACTTACACCATTCAGGCCCAAGGCCGGGCTGATGGCGATGCCGCAGGCGGTACAGTCACCATGACCGTTGATGCTGGTGATGTGGTTTGGACCGGTCTGGGCCAGCGGTAAATTAAGCAAAATGCTCCGGGCAAGCGCGATTGCCCGGAGGTTCAAAACGCCGAGGCAGTCATGGCAGCAATGGAACGCATAGACGGGAAAGAAAGTCTGGCCGGGGTCAGTGTGGCGGATGGCGTGGTGAGCATGGTGCGGGTGGTGCGCCATGGCCGCCGCAAGATTCATCTGACGCATGCCGGCTGGATGGAATATGCACCGGATGTTCCGGATGCTGCGGTTGCCGCGCTGATCCGCAAGTTGTGGAAGCAGACGGGTATGCCGACCAGAACGGTGTGCTGCGGTTTGCAGTCGCGCTCGCTCTGCCTGAAATATTTTAAATATCCGGATCTCGCCCCACGCGAACTGACCTCGGCCTTGCGCCTGGAGGCCGAGGAAAGTTTGCAGCTCCCACCAGAGGAGATTGCGCTCGATTGGCACCTCAACCGCCCGAAGAACGATCCCTACACGCAGTTGGGCGAGCAGCTGCAGGGCGTGCTGGTGGCGGCCGAGAAGAAAAAGGTGAACCGCCAGCTGAACCTGCTGAAGACGGCAGGGCTCTATCCGGTCATCGCGGATGTCGGCAGCACTTCGCTCTGCAATCTGTATCTGACGCTGCGCGGCGATAACGTGAATACGGAAAATGCGGTTTGTGTGGTTAACCTGTCACGCTACAGTGCGGATATTTCGATTCTCTATAACGATCACTATATCTATCCGCGTACCATCATTTCGCGTTCGGCCGAGTGGTCGAGCAAGGTGCAATACCTGATCGAAAATATTTCGGATGCACTGCTTTACTATCATGTCAAGGTCGACAAAACACCAGTAACGCATTTGGTGCTGACCGGCTTTGTTCCCGACGATCCCGAGTTTGTGGGTCAGGTGCACGACACGATCGGGCTGCCGACCGAGGTGTGGAATCCGCTCCGGGATGAGCGGGTTTCGGTTTCGCACAGCGTCAAGTCGATGGAAAATTATGATGTGGCGTCGCCGTTGCTGATGCCGGCGCTGGGGCTGGGGCTGAGGAATATCAAATGATTGACTATCGCATAAATCTGGCGAAAAGCTTCGTCGCTTCTGAATCGGAGCGCAGACGGTTCTATAACGGCATGCTCATCTATCTTGCCTTGTGTGCCGTAGCCCTCGTTTTTACGGCCTATCTTTCTTCGGTCAATGTGAAGCACTATCTGAAAAACCGTAGAGAGCGGCAACAGCTGCAGGCCACCATTGCGGCGGTGTCCGGTCTGGACGCTGCAACCTTTAGGAATCCCGACAAGGTTTATGATGCGCTCAATGCCGATGCGGAGCGGATTGGAAGGCTCAAAACCGCCTTGAGCGGCCGGGTGCCGATGCTGCCCGTGATTTATAACCTGTTTTCTGATTTGCCCAGGGGGGTTGCGCTGCAAAGCCTTTCCGCCGGAACCGATAAAATGTCGTTCGGGATGGTGATGCCGCTCTCTTCGGATGCTTCCGGCGATTTTGTTCGTGATCTGAAGGCCGGCTGGGAGCGTAAGCCGGAACTCATGCGGCGGGTGAAGAGCATTCGCCCCCTCACCGGCGAACGCCGGAGAGTGGGTTCGATTTCTGTCTTCTATGTTGAGTTTGAATGCATGCTGAAAAAGCAGGGTGAATGATGGATGCTGGAATGTTTAAAGCGAGCCGGGTGCGGTTGACGGCATGGATTGTTGTTCCGCTGGTGCTGGCTTCGGTGGCCGGCCTGAGTTCCCATGCATTGCGGCTGCAGTCGCAGTGGAGTCTCAGCCGCACGGAAAAGCTGGCCGAGGCGCTGCCGAAACTGGCGCATACCCAGCAACAGGGGCGCGAATTGCTTGATCGGTTTCATGAATCCGACTCCAGCACCATCCAGTCGGAAGATGAATTGATCTCCTTCCTGCGGGAGGCGGCGCAACGGACCGATTTCGTGATTGATTCGTTGAAGGTGGAGCGGCGGGTTTCGGCCCAGAGCAAAATGCTGGTTTTGGTGGCGTCGGTGAAGGGAAGCGGTTCGTTTGAGGCGATCCAGAAATATCTGGGCGATGCCGCGGCGCGGCAGCCTCTGCTTTTTGAAAATTCCCTGAAGGTTTCGGGGGCGTCGCGGTCAGTCGGAAGCAGCGTCTTTGAAGCGGATATCGTGTTCGAGCTGTTGATGCTCAACGGATCAAAATAGGTTGTTCGGAGCAGTTTAAAATGAAGAACAAGCGGAAAGCTGAAGCGGTTGATTTGACGGCGGATTATCGCGAGGAGTCGCTCAAGGGGCCTCTGTTGACGGCGGTGGCGGCGGTATTCCTTGTGGGGGTTCCATTGGGCTTCTGGATACAGCGAATCAATGTTGCGGGGCTGCGGGCGGCTGATGTTTCAAAATATGATGCGCTGGTTCAGTCCGTTGAGGGCAGAATAAAAGTCGTCAATACCATGCTGCAAAACAATACCCAGGATATTGCGGTCATTAATTCCGCAAAAAAGACCGCGGTTGTGACGCTGATTGTGCCGGAACCCCTGGCCGTGGAAGAGGAGCAGCAGGCTGAGATTGCAATGTCGGCTCCATTGAGGGTTTCCATCGATGGAATCTACTGGAGTTCGGCTTCCCCGCTGGTGGGCATTAATGGGGAAACCTATCGCGAGGGCGACCGGGTGAAGGGACATACGATTATTGAAATCAGAAAAACCAACGTGCGTTTCCGGGACGATCTCGGAAACGAGATTGTGATGGATATGTATGAAAATCTTCTCAAAGAGAGTCGCTGAAAAACGCTGTGCCGGGTTCACCATGGTTGAGGTTGCGCTGGGTATTTTGATTCTGGCCATTCTCGCGGTGGCGGTGCCCTCGGCGCTCCGGCATCCCCGTCAGCTGTTGCTGACGGCTTCGCATAAACAGGCCGCCGTTCTCGTGGCTAACGAGGCGTTGGAAGATGCGATGTCGTGGGGATACGGCAATACCAATCTTGTGCCCGGACCGCTTGGCGATCTAAGCGATCGATACGCCATGCATGGACGGGTTCTGTCCGGTGAACGGGAGGTTGTTGATTTAGGCGGGGGAATTCAGCTCGTTACGATTTTCGTCGACTATCCAGTCGGGAATTCCCAAGCCTCCATTATACTCGAAACTCTCATCTCTCCTTAGAAAGGAGCGTATTATGAGTCTGCACAAACAGGGTTTCACGCTGATGGAACTGCTGATCGGCATCTTGGCGACCACCATCCTGGTTTTAACGGTTTCGCTGATTTTGCTCATGCCCTACCGTTCCATGGATACCAACAACGAATATGCGCGCCTTCGGCGTGATATGGCTTATGCGGTGCGCATGATGGCAAAGGAGATCCGGCTGGCTTCCGTGAATGACATTACTGCGACGGAAAATCTTCTCACCTTACCGCCCAATCTGATTCGCACAACGTCCACCGATTTTGTCGCGGATCCGACCAGCGGAATGTTGAGTTATGCGGATGACAGCGGCGGCGCCGGCACGTTGATCTCAACCGGGCTGCGCCGGTTTGTGCCGGCCGTTATAAATGATCCGGCCAACAATATGGAAGGCGTGGAACTTGCTCTCGAAATGGAAGGCAATGACGGAGAAACCGTTGTGGCCTGGAAAACATTCATTCACACGAGGAACTGATCATGAAAACAAAAGACAAAACTACTGCCCGGGAAGGTGCGATCCTAGGCGTGATTCTGATTATCCTTGTTCTTACCAGTATTCTGGTTCTCTCCCTGTTCCATATGGCGGCGCATGCCGGCCGGGAAGCGGAATATGAACTGAAAAGTGCCCAGGCATTCTGGCTGGCCGAGGCCGGGCGGCAGTGGTGCATTGCCGACTTGTATGCTGGCGGCGGGGGTGTCATCGCGCCGCAGCCCGGCGCAAGCATTGTCGGCGGCACGTTCGAAGTGGTGGAGGAACCCGATCCGGACCCGAATGATGGCCTTCGGACCTTTATTTCGGAAGGTGTCGTTATCCGGGGGGGACAAACGGCAACGCGGCGCATTCGCATGGTGGCGGTATTTGCTTCCGGCCTGTTCGAAAAGGCGGTGCATGGTGGCGGTGAACGTGATTCCGATTGGACGTTTCAGTTGCGTGGAACAGGAGATGACACGCCTCCGGCGCCGTCTTATTCGGGATCCATCTGGGGCGGAAAAGACAGCGTGCTGGGGGATGTGGCGATCAACGGCGATGTGCTGCTGGCCGAGGACAGTTTTATCGGAGTGCCGACTCCCAATAATTATAATGTAAATGGCGATCTCGATGCGGCCGGCATCATCTCCATGATCGGCGACCCGGTGAGTGGCTACGAGCATTCCGGCGCCAGCGCCGATATCGATCCGGCGCCGGATCTGGCGGTCATGGATTATGCCAACAATAATGACTATGACATTGCGCAGATCTTCAACGATGCCGGCGTTTCATCCGGCCGCCTGCCGAGTGACCACCCGCTGAGTGATGTGCTCAATGTGACCAAGAATCCTGCCGACCGGGCTGCGGACAATGCCCTGACTGCCGGAGACGATTTTTATTTTGAACCGGCAAGTGTCGGCAGTGCCGGCACGCCAGCGACGGCGGTCACTCCGCTGGGTCTGGGCGACGACAAGATTTATTATGTGGATGGCCATGTATGGTTCCACAATCGGGATACGTATGGTTTTGAGGTGGATGGTCAGGCGGCCATTATTTCGAGTCGGGATATCCATATCTGCGACAACCTGGAGTATGAAAACCGGGGCGGCAGCGGTGTCGGCGGCGATATGCCCGACCTGCTGGTGCTTGTTGCGCTCGGGCAATATGATTCGATATCAGAAACGTATCTGAGCGATGGAAATGTCTTTTTTGGTGATCCCCGCTATGGAACCACCTATTCGGTCGATGCCTTTATGTTTGCCAATAACGATTTTCTCTACATGACGAGCGCCATCGATCCTCTGGACCAAAAACAGCCTACCAGCGGATTTAAAGTTTTCGGAAACTTTATGGCCGTAAACCGCGTGGTGGTGCTGCGCGACTGGTATGAACAGGATTCGAGCGGAAAATATCGTGCGGCGGAATATGACCCCGCAACCGGTGAATGGCTGGATGCGGTCGATTTGCAGAATGGCACAAGAACATTGCTTTCCAGCGGCGAGATCGATTCGCTGAGGCATTATGCGATGCAGGTGGGTTATGATGACCGTATTCGCGATGCCGCGACCCAAATGAGAGGACTTCCTCTCGGAAACGGATTCTTTGCCGGAGAGAGGAGCTGGGAGGAAATCTAACCGGAATTAGCAAAATGGCATGTACATTGCGTGATTGGGATGTATGAGCAAAAAGTCAAAATACGGATTTTCATTGCTGGAGACGATGGTTTCGACAGTTGTGCTGGCGGTATTGGCTGTCGGCGGGTCGGCGGCGATGCGCTATGCCGGTAGCATTATGGCCCGCCAGCAGGCCCGTCGGGAGGCATTGGTTGAGGCGTCTGCCATCATGGAGAGAAACATTTATGACATTGGTTTGGTGTCGCTGAAGAACCGCATTGGTTTTGATGTTGCCAGTCGACAGCTTTCTGCGACCACCTATCTGGAAAAACAGGATATCGGCGGCGAGCTGCACCTGCTTGTGCGCGTGACTGTTCCGGTTCGTGAGGAGGATCCGGTGGTTATAACGTTTTTGGGAAATGCCGAGGGGTAGTTATGGCAGCATCGGCAAAAGCTAAACAGGGCTTCAGCCTGGTCGACATGATGGCGGCTATGGTGGCGTTTGGCATTCTGGCTGTTAGTGTGGGGCTCATGCTGGTCTATGGATGGAGAAGTTGGCGCTACAGCGTTGAGGCGGTTGCTTTGCAGCGAGACGCCTCGCTGGCACAGCAGGTTATTGAACGTGAGATTCGCACTTCTTCGGCAGCCCATATCTCCATCACGCCCAATACAGGGATCGATTTTACTGTCGGCGGCGTGCGCACGAATTATTCCGAATATATTGTGCATCGGGGAAACAGCCTTTTTTATGGGCGCCCGGAGGGCGAAGTGGCTTTAATGGAGGGAGGGGTTGTCGGTTTTTCTCCGGAACTCCTCACTGACGAGGTTCAGGTGGTTTTGCGCTATCAGAGCGCTTCCGGGCGAGGCGTGGTCAGCAGTGTGTTTACGGTTTTTACGCGGAACTGAGCAATGAATGACAAGAAAAACAAGCATGGTGGAACACTGGTGATGGTTATGCTGGTGTTGCTGTCGCTCAGCATTCTTTCTCTCGGCATGTTCAAGCTGGCCGAGCGCGCAGCCGTGGAGGCAATACATGAACTCCATACCGCTCAGGCCTTTTGGGTTGCTGAATCCGGCCTGCAGCAGGTGGCGGTGCGTTTGTCGGCGGATTCCTTCTTTTATGATTCCATAGGAGGGCGCGATGCCCCCCAAACAGGAACGCTTAAGGATATTGTAATCGATGCGGATGGAAGTGTCGGAGCCTGCAAGTGGGCTGTCTGGAATTTGAATGGCGTTTTTAGCATTGTGGTGGAAGGAACCGTGGGCGGCCAGCAGGTAAGCCTGGAGACAAAGGCCGAGGTCGAGCCGGCAATTGATGCCGCATTCGTTGCCGGTATGGGGGACAGTGATCTCGGGGCAGAGTCAGAAGTCGATGGCAGTATGGTCGGCCTGAAAGATGGACAGAAGTTTCTGTTCTATTCGCCGATAACGATTAATGGAACAGTATACAACACGGGGGGGGTCGAATGGAAAGGGAAGAAGTCCGACGTGGATTACGTGAATGAAACCACCAGTATCGAAATTCCCACCCCGACCGGCTTTGATGAAGAAATAAAAACGGCCTCGGATTCGGGAGTTTCCGGCAGTAGTTTCGGTTCTTCGATTACTTTAGCAGCGGGAGTTACAAACTATGTGAATGGTGATGTGACGGCGACAAGCATCAGTGGTTTCGGAGGAACGATTGTCATGAGCGGCAACTATGAACCGTCGGGGGATTATGCCATTGGAGATGGCGTCACCATCATTACCGGCGGCAACGGAGTTTTAGCCTCCGGTGTTAGCGGGAATATTGGCCATGGCGTTTACATTTGGAACAATGGCAATGCCGAGTTGGGGCAAATCACCATGTCCGACTCCGGTGTCGGATCAACCATCGAAGCCGGTGGAGATTTGAAGGTATACGGTAGCGTAGACTTTATCGGCCTGCTCCATGCCGCCGGCGGCAATTTTGATTTTCAGGAAGACGATTCCTATCTGGATATCACCGGGGCCATTGTTTCCGGCGATAGCATAAAGATGAAAGAGACCTCCCGGCTGGTTATTGATTTCGATCACAAGGTTTTGCCGGCATGGATGGTGACCGCGTTGATTGATGCCGGCGGGATGGACGTCAAAACATATGGCTGGAATCAGTTGTAAACCTCGGCCACCAAAAGCGAGCGGCGGGTTCTTGCCCGGCATCGGGCGAATGCGTTAGCTTCGGCAACATGAAGCTCTTCGACTCTCATAACCATATTCAGGATAACCGCCTTTTCCTCGACCTCGACGCGGTGATGGCGCGTGCGCACGCCAACGGCGTGGTGGCGATGGGCGTGAAAGGCTGTTGCGAGGACGACTGGCCACGCGTCATTCAAATTTTCGAAACCTACGACGGCGTTTATCCCTCCTTCGGAATTCATCCATGGTTTATCCGCAACTGCTCGTCCGACTGGCTTCAACTGCTCGAAAATCTACTTTTGAAATATCCGCAGGCCGGTGTCGGCGAAATCGGGATCGATCATGCGATTGACGAGCGCGACGATGCGGCGCAGGAATCGGTCTTTCTCGCGCAGCTCGAACTGGCGCGGCGGCTTGAACGACCGGTCAGCATTCATTGTCGCCGCGCTTGGGGGCGGCTGATTGAACTGCTCGACCAGTTTGGCGAACTGCCGCGCGGCATGCTGATCCACTGTTTCGGCGGCTCCGCCGAAGTTGCGCAGGAGCTGCTCAAGTGCGGCGCCTATATTTCCTTTTCCGGCTCCATCACCCGGCCCAACAACAAAAAGGCCGGCCCGGCCATCCGCGCGGTGCCGGACGACCGCATCCTTATCGAAACCGACGCGCCCGACATTTTGCCGCATGGGCTCGAGTCCAAGCTAAACGAACCCGCCAACCTGCGGCACGTTCTTGCCCAAGCCGCCGAACTGCGCGGCGTGTCCGAAGAATCGCTCGCGGCACTCACCTTCACCAACGCCAAACGCTTCTTCCAATCCTGATGTTTTTTTAACCACCCGCTTCGCCGGGCTCGCTAGAGGGCACAGAGTGGAGTGTTTAAAAAGATACAGCGGGCGCTGTGTTCTCTGTGCCCTCTGTGGTGAAAAATACTATTTCGGGTTTTATCCGGCGGGGTTTCAGCGTAGATTTCGCGCTCTATGCACCCTGCTGAAACAGAGGCGCGGCCGTTTGGCGGCTGGCGCGAGCTGATGTCGATCGCTTGGCCACTGATCGTCAATTCCGGCACGTTTGCGGTACTCAATTTTTGCGACCGTCTTTTCCTTTCGTGGCACAGCGAGGCGGAGTTTCGTGCGTCGTTGCCGGCGGGCATTCTCTTTTTCACATTGGTCTGCGGCTTTATGGCGCTGTCGGGATTTGCCAACACGTTTGTGGCGCAGTTTTGGGGCGCGGGCGATAAGGAGGGCTGCGCGCGGGCAACGGCGCAGGGCATGCTCTTTTCGCTGATTGCCTTTCCGGTGATCATGGCGCTGACCCCGATCGGACTGTGGATGCTGCGAATCAGCGGGCATGGCGCGGAGGTGCTGGCGCTCGAAGAGGACTATTTGCGGATTCTGATGTGGTGCGGCGGCGGCATGGCGCTGAGTTCGGCGCTGAGCAGCTTTTTTTCCGGCCGCGGCAAAACCTTTGTCGTTATGGGCTGCAACATTTTTGCAAACGCGCTGAACATTCTGCTGAACTATATTTTTGTGTTCGGCAAGTGGGGCTTCCCGGAAATGGGCATTATCGGCGCGGGCTGGGCGACTGTGATCGGATCCTGGACGAGTCCGCTGATTTTTGCGCTGCTCTATTTTTCTAAACCGATCAATGCCGAATTCCGCACCTTCAAAAATCTGCGGCTGGATCCGTGGCTCTTCCGGCGCATGATCCGCTTCGGGCTGCCGGCGGGGATCCATTTGTTTTTCGATGTTGCGGCGTTCACGGTTTTTGTTTTGCTGGTCGGCCGGATGGGGCCGGTGGCGCACATTGCCAGTAATATTGCGCTGAGCGTCAACCTGATTGCCTTCATGCCGATGATCGGCATGGGCGTCGGCGCCTCGATTCTGGTGGGGCAATATCTCGGCCGCAATCAACCGCACTATGCGGAGCGGGTCGGCTGGCTGGCGCTCCGGATCGGGATCGGCTACATCGCCGCCATCGGAATCACCTTCCTGCTCTTCCCCGGATTCTACACCAGCGTTTTCGAGGGCAACGCCGCCGGAACCGTTCCGTTCGCCGAACTGCAGAGGGCCGTGCGCATTCTGCTGGCGATGTTGGCGGTCTGGGGCATGGCCGACGCCACGGCGATCATTTTGTCCGGCGCGCTCAAGGGCGCGGGCGACACCCATTTTGTGATGTATTTCCAGTCGGCCGTTGCCTGGGGTTTTCTCGTGCTGGGGCAGCTGCTGATCGTGCTGGTGTTTAAGCTGAATATTTACATCAGTTGGTCGTGGACGCTGATCTATATCGTCCTGCTCGCAATCGGTTTCACGCTGCGCTTCCGTTCCGGTCGCTGGAAAAGCATCGACCTGCTCGACCGCCGCGCCACCGTCGTTCCGGATCACATTTCCGCAGAGTACTAGAAGGCCCTTCCAGCCGGACTCTCATGGCGGGTTATCAGGTTGACAGAATCGCGTTTGGGGGCCTAAATGTGAATGCGGAACGTAACTATGAGGGAGGTGGATCATGATTGCTTCAGAACTAATGACACGAATCTCCAACTTCATCCACGAACGGGCCGCGGCTTTCGCCGAGAACCCGTTGCAGCGGCCGGCCGCCCCGTTCTGGAGTGCGTTGGGCGCGCGCGGGAGCGAGCTCTGGCTCGACACCGGTGACATCGAGGCGGCATCCCATCTGTGGACCGGTGACTTTTGTGGCCTGACGACCAACAATACGCTTCTGAACAAGGAGATTCAGAAGGGGATCTATGATCCCCTGGTTAAGCAGGCCCGGCCGGTGGTTGCAGAGCTGCCCGCCGAGCAACAGGTTCTTGAGATTAGTTTTATCCTGAATGCTGTTCATGGGTTGCGGCTGGTCAATCGCTTTCACGCAAGAGTCAGCGTGGAGCTGCACACCGGAGTGGCCCACGACATTGCGGCCACCCAGCACTATGCGCATCGCTTTGCGAACCTCAGTCCGGCATTTATTGTTAAGGTTCCCCTTACGCCCTCCGGTTTCATTGCGACCCGGCACCTGCGGCGGGAGGAGATTCCCGTCAATTTCACCTTGGGGTTCGGTGCCCGGCAAAATGCCATTGCAGCCCGCTTCTCCGCTCCGAACTTTGTTAATGTCTTTCTGGGGCGCCTGAATGCCTATGCCGAAAAACATCAATTGCCCAACGGCGACTGGCTGGGCGAACGCGCCACCTGGGCCAGCCAGCGTTTTCTGAGGCAAATAAAAAGCCCGTCCCGCCAAATTGCCGCCTCCCTTCGCAATGCCGAACAGCTGGAGCGGCTCAGCGGCATTGATGTCCTGACGCTTCCCGCGGCGGTGGCTGCGGAGGCGCCCGAGCAGCTGGATGGAGCATGGAAGGGCGGCATGGGAGGTTGTGTTATGGAAGACGCGGATCCGCCCATTGCAAAAGTCTATCGCATTGGCGACCGGGAACTCGCATTTGCCGACGGGCTGGTTGCGAATCCTCCGGAGACGGGTGATGAACTCGTCGAGCGGTCGCACGCGGCCGGTATTGGGGACCTCTTCCCCCGCATGTCGACCGATGAGTTGGCAATCATCGCTGCCGACGGAAAGATTCCGGTGCATGACAAATGGGCGGCGCACATGGCCCGAGGCGAGCTTGCCCTCGATTCCCTGATGAATCTCGCGGGCCTCGCTTCGTTTGCCCTGGATCAGCAGGCGTTGGATGAGCGCATCGCGGGCCTGCTGTGAGGGCCAACAAGCCGGGCCTCTGTTGTGGCCGACGAGAGCATTCCCGTTGAGCATTAATAGTGCTTCCCGAAAGGTGTTCGGAGGGCTATGATTTCAGGACACAACAACGGAGGTGACATGCAAAACAAGAGTGCATTTGCGCTGGTTTTCGTATTTGCGGTTTCGGGAATTTCCCGGGGAGAGCAATATACCTTTGTCGGCGCGCGCGCGACCGGCATGGCCGGCGCCCACGCGGCATCGGTTCATGACGCAACGGCGCAGTGGCACAATCCGGCGGTGTTGGGTTTTATGAGTCAATCCCGCGCCGACCAGCCGATGGCGGAAACCAATGCTGTTCCGGCCGCGGTTACTGTCACGAATACCGTTGAAGCTGCGACTGCCGAAACCAACGCCATGCCTGAGGCCGAGGCGGTTTTGCCCGAATCTGAGTCGGCTGCCGATGTGGAGTTTAACGGAAGCCAGGCCGGGCCGATTCCCGGGCCCTTCGGGCCGATGGAGCCGAAACCCGCTGCGACGGACGAGGCACTTTTCGACCTGCTCGACAACAACGGGCTTGCCGACAAACATTTCGGCTGGAATCTGATCGATGTCGGCGCGGGATATTCCATGAGCGAAGACATGGGGCGCTATCTCGACATCCTTACGGACATCGATTTTGACAATATCGACAGTTTCAATACCGGCGACAGCGCGGCCGACCAGGAAAATGTCCGCAATCTGGTGGCCATGGCCGGGGCCTTGAGCGGTATAGACGAACCCGGGAACTTTTTCTACATGGATGCCACGGCCGGCACTTCCATGCGCATTGGGCATTTTGCCTTTGGCGTCCGTCTGTTCGGTGAAACTACGGCATGGGTGCAGGAGCTTGATACCGCCAACCTCGGGCTGGAACAGGACCTTGCCGCCTTCATAACTGACATCGCCTCAGTCGCTTCAGCCGATTCGGGGTATCCGGCCGGATATACCGACCCCATTTTGAGCGGAACGCAGCGTGATGCCATAAAGGCCGACCTTGGGATTGACGATGCAACCGTGGACTATCTCGACTATCAGTTGGGGCAGCTTCTTGCCGATGGAACCCTGAAGCAGTCCGATGTTGATAATGTCGCCGACTTTCTGACCGAGTTGGATTTGACGGGAAGCTCAAACATTGACAGCAACACGACCTCGGTTGCGGCGCGCGGCTTTGCAATGACCGAGGTGCCGTTCAGCTATGGCCGGGCGATCAATGAAAACCTTTCGGTGGGCATCACGGCGAAGGCGATGTTGGGCCGGGTGCTGGGAACCCGGGTGTGGGTGTTTGATGAGGATAACCTCGACGAGGCGGTCGAGAGCGTTTCGGATACGGAGTCCGACACCGTGACCTTCGGCCTCGATCTCGGCGCTCTCTACCGCATCAAAAATTTCCAGTTTGCGGCGGTGGCCCACAATATCAACCGCCCGACATTCGATGGCTACACGGATACGCTGACGGTTAACGGGGAACAGGTGGATATTGTCGTGCCGGATGTGGAAATCGATCCACAGGTTACTTTGGGGGCGGCATTGATTCCCTCGAAGCGGTTTTCTCTGGAGATCAAGTATGACCTGCTTGAAGCCGGAACCCTGCTTGAGGGGTATGACATTCAGCGGCTGTCCGTGGGTGGCGAGCTGGATCTCTGGGCGGTGGCGTTGCGCGCCGGGGCCTACAACAACCTGGCGGAGTCGGATCGGGATTGGGTTCTGACCGCGGGCGTCGGCGCCAGGATCTTTGGCCTCCGGACCGATGTCGCCGGGGCCTATTCGGTGGGCAGCGAGGCCGAGTATGACGGCAACGATATTCCTGCCGAGGCCCGCCTCCATATCGGCATTGGTCTCGCTTTCTGACAAGTTCAGGGCACATGCCGGCATGATATGCCCTGTGTCTGCCGGATGCATATTTGGAGAGCATGCATAGGCTCCTTGTCCGAAACCGGGGATGCGCCGCGTTAATTTGAATGGTTCGATGCAATATATTGTAAGAGTATTTTTTGTAGATGATCGGGAGGTAATGTAATAGGGGTTTCTGAATAGACCGCATCTGTGATGACGGCAGAATCTGCGATATTTCTTTAGGATCTTTAACTTTGTCGGGGTAAGCACATGACAGCAAAAACAGGAAAGGGAAGCGCGGCTCATACCTTGCTGCGCGACTTTCAGGCCAAATATGGGTTAAGCGACGGCCTCGCCGCCATGTTGTGCGGGTGTCCGGCTACCACGATCCAGGAATGGTGCAACGGCACTGTTGCCGTGCCGGCCGTGACGCAAAAGCTGCTGGGCCTGATGGATCTGATTTATGCCGGGCGGCGCGATGAGCTGATTGAGTTCATCGAAAAGACCGATGGTATTGGCGCGATAGACGAGCCAGACCGCTTGGCGCGGCCGGAGGAGTCGTCGGAGATCTGTGCGCAGGAATACTGCAAGGCCCGACAGCTGGCGGAATGCTATCGGATCATGATCGAGAGCCAGCCGAATGCCGTTAGCCGCTGGACGCCCGACACCACACTGACCTATGTGAATCATGCGTATTGCGAAACTTTTGGGAGCTCTGCGGAAGAGCTGATCGGGCGAAAATGGATCGACTTTGTACCGGAGGAGGAAAAGGAGACGGTTCTGACGCGGATCGCGCATGCAACCATGTACCGCCAGGTGATGCGCCATGAGTATTGCGCAAACAACAGCAATGGCAAAATGGTTGTTCACGACTGGAACAATGTGCCAATGCTCGACGCCGCCGGCAATGTGGTTGAGTTTCATTCGGTAGGACGCGATGTTACCGCCGAGCGGCTCACCTGTGCCAAAGAGGAGGAACTGAAGACGACGCTTGAGGTCGCGTTCGAGGCGATGCCTGAAATGTCGCTGGTGATGCAGCCGGACGGCACGATTGTGGAGGCGAACCCGACACTCGAGCGCCTGCTGGATTATACCCACGACGAAGTGGTCGGAAAGAGACTGATGGACCTTTGCCGTGAAACTTCCGTTGCAGTGGCCGCCCGTATGCTTGAGGACGCCGGAAAAAACCGGTTTGGCAGCTTTGCCTTGACGCTGAAAAGCCGCGGCGGGCAGATGCTGGATGCTGAAATTTGTACGTCTTCGGGGCTGCGCGATGGTGTGCCGTTGATTGCGGGGGCTGTTCGGAATGTTGGCTTCGTTCAGGAATGCGGCGAAGCTGCGGCCCGGCGCCTAATGTACAACCACATGCTGAGCGACCTTTCTTCCACGCCGTTGAGTGCGACAGAGGATGGTTTGGATGAAACCATCGAGCGCACGCTCATGAAGATCGGCCAAACGGCCGCCGTTGACTATGTTTTTCTTTTCCAGCTGGATGAAGACAACCGGTACATCAGCAACACGCACGAATGGTATGCCGAAACCGAGACGCCCCAAAAGGGGCACCATCAGCGGATTCCCGTTTCGGCCCTGCCTTGGTGGATGGGGGAGCTGCAGGCTCGGCGGATGATCGTGATTGATGATGTGTCCGACATGCCGGCGGCCGCGGCGAACGAGCAGCGCGTATTTCAGGCGCAGGGCGTCCGATCCCTTCTAGTGCTGCCCATTGCCGATCAGGGCAGCCTGCGGGCGTTTGTCGGGGTGGCCACCGTGCGCAAGCGGCGCGCGTGGTACCACTGCGACCGGCAGATGCTGCAGACGTCAGCCGATCTGCTGTGGCTGACGCTGGTGCGCCGGCACCTGGATACGGAGCTGCAGGCTTCCCAGTTCGAGTTTGAACAGGCCTTGCGCGGAGCAGATCTGGGTTTCTGGTGGCTGCACCTTCCCTCCGGCACGGCGCGCTACAACGGGCAATGGTGCCGCATGTTCGGCTATGGGCTCGATGAGGTGGAGATGCGTGTGGAAAGCTGGAAACAGCGTGTGCATCCCGACGACTATCACCGGTTTATCGAAACGTTTAACAACCATCTAACAAGCACCTCTCCAGACGCAGCCTATGAGTCCGAATTCCGGATGCGCCACAAGGACGGCCATTGGATCTGGGTGCTCGCCCGGGGAAAAGTCGTGGCGCGAGACAACGCCGGTGCTCCGGTGCGCATGGTGGGCACGCATTTGAATATCACGCAGCTCAAGGAGTCGGAGCTGCGCATGCAGATGGCCAAGGAGCTGGCGGAACACGCGAATCTGGCCAAGTCCGAATTTCTGGCCAATATGAGCCATGAGCTGCGTACCCCGATGAACGGCGTCATCGGCATGGCGCAGTTGTTGGCTGAGGAGCTGCACGGAAGCGAGCAGCGTGAAATGGTGGATACCCTTCTCCAGTGCAGCGAGAATATGCTGGGGTTGATCGACCGGCTACTTGACGTCGCCAACCTGACGACCGGCAAGGTGACGATGCACAAGGAAGAGGTAAACATCTGCAACGTGATTGACGACTTAATGCTGTTTTTCGAGCAGGAGGCGTTAGCCAAGAACCTTGACCTGGCGAGGGGGTATTCGCGTCATGTTCCTGCCTTCCTGCTCATGAATGAAACCCATGTCCGCCAGATTCTGGTGAGTCTGCTGGAGAACGCGATCAAGTTTACCCAACAGGGATTTGTCCGTGTGCAGGCATTCTTCCGGTCCGTTTCCGCCGAGGCGGGGGTACTGTCCATCTGTGTGCGGGATAGCGGGATCGGTATTCCGGAAGAAAAACAGGCGGGCATTTTCGAATCGTTTGTTTTGGGCGATGGTTCTTCAAGCCGTTCATTCGGCGGATGCGGGCTGGGCCTCTTCAAGGCCGAGCAGCTTGTCCGACTGTTTGGCGGGGAACTGGCGGTTAAGAGTGTGGAGGGGCAGGGCTCTCTGTTTATCGTCAGGCTGCCGGTTGGGCGGCCGGCCCATGCGGAAGGTACGCAACGCAAACGCCCGGTGATACTCATTGCCGAGGATCAAAAGCTGAATCAGCTGGTGCTGCAGAAAATGGTACAGAAAATGGGCTGCCATACCGACCTGGCGCACAACGGAATTGAAGCCGTTGAAATGGTTGGGATCCGATCGTACGATCTGGTCTTTATGGACATTGAAATGCCCCTGATGAGCGGGTTCGATGCCGCACAGGCCATACGCCGGCGGGAGTGGGAGGAAGACCGCCCGCGGACGTTGATTTGCGCGACAACGGCCTATGCCATGCCCGGCGATCGCGAAAAATATCTGGCAGCCGGCATGGATGAATATATTTCCAAGCCGCTCCACGTTGCGGATGTCCGGGCCGTTCTCGAGAAACATCTCGTGAATTGGGTTCCTGCTGCCGCCGAGTAGGCCGGGGCGGCATTAGAGCGCGGTCCGCTGCGGGTTGCGGGCGCGGCGGGCGCCGCCGAGCAGGATGAGGGCGATGAGCAGGCAGAGTACGAATCCCAGCGTGTAGTGTCCGGTGAGTTTGAGGATGCCGCTGAAGAGGGCGGGGCCAACGGCGCTGGCGGCAACGATGAAGGTCATACACAGCCCGCTGATGGCGCCGAGGTGCTCGCGGCCATAGTAGCGCGGCCAGGTCACGCTCATGAGGACGCCGAAAAGTCCGCCGGTCACGCCGCCGCTCAGAATGATGACCGCAATCGGCCAGCCCGGAGCCAGCAGGGCAATGCCGGCCAGGTTGATGCCCTGTGCGGCCAGCATGACGGCGAGGAGCCGGTGCAGTTGTATGCGGTCGCTGAGCCAGCCGCCAAGCAAAGTGACGATAACGGCAATGATCGCACTGGGCGGAAAGATGGCGAATCCGCGGGAACCTTCCATTCCGGCGTTTTGAAAAATACTTTCAATGTGGAAGGTGAAGGCGGTGTTCACGAGGGCGAATAGCGCCATGGCCAGCGCAAAGGCCCAGAAGGCGAAGGTGCGGCGGGCCTCGTAAAGCGTGAATTGGCGGCGGGGTGTTTGCTTTTCCTGCTCGGTTGTCGATGCGCTTTTTCCGTCGGGAACCAGGCCGGAGGCTTCGGGGTTGTCGCGGAAGAAGAGGAGCAGCAACGGAGCAAAAATGAGAATCAGGGCAATGCCGGTCTGGAGCCAGGCGGTTGACCAGTCATGGGCGGTGATGAGTCTGTTGAAGAGGGTGGGGGCGAGGGAAAAGCCCAGTGCGATGGCGGCTCCGCTGATGCCGCTGACGAGCCCGCGGTGGTGATCGAACCATTTCATTACCATATTGCGCGAGGCCATGGTGAGTACGCCCTGTCCGCTGAAGCGAAGCAGGAAGAAGAGAACGGCCAGCGTGATGGAGCGCGCCAGGGGCGCGGGCAGAAGGTTGGTCAGCGCGGCGGCAATATGGTCGGTCTGGCTGAGCAGCAGCAGGACGGTGCCCAGCGAAAGGCAGGAGGTGGTCGCCATCCAGCGTGCGCCGATGCGGTCGAAGAGCTTTCCGGCGGGCGTGATCAGGAAGGAGCTGGCAAAGGTGCCGATGCCGTAGGCGATGCAGAGATCGAGGCGGCTGATGCCCAGCCGGTTGATCAGCGGTTCGGTGAAGGCCGAGACGCCGGTGGTCTGTCCCGGTGCGCTGAGCAGGAAGCCGGTAATGCCCCAGAAGAGGATCATCCAGCCATAGAAGAAGGGCCAGCGTGCCGGGTTGAATGGAATCTGTTCGAATGCTTTTTTCATGATGCGGATCGGAAGACCATAGAGGTGCAGGGGCTTAAAGCAAGCTTTCCTGTTTGGGCAGACAGTATGATCTCTCATACATTCGCGAACCGTGAATAAACGTTAATGGACGTAAATGCCAGGAGTTCTCATCCATATTCATGTTGATTCACGTCTATGAACGGTTCCAGACAAGGAATGCGTGGCGGCGCAAATATTTGCGGGCAAACGGGGTTGACTCGCAAAGGCGATCCTATATAAATGCCCGTCTGTTTCCCGTAAAACGCAATCCTGACCGAAGGATCATCGCCAAAAGAGAGCAATACCGCATGGTGCGGGGCGAGCGCCCGGATTCGAACAATCCAAACGGGCGGCCGGTAAAGCCGGCTTAATTTGCAGGGATACACGCGGGAAGCTGAAAGGAAATAAAATGAAATACACTGGACCGAAAATTAAGAAGGCACGTCGTCTCGGCATCGCCATCACCCCGAAATCTGAAAAATATCTGGAACGCCGTCCGAATCCTCCGGGACAGCACGGCCCGAACCGTCGCCGCGGCAAGCAGTCCGACTTTGGTCGCCAGCTGACCGAAAAGCAGCGTCTGCGCTACCAGTACAACCTCAGCGAAAAGCAGCTGCGTTCCTACTTCAAGAAGGCCGCTCGCAAGCCGGGTAACACGGGTGAAGTGATGCTGCAGATGCTCGAAAGCCGTCTCGACGCCGTGATCTTGCGCGCCGGCATGGCCCGCACGATCTACCAGGCCCGTCAGATGGTTTCCCACGCGCACTTCCGCGTAAACGGCAAGAAGGTCAACATTCCGTCCTACTCCCTGCGCATCGGCGACAAGATCACCGTTCGCGACAAGTCCAAGGACCTGGACGCATTCGTTCTGGCCCAGCAGGTTGCCAAGACGCCGGAATACGTCACGGCCAACGACAAGGAACTCACGGCTGAACTGAACCGCCTTCCCACCATGGAAGAAGTTCCGGTTACCTGCGAAATCTCGCTGGTCGTCGAATTCTACGCCCGCTAATCCGTTCATTAGCGAATGCGAAAAACCGCTCTCGGCCGAGGGCGGTTTTTTTTGTGGTTGGCCATGATCCGGAACAGGAAGCGGTTGTGTGGATGGCTTCTGCGGAGGATGGCTTACATCTCGCAGGTCTTGCACATGGCGCGACCCTGGCTCATGCCCACGGCAATGCTGCTGGCCTGGCACTCGAAGTCGACGTTGTGCGTGCATCCGGAAACCTTGCATGCACCAACGCCGGCTGTTGCTCTTGATTTGCAGTGGCTTCCACATTGGAACGCTGTGTCGCAATGGGGAGTGGTTCCATCACCGACGGTGATGGCGCGAGCGTGGCATGCGCCCTCGTTGTTGTACACACATTCCTGTGCGTTGCACTTCATGACTTGCGGCATGTCGATGTTCATTTTCATGGCATTCTCCCTATGTTTTATTGGAGCTAACCTTCCGACACGCGGGAACCATCCACACACGGCTTTCTTTAACCGTGTCAGTCCTAATAAGCCTGTTCGTCGAGGTTGTCAAGGCAGCTGCCGGGGATCGGCTTTTTTAGACAAAATGCCCATTGCGAATCACGCCGTTCGCACTTGAGCCGGAACGCCCTAAACTATATAAACAACGCTCATTTTTCGCAATCGGAGCAAGGATATGAAAGTAGCAGTCAGTTGGCTGAAGGAATATGTTGATTTTGAAGACACCATCGAGGGCCTGGCGGACAAGCTGACCTTCGCGGGGCTGGAAGTGGAAGCGATTGAAACGATCGGTTCCGATTTTGCCGGCGTGGTGGTCGGCGAAGTGCAGAAGGTTGAGCCGCATCCCGGCGCCGACAAACTGCGCATGTGCACCGTCGAATATGGTGCCGAAGAGACCATGCGCGTGGTCTGCGGAGCACCGAACGTCGAGGTCGGCGGTAAATATCCCTTTGCTCCCGTCGGCACCACGCTGCCGTGCGGCATCACGCTCAAAAAGGCCAAGATCCGCGGCGAGGTTTCCATGGGCATGCTCTGCGCCAAGGATGAACTGGACCTGGGCGAAGATCATTCCGGCCTGCTGGTGCTGGATTCCGGCCTCGAGCCCGGTACGCCGTTTGTTCAGGTCTGGGGCGAGCCGGAAACGGTCATCGAACTCGAAATTACGCCGAACCGCCCCGACTGCCTCTCCATGATCGGCGTTGCGCGCGAAATGGCGGTGCTCTACGGCTCCGAGCTCAAAATACCCGTTTTCGATGTGGAGGAAACCGCGGGCGAAGCCGCGGCCGAGATCGCCGTACGCATTGATGATGCGGAAAAATGCCCGCGCTATACCGCGCGGGTTCTGAAGGGGGCTACCATTGCGCCCTCACCCGAGTGGATGCAGAAGCGCCTCGAGGCCGCCGATGTCCGCCCGATCAACAACGTGGTCGACATCACCAACTATGTCATGCTCGAAACCGGTCATCCGCTGCACGCGTTCGACAAAACCCTCGTGGCCGGCCACCAGATTATTGTCCGCACCGCCGCGGCGGGGGAAAAGATGCAGACGCTCGACGATATTGAGCGCGAGCTGACCGAAGAGATGCTCGTCATTGCCGATGCCCAAAAACCTTCCGCCATCGCCGGCGTCATGGGCGGCGGCGAAAGCGAAATCAAGGACGGCACGACGACTATCTTGCTCGAAGCCGCCGCTTTCGAAACCTCGACCATTCGCCATACCGCCAAAAAGCTGGGCCTGATCACCGACTCGTCCTACCGCTTCCAGCGCGGCGTCAATACCGACTCCGTCGAGTGGGCGAGCCGCCGCGCGGCCGCGCTGATGTGCGATCTGGCCGGTGCCAAACTTTGTGCCGGCATTATCGATGCCTATCCGCAGCCGAAGGAGCAGATTCGCATCCCCTTCGCGTGGAAGCGCATCGAATCGATGATCGGTGCGGAAATCTCCGATGCCGATATGAAACGGATTTTCAACGCGCTCGAAATCGGCATCGAAGACGACAACGGCGAAACCGCGGTTGCGGTGGCGCCGAGCTTCCGGCTCGACCTCGAACGCGAAGTGGATCTGGTCGAAGAGATTGCCCGTATCCACGGCGTCGATAATATCCCGGCCAAAACGCCGCTGGCGAAGGTGATTCCCGACTCCGACGACTCGCGCGTGCGCGCCGTTTCCGGTCTGCGCAATGTGCTGCAGGGTCTCGGTGTGAGCGAAATCATGAACTATACGCTCGTCAACCATCCGTTGCTCGACCTCTTCAACAAGAAAAACCGCGCCGAGCGCGAAGAGCTGCCGCATCCGATCAGCATGGATCAGTCGGTGATGCGCACGTCGCTCATCCCGCAGCTGGTCGAAAGCCTGGGCCGCAACCATTCGCGTCAGGTTAACGAAGCCTGTTTCTATGAACTCGGCCGCACCTTTAAGCGCGTCGACGGCGCGCCGGTACAGACCGAAACCGTTTCGCTCGGTATGATGGGCCCGGTGGGCCGTTCGCAACTCAATAAGCGCGCGCCGGTGTCTGAAGAGGAAATGTTTGTCTGGATGAAGGGGCTGGTTGAAAAGCTGGCGGACAACCAGAAGCTCGCCATCACTTTTAAGGCCCAAGACCGTCCTGAATTTGAAGCCGGCAAGGCCGTCTCCGTTCTGGTCGACGGCGAAACCGTCGGCTACATGGGGCTGGTTAATAAGACTGCGCGCGACGAGTGGCGCCTGACCGGGCCGATCGCCGCCGCCGAACTGCAGCTTGATGCGTTGCTCAAAAATGTCTTTGAAATTTCCAAGACCGAGGAGCTGGCCCTGTTCCCGTCGATGAGCCGCGATATTGCGCTGGTGCTCGACGAATCCGTCAAACACGAGGATGTCGTCAAGCTGATCAAGAAGGCGAACCCGAAGGATCTGGAAAGCTTCGGCCTCTTCGATGTCTATCAGGGCAAAGGTATTGAAAAGAGCAAGAAGAGTCTTGCATATACTTTTGTGTATCGTTCTTCTAAGCAGACTCTGACTGATAAAAAAGTCAACAAAGCGCACCAAAAATTAACCGAGTTCCTGTGTAAGCAACTCGGCGCCACTCTACGCGAAGGATAAAACATGGGAAAAATCAGAAGAATGCAGTGCAACGGCTCGAAAGGACTGGTCGCGTGCGCGGCGCTTCTTTTGATTTCACCCCTTTCCTGGGGGCGGACAAACTCCAATCGTCACGTAACATTTGCGGAGCGGCCTTCCCGGCGCTCCCAGAAAGCGCTTCAGGCACGGCAGCGTGCTGCGCTTGAGAAAAAGGAGGCCCGGGAGTGGGCCGCGGCCCGCGGAATCTCGATGCGGCATGAGTATAACGGGAAGGTGCGCGAGCTGATGGCGATACGCGACGGCCGGCCGGTCATTTATTCCACCAAGAATGCGGATGCGGCGATCTCCACGACGGCCAACCTCGTGCGCGACACGAGCCCCTATAACGTGGATGGTTCCGGGGTGACGGTCGGGGTCTGGGACGGCGGCGCGGTGTTGTCGACTCACAGCGAATTTTCGGGCAACCGCGTCACCGTCATGGACGGTTCTTCGGTCAGTACGCATGCCACCCATGTCGGAGGCACCATTGCGGCGGATGGGGATTGGTCCGATGCGCAGGGAATGGCTCCCGAAGCCCACCTGGATTCCTACGACTGGGAATCGGACATTAGTGAAATGACAGGACGGGCCGCCGCGGCGCCGGGCAGTGCGTCGGATCTTTATCTATCGAACCATTCCTATGGCTATGGACTGGGCTGGTCATGGGATTACGATCTGGAGGCCTGGTGTTGGTATGGGCTGGGCTGGGATTCTTCGGCGACGGATCCCTGGTTCGGAATGTATATGCCTGAGGCTGCGCAGTGGGATGGCATTGTTTATGATGCGCCCTACTATCTGCCGTTCAAGGCGGCCGGAAACGATCGCTCTGACAATCCTTCTGCGGGCGACAGCGTTTATCAGTACGGGAGTTCCCAGACAGAACTCTACAGCGCATTCAGCCATCCGCCGGGAGACGGCGAGTATGATAATGGGGGCTATGACACCATGGATTCGGTGTCAACGGCCAAAAACATTATGACGGTGGGGGCGGTTGATGATGCGGTTTCGGGCTCAAGCCGCTCGCTGGCCAACGCCGAGATGAGCTCCTTCAGCGGCTGGGGGCCGGCTGATGATGGGCGCATCAAACCCGACATTGTTGCGAATGGAGTGGGGCTGACTTCGCTATACGGCGAAGATGGATACTATGCCACTGGGGACGGAACCAGCATGGCCACGCCCAATGCCAGCGGCTCGGCGGCGTTGTTGGTGGATTATTATGACAATCTGTTTCCGAGCCAGGCCATGCGCGCCAGTACGCTCAAGGGATTGATCATTCATACGGCCGATGATCTGGGCAACGCCGGCCCGGACTATCAGTATGGCTGGGGGCTCATGGATACGCTGGCTGCGGCCGAGCTGATTAAAGACGTGTCGGAGGGCAATACGCATCGCATGACCGAAGCGCAGCTGGTGGACGGGAGCAATCCGTCCGATGCCTACAGCTTTTATTCCGACGGCGGGGAGTCGATTCGCATCACACTCTGCTGGACCGATCCGGCCGGAGAGGCGCGCTCGACGGAAGATGACCGCACCTCGATTTTGGTGAATGATCTTGATCTGCGGATAAGCGGTCCGGGCGGCACGGAGTTTTATGCCTATAAGCTGGATGTTGAAAATCCGGCGGATCCGGCCACGGCAACGTCGGAAAACGATATCGACAATGTCGAGCAGGTCTACATCCAAACACCCTCCGCCGGTGCTTACACCGTCACCGTTGATTTTGACGGTTCGCTGGAGGATGGCGACCAATATTATTCGTTGCTGGTTGATGGTTTGGCTTCCGCGTCGGATACGGATGGAGACGACCTTCCGGATTCCTGGGAAATCGAATATTTCGGAAGCAGCACCGGTGCGGAGCCGGAGGCGGATCCGGATGGCGATGGCGCGGACAATCTGACGGAATATATTTCCGGACACAATCCAACCGATTCGGGGTCGGTGTTTGAGGTGGTCACCTTTGCTTCGCCGGACGGCGGCGCGTCGTACATCGTCACTTGGGATGCGGTGGAAGGGCGCATTTATAATGTGGGCTGGAGCGGCAACCTGCTTTATGCGCCGCTCACCACCAATAGCTATATTTCCGACGATCTGCCGTATCCGGTCAACAGCTACACGGACAATGTTCCGCGCACCGCCCCGAGCTTCTACCGGGTGGATGTGCGGTTGGATCAATAGCGGAATTATCATTTATTATATTCCTCGCAGAGACGCTGAGAACGCTGAGGTATATTGTTTGAAAAAAGCTCTGCGACCTCTGTCTCTCTGCGAGGAAACTCCCTGCGCCAAAAGCAACGTCGGCGTGAAAGCTGCATTAGGCATAGCTGTGCAGCAGGCTGCCCATTTTGGGCAGCAGGTTGACCACGAGGAAGGTGGTCAGCAGGGCCAGGAAGGCGATGATCTGCGCGAGGGTCGCATGACGCTTCAGGGTCGGGGAGAGGCGGCAGTGGAAGTAGATCAGGTAGGCGGCCCAGGTGATCAGTGCCCACGTCTCTTTGGCGTCCCACGACCAGTAAATTCCCCAGGCTTCCTCCGCCCAGAGTGCGCCCGAAAGCATGCCGAAGGTCATGAAGGGAAAGGCGACGAGCAGCAGAAGGTGGCTGGCGTTGCGGAAGGGTTCAACTTTTTCCTCCTGCCGCTGAGCGGAGAAGAGGCCGGCGAGGGTGACGGCAAAGGCGACGGCGGCGAGCGCATAGGAAACCATGTAGGCAAAGACATGCGGCACAAACCACGGCGATTGTAGCGCGGGCATGCGGCTCCAGTGGATATCGCGCCCCATGGAGAGTGAGCCGGCCAGCGGAATGACGGCCGCGAAAGCAAAGTAGTCGGTCAGCCAGCCGAGCCGATGCCGCCATGTCAACACCAGCAGGGTCGGCGGGAAGCAGAGCGACAGGAAAATCATGACGTGATACATGTTCCCGAAGGGCGGTTCCTTGGCGGCAATCCAGTTGATGATGAAAAGTGCGAGGTTGGCCAGCCAGCCCGCGCTCATGATCGCGCCCGAAAGGGTTCGTTTGCGCAGGCAGGCGGGAATGAACGCAATGGCGTAGAGACCGAGCGCGGCCAGCAGGGAAATGTCGGCGAGGGGTGTCAGGTTCATTTGCGCGCCTCCTCGGCTTTGGCGAAACAGATGAGGGTGACGCCGATGATGACGGCCCAGAGGCCGGCAATAACCGCGCCGCGGCCGGGGTCGCGGCGGGCGCTGAGCACGATATAAAGCCGTTGCTGCTGGTCGTAGCTGGAGAGGTAAAAGCGCCAGCCTTTGAAGTCGACCGGATGGTTGACCATCACTTTGCGTTCCAGCTCTTCGCCGCTTTCGTCGGTCAGGTGCAGCAGCGCTTCAAAGTGTTTGGGCGTATGCTGCAGGCGCTGCAGGGCATATCCGTTGGGCAGATGCAGAAACGGTTTCCAATCGGTGCCGTCCTGACGGAGTTCTTCGAGCGCAACCTGTCCGCCTTCCTTCAGCTCCATGACGTCGCTGTTTTCGGGAACGGGAAATTTGTCGACAAATTCAAAGTCGGCGCCTTCGGCCTGCGGCGCGCGGTAGAGGGCATATTGCGGCGGATAAAAATCCACCACGAAATCGGAGGCGGTGATCTTGAAATCAAACTCCACGATTTTGCCGCCTTCGCCGCGGAAGCGGTTCAGGGCCGCGTGCTTTACCAGCGGAATCGAAAAGCGTTCGCGCTGCCCGCGTACGAAGCCGATAAACGCGCCAGCCATGATCAGCACCATACCCAGATGGGTGAGCTGGAAGCCGATGCCGCGCGCGGAGCGCATCCGCCGCCGTTTCCAGCAGCAGTTCAGCAGACTTGCGGCCAGTGCGCCCGCCAGCAGAATGAAGGCGGGCGTTTTGAAAACGATCAGCTGGGAGTTGGCGTCATCAATGGGAAAGGCCCCGGCCAGAAAGAACAGCAGCAGGCAACTCATAAGAAATACGGCGAATTTCATGCACGACACCATTTCAGTTGGCCAGACGGTTGTCGAGTGGTTTTTCAAACCGGGCAATCGCCAGAATTCCGTGCCGTTCATGTGGGTTTGAGCGGTTGCTTCCCGTTTTTCATTGGCATTTGTGTGCGCTGGAAATATGTTCACCAGAACTGTTTTTCATACACCGTTAACGAGGATTTAACAGAGATGCAAATGTTCGACTCCATGCTGGTTTCACTGCCGGTTGCCAACCTGATGGATGCCTTTTGGGACAGTACGCTGCCCGGTCAGGTGATTGTGATTGTGTTGTGGTTGGGATCCGCCGCGGCCTGGACGATTATGGTGACCAAATGGTGGCAGCTGAATATTGCAACCCGCGGCACCTCCACCTTTCTTACGGCCTTTCGTTCCGAGCGCACGCCGACCGCGCTGTTTACCAAGCGCGAGGAATATGCCGGAACCCCGCTGAACACCATTTATAAAGCCGGCTGCACCGCCCTCGGTGGTGAACTGCAGGCTTATGGCATCGATCCCGACGATCTGCTGATGGGCGGGATGACCTCCGAAGCGCATCGCCGCCTTTCGCTCAACCAGCTCGAAACGCTGCGCTCGGTGGTCGATCGCAATGTCGCCGACGAAGCGCTCAACCTTGAAGCGCAGATGGGCGGGCTGGCAACGGCGGTCAGCGCCGCGCCGTTTTTGGGTCTGCTCGGTACGGTCTGGGGCGTGATGGATGCCTTTGCCGGCATGGCGCAGTCGGGCTCGGCCGCGCTTTCGGCCGTGGCGCCCGGTATTTCCGGCGCACTGCTCACCACGATCATCGGCCTGCTTGTCGCGCTTCCGTCAATGATTGGCTACAACCTGCTCTCCGCCAAGATTCGCCACATCTCGGTGCAGATGGATAACTTTGCGCAGGAATTTATCTCCGAAATCCAAAACACCTATGTGATTGAGGCCTAAAATGGCTCGGCGAACTTCATTGGTCAGTCTGAATCAGATCAGCGACATCAATATGACGCCGCTGATGGACCTGACGTTTATTCTGTTGATTACCTTCATCATCACCTTTCCGCTGATCGAGCAGGGGATTGCCATCAATTTGCCCAAGGGCAAGGCGGCGGATATGATGGATACGCAGTCGCGCTCCATCAGCCTGAACCTGAAAAAGCAGCTCTATCTCGACGACGTCCCGGTTTCGCGCGAAGAGCTGATCTCGACGATGTCCGGCATCGGCATGAACGAGCCGAACACAACCATTTATGTCCGCGCCGACTCGGAGCTGCCCTACGGCGAGGTGGTGGCGATCATGAAAATCCTGCATGACGCAAGCATCACCAGAATGGCGCTGGTGACGGAGGCGGATCAGTAGGATGAATCCGTTTAAGCGCAAAATCATGCTGCGGGTGGTGGGTATCCACGTCGCGATTGTGTTGTGGCTGATCATCAGCTCGTTCCTGCGCGGATGTTTCCGGCCGCGGGAAAAGGAGATCGTAACCTTCATTGAATTCGGTGCGCCGGCGCCGGCGGTGCAGGTGGAAGAGGTTTCGCAGATGGCCGATCCGGAAGCGCCTGCTCCGGAGCCAACCCCGGAGCCCGAACCCGCCCCCATTCCGGAGCCGGCCAAAGTAACGCCGAAACCCAAACCGACCCCCAAGCCGCAACAGCCGAAGTGGACGGCGACGAAGCCGGAGGATATTCTCAAGGGCCAGAAGGTTACCCCCTCCACGCCGACGGTCTCGGCCGACGACATTAAAAAGGCACTCTCGGACATTGCTTCGCCGTCGGCGAAGGGAGGTACATCGGATGCCAACGCCGCCTATGACTCGCACATCTACACGGTGTTCTACAACGCCTGGCACAGACCGAGTTCGCCGTCGGCCCGTCCGGCAGAGGTGACGATTTCGATTCAATCCAGCGGCCGCATCATCAAGCGGAGCCTGACTCAATCGTCCGGCGATTCAGATTTTGACCAGACAGTCATGGCGGCGGTAAACAGCGTTTCCATGTTCCCGCGTCGGCCGCCGGCGGGCTACCCGCTGAATAATATTGTCGTACAGTTTCGGATCATCGATTAATTTTCGGGCCGATTTGGAGAACTGCACATGAAGAGAATTTTGTTTCTGACGGGAGCCGGCCTGCTGGCCTTATCCGCCGGCGCTACGCGGGTGATTGATATTGCCGCCAAAGGCGGGGGCAAGATCGCGATCAATCTGGGAGCCTATCGCACGGGCGGCGATGCGGCGTCGCGCACCTTTCTTTCGGTGCTGAAGGCCGACCTCAACCGCTCGGGATATTTTACGGTGGTGTCGAGCGGCGGGCAGGCGAGTGTGACCGGATCGTGTTCGGCGAGCGGCGGCCAGCTTCAGGCCGGCTGCGCGGTCTACAAGACGGCGACGCGCCAGCGGGTACTCGGAAAAAACTACAACGGTTCCGCCGCCGGCGCGCGCGGATTGGCGCATAAGGTGGCCGACGAAATTCTGTTTGCGCTGACCGGCAAAACGGGCATGGCTTCGGGCCGGCTCGCGCTGGTGCTCAAAAAGGGCAAGGTCAAGGAGCTGGTGATGTGCGACATGGACGGCAAAAACATGAAGCAGCTCACCCGCGACCGAAGCATTGTAGTCGATCCGCACTGGACGCCGGGCGGCAAAAACCTGACCTACACCTCCTATAAACGCGGCTATGCCAATGTGTATGTACACGGCCGTCGCGAGCCGCTCTCGAGCTATGCCGGCCTCAACACCGGCGGCGCGGTTTCGCCCGACGGCAAGAGCGTGGCGCTGATTCTTTCGCGCGACGGCAATCCGGAACTCTACATCAAAAGCCTGCGCAGCGGAAAGCTGACGCGGCTCACGCGCACGTCGCGCGGGAATGAAGCCAGCCCGTGCTGGTCGCCCGACGGAAAATATCTGGCCTTTGTTTCCGACACTTCCGGTCGGCCGCAGATTTATACCATTGCCAAGAACGGCGGCGCGGCGCGGCGGTTGACCTCCGGCTCGGAGTGCGTGGCGCCGGACTGGGGCGCAAACGGCTACATTGCCTATTCAACCCGCAGCGGCGGACGCTACCGCATTGCCGTCGCCCATCCGGGCAACCGCTCGGCGCGGATTCTGGAGACCGACTGGGCGGACTATGAAGACCCGAGCTGGGCGCCCGACGGACGGCATATTGTCTGCTCGCGCACCTCGAACCACCGATCCGCCATCTACCTCCTTGACACGCTGAAAGATTCTCCTGTAGCTTTGATTTCAGGCTCTGGCGACTGGATCTCGCCGGCCTGTTCACCTTAAAAAACCAAGCGGAGTTGCTGTTATGAACAAAGTAGTCTGGAAGTTTATTTTCATGGCGGTCGTGGCCGGATCCATGGCCTTTTCAAGTGGATGCAGAACCCGCAGCGCAGGTATTGACGGACTGGATCCGCTGGCCGGCGATGTGCCGATGGGTGGCTTCAGTGAAGATTTCCCGATGGACGGCGACCGCAGCCTGTTTGATCCGGTCTATTTTGCCTATGACAGCTCGCAGGTTAATCCGGAAGAGGCCGGCAAATGCGAGGCGGTTGCTGACTATTTGAATAAAGGCAAGGGGCAGGGTGTGATTGTGGAAGGGCATACCGACGAGCGCGGCAGCCGCGACTATAACCTTGCGCTGGGCGAGCGTCGTGCACTGGCGGTCCGTGATTATCTCATTAACCTGGGTGTCGACCCGGCCTCCATCCATACCAAGAGCCTGGGCGAAGAAATGCCCGAGGCCGCAGGCCACGACGAATCGGCCTGGCGTCAGAACCGACGCGCGGTTTTTGCCATCTACTAGCAGGTTTTGCGACGGTGCGGCTTTCAGCCGCACCGTCTTTTTCTCATGACGTTCCTTTTTTCCACGATTGCGTTCCAGTTCGACCTTGTCGGCAATGCGCTGGGGATTCTACTGGCGGTTGTCGTTTCATTTGTCGCCATTACGCTAATCTCCAGCTATTACCGTTTTCTGGGTATTGTCAAGCTGGCCGAAGATACCCAGCCCGAGGAGATGGGTTCGACGGCCATTGAGGTGTTGCGCATTCAGCTGGCCCGCTATCTTGCCGGCTGCGCCCGCCGCGGCTCCTCCTTTTCTGTTTCGCTCATTCATGTCGGCGATGCGCCGGTTGAAGTGCACATGGATTCGCCGTTTATCAATGCGGTAAAAAAGGCCGCCCGCTCCGAAGATATTACCTGCGTGCTCGATGCAAAGACCGTGGTTCTCTTTACCGAGGCCGAGCCGGAGGATTCTGAAAAGATTCTTTCCCGCATCACGGGCGTGGTCGCGGGCCACTTTCCGGAGCTTTCCTGTGAGCAGATGCGCGTGGGGATTGCCTCCTATCCCGGCCACGGCCTCAGCGGCAAGGATTTGCTTCAGGTGGCGCAGGACGGACTCGCGCGGGCCGATGCCGAAACCCCGATCGTCATGCCCGAAATTATCGATGTCGATGCGGAGGATGAAGAGGACGAGATCGGGCCGGACGAAACCGTTGCCGAAGAAACTGCCGAACCGGAAGAGGAGGGCGTTTCCGGGGGGTGGAAGGAGCGCCGTAAAAACGCCATGCTTGATGAACTGACCGGCGTACTCAAGCCATCGGCCATCTCCGCCTATATGCAGCGGCAGATGAGCGAATATCGCCGCACCAAGGTGCCGGCGGCGCTTTTCTGTATCGGTGTAAATAACATGGACCACATTGTCCGTATCCACGGCGAACAGGCCGCCGCCGATATTCTCGTTGGCATTAGTAAGGTTTTGCAGGAAAACCTGCGCGCGAACGACCTGATCGGTCGTCACGAAAAAACGGCATTTCTCGTGCTGGCCCAGGCTTCGCCGGAAGAGGCGGAAATTATGGGCAAGCGTATCAGTACGCTCGTGCAGCAGGGGGAGTTTGCCTCCGGCATCAAAAAGCTGAAAACCACGATAACACTGGGTGTGGCAAGCTTTCCGGAGCACGGCCGCAACCTGCACCAGCTCTATGTCGCCGGCCAGAAGGTTCTCGACTATAGCCGCGCCAATGATATTCGGGCCTATGCGGTTTATGATCCGGAAATTCATGATAAAGTGCCCTCGAAACCAATGAGGAGCATGAAGTCGGCAGTGCCGGTAAAGAGGTAATACACATGAAGCTAGGAGTTAATATTGACCACGTGGCCACACTGCGTCAGGCGCGCGGCACGGTCTATCCCGATCCGCTCGACGCGGCCATTCTCTGTGCCCGGGCCGGCGCGCACGGCATCACGGCGCATCTGCGCGAAGACCGCCGGCACATTCAGGACGATGACATTTTTCGCCTGAAGGAACTTCAGCCCCTGCCGCTTAATCTCGAAATGGCCAATGTGGAGTCGATCATTGACATTGCCCTGACCGTCAAGCCGGCGGAAGTCTGCCTGGTTCCGGAAAAGCGACAGGAGCTGACCACTGAGGGCGGACTGGATGTGATCGGTCAATTTAATCATCTCAAGGACACCGTGCAGGCTCTTTCCGAGGCCGGTATTGAAGTGAGTATGTTTGTCGATGCCGACATTGAAACGCTCATGGCCTGCAAGGATCTCGGGGCGCCGACCGTCGAGCTGCACACCGGATCATACTGCGACGCCGAGCCCAACGCCCGCCCGGCGTTGCTCGAACAGCTTATCCGCGGCGCGGACTATGCCCGCGAGCTCGGCCTCAAGGTGAATGCCGGCCATGGCATCACGCTTGAAAATCTCGGCGGCATTCTCTGCATTCCCCATCTCGACACGCTCAACATCGGCCATAGCATTGTCTGCCGATCCGTCTTTCACGGCATGGAAAGCGCCGTGAAGGAAATGCTCGAAGCCATGCAGGAATACAACGGGTGAAAATTGTCACCTCCAACGAAATGCGCGAACTCGACCGCCGGACGATTGACTCCGGCATTCCCGGTGAAGAGCTGATGTTCACGGCCGGGGAGGGGCTGGCCGACGCCATCCGTACACTGGCTTCCAATCATCAGCTGACCGATTCTCCGGTTTTGTTCATTGCCGGCCCCGGCAATAACGGCGGCGACGCTTTTGTGGCGGCCTATGGTCTCCATGAAGGCGGCTGGCCTGTCGAGTGCTGGCTGACGGCTCCGGAAAGCAAGCTCAAGGGCGATGCGCTGATCCATTTCAGAAAGATGAAAAAAGCCGGCGTTCCGTTCGAGGTGCTCGATGCGCCGGAGCATTGGAGCTATGTGAGCGCTAGCGGAACCGATGCAGAAATCGTTGTCGATGGTCTGCTCGGAACCGGCGCAGCCGGCGAACCGCGCGGCGTAATGGCCGATGCCATCCGGATTGTGGATGCGCAGGCGGACCCTGGTCAGGTGGTTGCCAGCGATGCGCCGTCCGCCATGGCGGTGCGCGCTGATCTGACGGTGACGATGGGGCTGCCGAAAAGTGGACTCGTCCAGCCGGAAAATATGGATTGTGTCGGCAATGTTGAAGTCGTGGATATCGGCATTCCCGCCGAGTTCATCGATGCGGCAGCGGGCGAAGTCGGCATGGAATTGATTCATCCTTCCGACCTTTCCCCGCTCTTTCCGCGTCGGCCGCGCACCGCACATAAAGGAACCTTCGGGCATGTGCTGTGTATCGGCGGCTCCAAGGGGTTTAGCGGAGCCATCACCATGGCCGGCCTCGCGGCGATCCGTTCCGGCGCCGGTCTCGTCTCGGCCTTTGTACCGGAGGCGATCCATTCGCTGGTGGCTCCCGCCGTTCCCGAACTGATGGTTCATTCCAGTCTGCCGGATGCGGATTGGTCGTCCATCCTGGTCGGTCCCGGCATGGGCCGTTCCGCCACCACGCGTGAGCAGGTGCTGCAGCTTTTGGAATCTTCAAAGGGTCCCGTTATTCTCGATGCCGATGCCGTCACGGTATTGGCCGATCATATCGATGCGATTTCATCGGCTCAATGTCCGGTCATCCTCACGCCGCACCCCGGCGAGTTTGCTGCGCTGTTTGGCCTGAAAGTGGATGATGTTCAGGAGGATCGTTCGGGCATGGTTCGGATGGCGGCCGATCGGCTTGGCGCCACGGTTGTGCTGAAGGGCGCGGGCACCCTCGTTGCCGCGCCGGAGCAGCCGGTTGCGGTCAACCTGACTGGGAATCCGGGAATGGCTTCCGGCGGATCGGGCGATGTGCTTTCGGGCATGATAGCGTCGTTGGCCGGACAGGGCATTGCGCCGTTTGGCGCAGCATGCGCCGCTGTCTGGTTGCATGGCCGCGCGGGCGATCTGGCCGCCGCGGAAAAAGCTCAGGCTTCCGTAATCGCGACCGATCTGATCGAAAAAATCCCGGATGCCTTTCGGGACATCAGCTGTCGCTGATACTGCGTAGTACGCATTAGTTTGCCATGCTGGCGGGCTGGTGTGTCGCCTGCAGTACGGTCTGCCAGAACCAGCTCTGTGGATCGATGGTTTTGCGCTCCCCGATCATTTCGATCGGCAGGTGAATCAGGCGGTCGTGATGCATGCCCACAATCATGTTGGTGCATCCGGCCATAGCGGCGTGGACCGCGTTGCTGCCGAGGCGCAGGCAATACATCGAATCGTTCGCATTGGCGCGGCGGCTGCGGATGTTATAGCTTGGGTCAAAATATTTGACGTTGACCTCCTGCCCCTTCTTCTTGAAGTGGGCGTTGATCTCGTCGTTGAGCAGCAGACCGATGTCCTCGAGCCGCTTGT
>CAZABK010000021.1:0-37012 GCA_964483355.1 uncultured Verrucomicrobiota bacterium | reverse complement strand
CTCAGAGCCGATCGATGATCGCCGCCGAGAACTCTGCCGTGTTGGCCTTTCCACCAGAATCGCACCGTCCATCTGGGCAGCACCGGTGATCATGTTTTTAACGTAGTCAGCATGGCCCGGGCAGTCAACGTGGGCATAGTGACGGTTGTCTGATTCGTACTCAACGTGCGAAGTAGCGATGGTCAGAATCTTAGTGGAGTCACGACGACCCTGGGATTCAGATGCCTTTGCAACGCTGTCATAAGCGATGTACTCAGCCAGACCTTTAGCAGCCTGCACACAAGTGATCGCAGCAGTAGTAGTAGTTTTACCATGGTCAACGTGACCAATCGTGCCGACGTTAACGTGCGGCTTTGTACGTTCGAATTTATCCTTAGCCATTTTATTTACCTCCTGAATAACTTTCAGTTCAACTTACTTTAAAACGATAAATGGAGCCCATGAGCAGATTTGAACTGCTGACCTCATCCTTACCAAGGATGCGCTCTACCAACTGAGCTACATGGGCCTTTATCAAAACCATAAACAAGCCGCGACGCACCGGTAAAAGAATGCATCAGCAAACCTGTTTCTTTCAAATTCTCTTAGATGCCGCCTAGGCTACTTTTGGCAAATAAGACGGCGCACTTTATAGAAAACCGCGGAAGTGTCAATCCCGGATACTGAAAAAAGTTCAGCAAATTCTCGGAAGCGGATCCGAGGCAAGAATCCCCAATGTTCTCAGGGTTCCCATTTCGGTATTGAGCACGGTTTTGCCGGGAAAGTCACCCACAATCGACCCAACAATTGCGGCATCGCGCCCAGAATCCGACATTCTCAAGAGTTTTAAGGCATTTTTTGCCTCCACGGCCGGAACCACCAAAACAATCTTACCCTCATTCGCGCTATAGAGCGGATCCAGCCCCAGCAGCTCCGAGACGCCCGCCACCGCATCAGAAAGCGGAACGCTTTTCTCGTCGAGCAAGACGCCCCACGAGCGCTCTTCGGTCAACTCGTTCAAAACTGTCGCCACGCCGCCGCGCGTCGCATCGCGCATCCACTTCACCTCCACTTCTGACTGCAATTCAGCAATCATTCCATTGAGCGGCGCGCAATCGCTCCTCAGGTCCGACTTGAGCGGAAAGCCTTTACGCAGCGTCAGCAACGCCATGCCGTGGTCGCCCACCGTGCCGCTGACAATGATTTTATCACCAACCTCGATGGATTCGGGCTTCAATGGCCGCTCCAGGATGCCAACACCGGACGTATTGATGAAGATGCCGTCGCCCTTCCCCTTCTCCACGACCTTGGTGTCGCCGCATACAATCCGCACGCCGGCCTCTTTGGCCCTCGACGCGATCGACTTAACGATCCGCTCCAGCAGCGCGATCTCCAGCCCCGCCTCAAGAATCACCCCAAGCGAAAGCCAGAGTGGCCGGGCGCCCATCACCGCCAAATCATTCACCGTGCCGCAAACCGACAGCGAGCCGATGTCCCCGCCGGGAAACTCCAGCGGGCTCACTACATACGAATCCGTCGTAAACACCAGCTCCCCGCCCGGACGCTCTAAAATCGCGCCGTCATCCATCGACTGCGGAGCGACGTCGCCGAGATGCTTGCAGAAGAGATCGCGTACCAGCTCGCGCGTCATCCGCCCGCCCGATCCGTGCCCGAGGATAATTTTATCGGCTGTCACGCCCGTCATCTCCGCGCGCCGGCCTTCTTCAGCATGTCCATAATTTCCTGATTACCGAGCTTCCTGGCCCGCCGGTAGGCGGTTGCCACATCATCATAGGAACCGAGCCGCTGCAGGCTCGCAAGGTTACGCGTATCAGGATTCATTATCGCGTTCACATCCGCCCGCAAGGCAATCAGCGTCTTTACCGCCTCCATCTGGTTATTGCTCACCGCGTGCATCAGCGGCGTGGCCCCGTAAGCCGAATAGCTGTTAACCCGGGCACCCTTGGATACCAGGTAACGGATCAGCTGGCCATTTCCGCCCGCTGCCGCAAAAAAGATGGCACTCAGCCGCCCCTCTGTCGAATCACTCCGCCCAAACAGCGACGTCTGCAACGCCATGTAGCCGGTATGGGCCTGCACATCCGCGCCCTTTTTTTCAATCAGATAGCGTGCCGCCGGCAGGTTGCCGCCATGGCATACATCCATCAGCAAGGTGCGGCCTTCCGTAACCTCCGGCCAGATTCTCTGCAGATCCAATCGGCTGACGATATACACCCCGGCCTTATGGCCGCCATGCATCAGAACCTGCTGCAGACGCCCCAGCGTCGTGCCGTCCGGCCGCGGCTCGAGATCCATCGTGCGGTAAACTTTCTTAAACAGCTGCGGCGCAAAACGGCCAAACAGCTGCGGATTTTGCGACAGCTTGACCAGATCGATGTTGTAGATGTTCAGCTTTGCGCAATGCGTCATCACATAATCAAAGAGTGCATCATCCCCCACCTCAAGCGACCAATCCACAAGCTTGGTCCACTCGTGGAGCGTAAACGGTCGGGACGCCCTGCGAAACTCGATGAGCCGCAGCGCATGCGCGCTCTCGCCAAAGCGGACAAAATATTCGATGGCCCGGTCGACATGCCGTGGATGCAGCAGCCCCAGCGACTCATCGGGCAGCGTCAGAATAAAGCGCGCCTCCTCCTTCGACAGCGAGGCATGCCACTCATCCAGCCGCAGCACATGCTTTACGGCATGCTTCGGATCCGACGCCAACGCCTCAACCAGTGTCGGGGCGGGCCCAACCCGCTCCAGCTCGATCCGCCCCAAACCATACTTCAACCCCACCAGCCGGCGGGCCAGCTGCACGTCCCGGAGTTCATGGAAGACATAATCGCCAAGCTGCGGCATCACCTCTGTCATCTTCCGGTCAGCATGCACCACCTCCGGCAACGGCGGAGTATGCTTCAGGAAAAGACCAATCCGCCCGGCATCCTTGTTTTTGACGGCTTCCCCCAGCTGTATCGCCAAAAACCGCCCCAGGCGGGCATTAAACTGCGTCGCCTCCAGCTCATCCGCCGGGCGGAAATCACTTAGCCGGCCCTTCCCGATATACTTTTCAAAAAAACGAACATCTTGCGCCCGGAGCGCCATATCCATAAAAACCGGCAGCGCCGTCTGCGCATGTTCCGCCATCACATAATCGCGCCATGCCGGGCCGCACTTCCAAAGCTGCTCAAGGCCCGGGCGGGACAGATCCACCGGGATGCCGCGCGCCACGGCCCACTTAAACGCCTCCAGCTTCCGCACCTGAATCGACAGCCGGGAAACCTCCGCCGGGATCGGCTCCAGCTGCGCATCATATTTTTTCCAAAATGCGACCCGCGACTCCGAGGTTTCCGAATCGGCCCTCAGCCTTTCAGCACCATCATACGCCCGCTGGAGAAATATAATCTTAGACGGCACATCAAAAACCCGGTCCGCCTGCTTCAGCGCCAGCTTAACATCGCCGGCGCCATCCGGTTCCGGCGCACATCCGGCAAACAACAAGGCCGCAAAAGCCACAACAGTTATTTTCTTCATTCCATTCACCCAAACAGATACGCCGCATTACAGGCGCCTTCATTACTGACCATGCAGGAACCGACCGGTGAGTCGGGCGTGCAGGCTTTTCCAAACAGTGGACAATCGACCGGCGCCTTGATGCCGCAGAGAATCTCGCCGCAGATGCATCCCTCCGGCTCACAACTGCCCGTCACCATATCAAATTTACGATCGGCATCAAACCGCGCGAAACGTTCGTGGACCCCACAACCCGCGCGCGGAATAATCCCCAACCCGCGAAGCTCATCATCCTTTTCCGCAAACACCTCTTCAAGCACCGCCTGCGCCTTCAGGTTGCCCTCATGCGAGACCGCGCGCATATAGCCGTTCAGATTGCCCGCACCACCGGCCACCAGTTCGCCGCACAGCAGATGAATCGCGCCGAGCAGATCGATCGGCTCAAAACCGCCAACCACCATCGGTACGCCATACCTCGCGCACAGCCCGTCATAAGCCTTGGCTCCAATGATCGCCGTCACATGACCCGGCGTGATAAAGCCGTCAATCTGCGCCATGCCCGAGGCCAGCAAGGCCTCCAGCACCGGCGGCACACGCTTGGCCGAAAGCAGCACCGAAAAGTTTTTTAGCCCGGCCTTCCGCGCCTCCAGCATGGCGAGGCCGATGCCCGGCAGCGTCGTCTCGAATCCAATCCCGAGAAACACAACTTCACGGGCGGGATTTTCCTTCGCGGCCGCCAGCGCCTGCAGCGGCGAATAGACCGGCTGCACATCCGCGCCCGCGGCCGCCGCCTTTTCCAGACTCATCGCCGTCCCCGGCACGCGCACCAGATCGCCGAAGGTAAAAATGGACGCACCTTTTTCCAGACCGAGGCAAACCGCCTTGTCGATATATTCAATCGGCGTCACGCAGACCGGACAGCCGGGACCGGAAACCAGCCGCAGACTTTCGGGCAGCATTTCGCGCAGTCGGTATTTATAGATCGTGTGCGTCTGTCCGCCGCAGACTTCCATAATGCTGAACGATCGCTCGCCCACAGGCTCGGCAATCGCCGCCGAAAGCTTCTTCGCCAATGCCGGATCCTTAAAATCTTTCAGCAGATTCATTCGGCGGCACCGGCATTGAGTTCATTCCAGACAGACAATGTCTCCTGCGCATCGGCTTCGCTGAGTGTTTCAATGGCAATGCCGGTGTGCACCAGCACATAGTCGCCGACCTTTACCTCATCGAGCAGGGCTGCAGAAAACTCAACCTGCACACCCAGCTGCTCGCCGACGGCCATCTGACCCTCGAGCAACTCAACCACCTTGACGGGAACCGCGAGACACATGGAGAGCATGTTAACGACATCGCCCGCGGCGCGCAACCGAACATCCGAATTGACTTGCCCACGGCGCTCCGACAAATTTTACCGCCATGACCATTCAGCTCAATCCCATCGCCACCATCCGCTCTTGCTACGGAGAAAAGTTCGGCATACCGCGCCAGCCCGGCCTCGTCCGTAGCGCGACCGCGACGTTGCAGCTGCTGCCGCCCTACGACACGCCCGATGCGCTTCGCGGACTGGAACAATTTTCGCACCTCTGGATTATCTTCGCGCTTCACGCCACCGCGCGCGACGAATGGAAAGCGACCGTGCGGCCGCCGCGCCTCGGCGGCAACGAGCGCATCGGCGTATTTGCCTCGCGCTCCAACTTTCGACCAAACCCGTTGGGTTTGTCAGTGGTTAAGCTATTATGTGTTAAGGGAACTGCGCTTGAGCTTGGCGGCGGCGACTTTCTCGACGGAACGCCGGTGCTCGACATCAAGCCCTACATTCCCTACGCCGACAGCATTCCCACCGCGCATGGAGCATTTGCCGACACCGCGCCGGAGGCGATCAACCAGGTAACCTTTTCCGCCGAAGCAGAACAGGCCGTTTCAAAACTGGAAAATGAAAAGCGCCCCGCCCTGCGCCAGCTGATCCGCGACATGCTTGCCTTCAACCCACGCCCGGCCTACCAAAAAGAAAAACCCGGGCGCATCTTCGGCACCCGGGTTTTCGACCTCGAAGTCCGCTGGAAACAGGCGGACTCGTTGGTGACTGTTTTATCCGTTGATCCAATCGCGGACGTCGGCGGATAGCGGAAGGATCGCCTTCAGCTCGCACTCGCCGGCCGGAATCTGGACGCTGTCGCCAACCTTGTGGCCGATGAGCGCCTTGGCCAGCGCGGTTTCGCTGGAGATGATCGAAAGCACTTCGTCCTGGTCCCATGCGCCGAGGATGTAGAAGGTTTCAACCGCGCCGCCCGGATAGGCCAGCTCCACGCCGGTACCCATCGCGACTTCATCGGTGCTGATGCCGGCAAAGTCGGTCGGCTTAACCTTTTCGAGATCTTCGGCCAGCTGCGCACCCTGCGCCATCAGCAGGCCCTGACGCTCCTTGGCATATTTAAACTCGGCGTTTTCGCGAAGGTCGCCGTAGCTGCGCGCCACTTCGATCTCCTTGGAGTTTTCCGGAATCTCGACGGTCATGATGCGCTCAAGCTGCTTCTGCTTTTCGGCATAGCTGCGCGCGGAGGTGAACGGAACGGCCTTTTTCGGAGCAACCGCGCCCTTGGTCGGCAGAATAATATCCTGCAGCTCCGGGAACTTGCGCAGCACCTTGGCGATAACCGATTTGCGGTCGAGCGGATCCCAGCCGTGACCTTCGTGGATGCGGCGCAGGAAGTCGCGGCGCTGCTGCTCGGTCATGGCATCCATGACGTCGTGCAGCCACTCTTCCTGCTGGAAGCGTTCGCGCAGCTGGTTCTGCGCGCGGAGCATCGCGCCCATGCTGTTAACCTCAAGTACCTCCTGAATGCGGAAAGCGAGGTCGCCCTTGGAGATGAGGTCCCACTTTTCAACAAACTCGGTCGAGCGCTGCACCCACAGAAGCATCGGTGCGCTGGCCGTACGCCGGGCGACCGCCACACTCATGATCTGGCGAACGTCCTCTTCGGCGCCACAGGAAATCAGGGCGGCCATCACTTCGTTCAGCACCGGATGGCTGACAACAGGGATGACTTCGCTCAGCGTGGAAACCACGGCGTCCTTATCGTTTTCAATCATGATCGATAGCAGGCTCTGCAGCTGGCGCGACGGCAGGCGGTCGAGCATCGTGATCAGGTCGCCTTCAATCAGGTCATGAATCAGCTTGGCGGTATCGACATCCGCCGGCTCAATGCCAAAGGTGCTGGCATAGATAAAGCCCTGCGCCTTCCATTCCGGACGGCCGGACGGCGCGCCCTTAATGATGAAGGCGAGACGGTTGGCCAGCGTGGCCGTAGCCACTTCGGACGAGGTGTCGATTTTCTTTTCGATGATTTCGTTAAAGCGGTCGAAGAGCGCTTCAATGTCGCGAACGTCGGCAATCAGGCCAAACCATTCATCGTCGTAGGCCATCGCCTTTTTGTGGAGCACAATGTTGTCGGAGCGCTTTTTCGGAATTTCGACGGAGGCGTCGTTCTTGAGCTCGCGGCGCGCGGCATCCCAGAATTTTTTCCAGTCACTTTCCAGCACAATGGAAGGCGAGAGCGTATCCTGCAGACGCTGGACCGGCATATTGCCGTAAGAGCGCAGCGTGATGCGGACCACCTCGGCCGGCTCTTCCATGATCATCCGGTTCAGCTCGGCCGCATTGTTGTGCTTGATTGCCAGAATGTGGCCGTCCTCGAGAATTTCGAGTGCCTCGGCCGCATAGGAAAAGGCCATCTCATGCTCGCCCTTGCGCTCAAAATCGACTTCAAGCTGCTGATAAAAATTGTCGATGTCCTCGATAATGCCGAAGCCCCAGGTGGAGTTATAGCAGAGCATGCCAATCTTGAGTGAACGCAGGAAACGCAGACGCTTAAAGCACTCCGCCGCCGGCAGCGTGCCGCCGAAACCAGCCGACTCGACCATCTTGCGCGCCTTGCGGTCCTTGGAGAACAGTTTTTCAACGGCACTCTTCGCATCGCTCAGGAATCCGCCGATTGCCAGCCACTCGAGTACGATCAGGCCGTCATCAACCTTGTCATTTTCCGCCAGCTTCTGGAACAGCGCCTGCGCCCAGGTGCCGGCCACCGCCTCGCGCTCTTCGGCCGCCATGGCCTCAAAAACTTCTACCATTTCAGCCACATCGACCTCGGCCGACTCCAGCTGCCCCTCAAACCACTCTTCGTTGATCGCACTCAAATCCATTGCACAGTTCTCCTTAAATAAGCGCGTGAACATAGCGGTTTTTGCTGAAGCAGGGAAATGTTTTCCGAGGAATTAAGTAGTGATTCAACCACCCGCTTCGCTAGAGGACACAGAGTGCACGGAGCCCCTTCCTCTGTGTTCCTCTGCGACCTCTGTGGTAAAATTATCCGCACAGTCAATGATTCCATTTCAGGATCAGGACCGACTTCCGCCGCCGGAAATATATTCAATTTTTTGCGGATTTTCGATGCGGGGGGCCTATAGTAATCCGTTTTTAAGGAAGAGTTATGGGAATACCACGTTTAGTTAGAGTCAACGAATTGCTAAAACGCGAGATTGCGGAGGATATCCAACGTAATTTTGCAATGTCGGATTTTGACAGCGGAGCCGTCACGGTGACGCGTGTTGAATGCGCGCCAGATCTGCGCGACGCCAACGTCTTCATCTCCATCTTCGGACACGAGGACGAGCGCGACGGCATGATCAGCTATCTCAACCGCCACCGCCAGGAGATCGTCCGCATGATGATCAAGCGCGTGAAGCTCAAATACACGCCGCGCCTGCACTTTATCCTCGATGAGTCCATCGAGGAAGGCGACCACATCCTGTCGATCCTCAACGAGATGGAACGAGAAAACCCCGACGCTTTCAAGGACGACGAAGACCATGAGAAATCGTAGACGCCGCACGCCCGATCCGTTCGACGGCATCCTGCTCGTTGACAAGCCCACCGACTGGACCTCGCACGATGTCGTCGCGAAGATCCGCAACTACTTTAAATTCAGCAAAGTCGGCCACGGCGGCACGCTTGATCCGCTCGCCACCGGCCTGCTCGTGCTGCTGATCGGCAAAGGCACCAAGCTTTCCGAGCGCATCATGGGCGGCGACAAGGTCTACGAAGGCGTCCTCCACCTCGGGCGCACCACCAACACGCAGGATGCCGATGGCGAAATCATCGAAGAAAAAGATGCCTCGCACATCACCCGCGAACAGGTCGAAGCCGCCATGCAGAACTATCTCGGCGACATCGAACAGATTCCACCCATGGTTTCCGCCATCAAAAAAGACGGCGTGCCGCTCTATAAAATGGCGCGCAGAGGCAAGGAGATCGAACGCGAGCCGCGCAAGATCCATGTCTTCAGCTTTGAGATTCTTGAATTCGACAATCCGCGGGTCACCTTCCGCGTCAAGAGCACCAAAGGCACCTATGTCCGCACCCTCGCCCACGACCTCGGCAACGACCTCGGCGTCGGCGGCAGCCTCGACGCCCTGCGCCGCACCGACTCCGGCCCGCTCAGCATCGACCGCGCCTTCACGCTGGATGAAATTCTGGAATGCGACAGAGAAACCATTGGCAACAAGATTCTTCATTTAAGCGACATGAAAAAACAATAAGTAACCCGTAATGCGTAACATTACGCATTCCGACTTACGAATTACGCCCATGAAAATTATCCGCGCCCTCGACGAATACAGCGACAGCACAACGCCGGTCATTCTCGCCGCGGGTTGCTTCGACGGGCTGCACATCGGCCACACCGCCGTCATCCAGACGGCCATCACTCACGCCCGCGCCATCAATGGCGAAGCCTGGGTTTTCACCTTCGCCCCCCATCCCGCCAAGATACTCAGCCCCGATCATGCGCCGCCGCTGATTTTCACCACGGCCCAGCAATCGCTTCACCTCCAGGAAATGGGCGTTGACGGCTGCATCCTGCAGCCCTTCACCATCAACTTTATGAAGCAGGATCCTGTGGACTTTTTCGACACTCTCTGCACCTGCATTCCCGAGCTTGCCGGCATCTCGGTCGGCGAAGACTGGTCCTTCGGCCGCAACCGCTCCGGCAACGCCGCGCTGCTCACCAAGCTGTGCGGCGAGCGCAACATCTGGTTTTCCGCCCATCCCTCGGTCTGCTGGCAGGACGAACGCGTCTCGAGCACCCGCATCCGCGAGGCGATCCGCCTCGGCCACATGGCCGACGCCACCGCCATGCTCGGCCGCCCCGTCAGCACCATCGGCAAAGTGGTGCACGGCGAAAAGATCGGCCGCGGCCTCGGCTACCCCACCGCCAATATTGATCCGGAAAACGAGATGCTTCCGCCGCGCGGCATCTATGCCGCGCAGCTGCGCGTCGGTCATCGCCTGCACAACGCCGCCGCCTACATCGGCCACCGCGGCACCTTCCATCAGAATGAGCCGCAGGTGCTCGAAGTGCATCTGCTCGATGAAACCGACATCGACCTCTACGATCAGGAAGTCGAAGTCAGCTACCTCGAATATATCCGCGGCGACGAAGTGTTCGACAGCCCCGAAAAGCTCAAAGAACAGATTGCCGCCGACATCACCGCCATCCGCGCCATCCTGAAATAGATATCCCCGGCTAATGCCGGGGATTGTATTGCGCTTGAAGGCGCGGGGCGCTTGCCTCCACCGCCGCTACCGAGATCCAGATGAGTGACCTCTTCGTCAATGTTGTTGCCGTACTCTAAGTCATTTTTTACAATGAATTAAATCAAAAGCGAATACGAGGGCTGTAAAGAAGGATTCAGCAGGTTTGGCACCAATCGCCTGCATCAGGTCAGACACAAAGGTTTTAATTCCACAGAGCAGTTACACAATCAAGAGTCGACTATGAAAGGCATCTCATTGGTATTGTCCGGCGAGGCCGGTCTGGGCATCAAAACGGTCGAAACATTACTGACAGAACTCTTACTGCAAAGCGGGTTTCACGTATTTCTTTCTAAAGAATACATGTCGAGGATACGTGGAGGCAATAACACCACTCAAATCAGAATCGCAGAAACAGAGGTCTGCTCATTTACTCTTCAGACCGATATCGTAGTGGTGCTGAACAAAAACGCATTGCACCGGCTGGAAAACAGGATCACTTCTGATACACTGATCATTGGTAATCTGGAACATATTGCACAGTCATATCGGCAAAACGGCTATAAGGTGTGCGAGCTTCCTCTCAAGCAAACAGCCGCCACTGCAGGTGGACAACTCTATATAAACTCAGTGATTCTAGGATTATTAGCTTCACTATTCAAAATTGAGGCCGGCCTGCTCGACCAGTTTCTCGAGAAGCGCTTCGAAGCAAAAGGTCAAGCGGTCATCGCCAAAAACAATGCTGCCGCCGCAGCTGGAGCCCAGCTTGCCCCCCTGATCCCCTTCACATCTGAACTATCGCCCAAGCTCAACGTAAGCGACTACAGCCTCCTGTCAGGAACAGAGGCGGTCTGTATTGGCGCACTGGCGGGCGGATGCAATTTTGTCACTGCGTACCCCATGTCACCCAGCACGGGAGTGTTGGTATACATGGCCACAAATGCCCACAAATATGGAATGATTGTCGAACAGGCCGAAGGTGAGATTGGTGCGATCAACATGGTCGTGGGAGCATGGTATGCCGGAGCCAGGGCCATGACCACCACCTCGGGAGGGGGCTTCGCACTGATGGGCGAAGGCCTGAGTCTGGCCGGCATAACCGAGACCCCGGCAGTGATTCACCTCGCACAACGCCCCGGACCGGCGACGGGCCTTCCAACCCGAACCGAACAGGGCGACCTTAATCAGGCAGTATATGGAGGTCACGGCGAGTTCCCCCGCATCGTTTTTGCTCCCGGAACGCTCGAGGAAGCGATACGCCTGACTCACAGAGCATTCAACCTTGCAGACCAATATCAGGTTCCCGCAATCATTCTGACCGACCAGTATTTTTTGGATCAGATGATCCCCATGAAAAAATTCTCCCTCAAGTCGCTAACAACAGAAAAATACGTGACCGAAACCAAAGAGAACTACCTGCGTTACAAATTAACAGACAACGGCATATCTCCCCGCGGAATCCCCGGGCTGGGCAAAGGGCTGGTATGTGCGGACAGCGACGAGCACGATGAAGAAGGCCGAATCACTGAAGATTTTGACCAGCGCATAGCAATGAATGATAAACGGCTCAAAAAACTGGATAACTATCAGAATATTCCCATAGACCTCATAGGTCCCTCAGAATATGCCGTGCTTGCTGTCAGCTGGGGCTCAACCTATGGTGCAGTCAAGGAGGCTCTTGAGTACATTAAGGACACAAGGATCGCATTTGCCCACTGCAGTCAGGTGTTTCCCGTCCCCGAAGAGCTGAAGGATTTAATGGCCAATGCTCCAGTGAGTATATGCATAGAAAACAATGCCACCGGGCAGTTTGCCGATCTGGTGCAGTTGCACACCGGACAGGCTTTCACCCACCGGTGCCTCAAGTACAACGGCTTACCGTTTGCGGTCGAAGAGATTGTCCAGTATCTGGAGGAGGCCCTGCCATGAATTATGAACACCCCTCTCAGCCGGCCTGGTGTCCTGGGTGCGGAAACTATCCATTGAAAAAAATCATGATTGATACGTTGAGCGAGCTGAAGATCCCGCCACAGAACATTGTCATTTCATCGGGCATCGGCCAGGCGGCGAAAATGCCTCAATACCTGAAGGTGAATTACTTTAACGGCTTGCACGGTCGTGCCCTGCCGGCAGCGATGGCAATTAAGCTGGTGAATCCTCAACTGACAGTCATCGCAGAAGGCGGCGATGGCGATATGTACGGCGAAGGGGGAAACCACTTTATCCATAATATCCGAAGGAATCCGGATATTGTACACTTGGTGCACAACAATCAGGTCTACGGCCTGACCAAAGGGCAAGCCAGCCCGACCAGCATGCTCGGCTTCAAAACCCCTGTTCAGGTTGAGGGCGTAATTCTTGAGCCATTCAATCCCCTTGCGGTTGCGCTCGGACTGGGAGCCGGATTTGTCGCACGGGTATTCACCGGCAATGCGGAGCATACCAAACAGGTCCTTAAAGAAGCATTTAACTTTCCCGGCTATGCGCTGGTGGATGTGCTCGACCCGTGCGTCACCTTCAACAAGGTAAATACCTTCAAATGGTATAAAGATAATTCCCACCTGCTGGGAGATGACCATGACCCGTCCGACCGGCAAAAGGCAATTATGACCGCGATGAAAACAGATCAAATGGCCCTGGGTATTCTGTTCAGGGAACAAAGACCAAAGCCCAGCATGGAACGGATACTTTCAGTCTACGAAACGAACCAGACGCCGCTTTGCCTGCGGGAACGTGACATCGCACAGGTTGAAGAGCTGCTTAAATGATCTACGACCCGCCCCGGATATCGACAAAACGAACTCTCTGAGACGAACTTCCGAGAGAACCAAAAACTCTCTTGCCAACGATTCCTTGCGACCTCTGCGCCTTTGCGAGGAAAAACATCGACTCATGCAAAATCCAGGCCAACCGTCCCCGTGCACGATCGGCAGAGGATCTTTACCTCCACACAGGCACGCCCTGCGCGTACATAAAAAAGCGCGCCGCAATGCGACGCGCCCTTTCAACACTCTAGCCGGAGATTTATTTCATCTTCGTGAAGCAGAGCGTGGCGTTGTGCCCGCCGAAACCAAGCGAGTTGCTCAGCGCCACGTCGACGTTCATTTCGCGCGCGGTGTTCGGCACATAGTCCAGATCGCAGTCAGGATCGGACGTGGTGTAGTTGATGGTCGGCGGCACAATGCCGTCGCGGATCGCCAGCGCAATTACGGCCGCTTCAACACCGCCGGCGGCGCCGAGCATGTGGCCGGTCATCGACTTGGTGGAGCTGACGGCAACCTTGTAGGCCAGCTCTTCGCCCAGCGCCTTTTTGATGGCGAGGGTTTCGCCCTTGTCGTTGAGCGGCGTGCTGGTTCCGTGGGCGTTGATGTAGTCCACATCTTCGGCCAGCAAGCCGGCATCCTGAATCGCGAGCTTCATGCCGCGGGCAGCTTCGCTGGCTTCAGCATCCGGAGCGGTGATGTGATAGGCGTCGCCGGTACGGCCATAGCCGGCGGCTTCGCAATAAATGGTGGCACCGCGTTTGAGCGCGTGTTCCTTTTCTTCAAGAACGAGCATGCCGGCGCCTTCGGACATCACAAAGCCGTCGCGCTCTTTGTCGAACGGACGGGAGGCGCCCTGCGGGTCGTCGTTGCGGCGGCTGGTGGCGCGCAGTGCGGCAAAGCCGCCGACGCCGAGCATGGCGATGGACGCTTCGGCACCACCGGCAATCATGACATCGGCGTCGCCATACTGAATAATGCGCATGGCTTCGCCGATGGAATGCGTTGCGGATGCGCAGGCGCTGGTAACGCAGAAATTCGGGCCTTTAAAACCGTATTTGATGGAGACGTAGCCCGAGAGAATGTTGGTGATCATCTGCGGGATGAGCTGCGGCGAAATGCGGCGCGGGCCGCGTTCGTGGGCCTTGATGCATTCGGTCGACATAATCTGCATGCCGCCGATGCCGGAACTGGCAATGACGCCGACGCGTTCGAGGTCGATCTCCTCGGGATTCAGCCCGGCATCCTCAACCGCCTGAATGGCGGCGCACATGCCGTAGACGGCAAACGGGTCCATCTTGCGGGCGGTTTTGGTGTCGATATATTTTTCAATGTCGAGGTCGCGGACTTCACCGCCAATGGTGACAGGATACTGATCGATGTCCGCCATGCTTTCGACCTGACCAATCCCGGAGCGGCCGTTTTTCATGCCTTCCCAGAATGCACTCACCTCGTTTGCAACAGGCGAAACCACACCCAAACCGGTAACTACAACTTCACGTTTCATAATCCCAACCTCGATAAAATAAAAAAGCGGAAATGGCCGGAACACCCATGTGAGCGATTCCGGCCATCGGAATAACTAATCAGCCGGCTTATTCGAAGCCTTTTTCGGACAGGTAGCTGATGACAGCGCCAACGGAAGTCAGCTTTTCGGCGTCTTCGTCCGGAATTTCAGCGCCGAATTCTTCTTCGAAAGCCATAACCAGCTCAACCGTGTCGAGGGAGTCTGCGCCGAGGTCTTCGATGAAGGAAGCATCGGTGGAGACCTGATCAGCGTTAACGCCGAGCTGTTCTACAATGATATCTTTTACTTTAGCTTCAAGTGCCATGTTATTCTCCTTATTCTAGGTTTACACTTATCGGTACTACATTACCATTCCGCCGCATGTCGAGAGCACCTGGCCCGTAACATACGCGGAGGCATCGCTTGCCAAAAACAGTACGACGTTTGCGATGTCTTCGGGCTCGCCAAAGCGACCCAGCGGAATCAAATCTTTCATTTTGCCCTGAACGTCTTCGTCCAGTGCGTCGGTCATTGCGGTGCGGATGAAGCCCGGAGCAACCGCATTACAGCGGACGTTGCGCGAGGCCAGCTCCTTGGCGACCGTTTTGCTGAAGGAAATTACGCCACCCTTGGAGGCCGCATAGTTGGCCTGGCCGGCGTTACCCATCAGACCGATCACCGAAGCAATGTTCACGATGGTGCCGGAGCGCTGCTTCATCATGCCGCGCATCGCGGCCTTGGTGCAGAGGAAGACGCCCTTGAGGTTGACGTTCAGAACCGCGTCCCAGTCGTCTTCGCTCATGCGCATCAGCAGGCCGTCCTTGGTGATGCCGGCGTTATTGACGAGCACGTCGATTTTACCAAATTCTTTTTCGATCGCTTTGATGCCTTCAGCAACGCTGTCAGCTTCAGCAACGTTTACGCCGTAGCATTCAACTTTGCGGCCGAGCGCCTTAACCTTGCCGGCGGTCTCTTCGAGCCATTCAGCATTGAGGTCGCACAGGGCAACGTCCGCGCCGGCTTCGGCCATCTTGACGGCAATCGCCTGGCCCAGTCCGCGGGCGGCACCGGTAACGACGGCTACTTTTTCATTCAATTCAAACATGCTTCTCCCCTATTCGTTTTCGAGATCAGATAATTGGCCGATGTTACGAACTGCCGCACTCTTGTCAATACGCTTTATAAGTCCGGCAAGCACCTTGCCCGGCCCGCACTCAACAATTTCTTCCACGCCATCGGCCATCAGCTTCTGAACCGAGGCGACCCACTGCACGGAGGAAGTGATCTGTTTGACCATGTTTTCGCGGATCGCGGCAGCCTCGTGCGCGCCGGCGGTTACGTTCGAGAAAACCGGCATCTTCGGATCGGCCAGCTCGACGTCGGCGAGGAAGGCATCCATCTTATCGGCCGCCGGCTGCATCAGCGGCGAGTGGAACGCGCCGGCGACCGGCAGGCGTACCGCGCGCTTGGCGCCGGCGTCCTTGCAGAGTGCTTCGGCTTTGTCGATCGATTCGGCAGTGCCGGAAAGAACGGTCTGTGCCAGCGAGTTAAAGTTGGCAACGTTGCAGCCGGCTTCGGCGGCAATCTCGACGAGCTTGTCGCCATCAAGGTTCATCACGGCGAGCATGGCGCCGGGATTTTCTTCGCAGGCGGCCTGCATAAATTCGCCGCGCGCCTTGAGCACCTTGATGGTGTCTTCAAAACTGACGACGCCGGCGGCATAGAGTGCGGTCCATTCGCCGAGGCTGTGCCCCGCGAGCACGTCATATTCAAATTCGGGCTGTTTCAGCGCCACTGCCTTGAGCGCCGCGGCGCTGGCAACAAAGATACCGAGCTGCGCGTGGTTCGACTTGTTGAGCTCTTCCTGCGGGCCTTCAAAGCAGATGGCCGCGAGGTCGTAGCCAAGAATTTCATTGGCCTGATCAAACAGCGCCTTGCACTCCGGAATGGCTTCCGCCAAATCCTTGCCCATGCCTACAGATTGGGAACCCTGTCCCGGAAAAACGATTGCTCTTTTCATTATTTCCCCCATTCCAAAACGTTTGCGCCCCAGGTAAAGCCGCCGCCAAAGACCGTCAGCACCACTAGGTCGCCCTTGGTGACCGTGCCGTCCTTGACCGCCTCGTCCAGCGCAATCGCCAGCGCGGCCGAAGAGGTGTTGGCATATTTCTCAACATTGGCATACATCCGATCGACCACGCCGAGACGCTTGGCGATTGAGTCGATGATGCGAATGTTGGCCTGGTGCGGAATAAAGCATTTAACGTCGTCCGCGCAGACGCCGTTCTTTTCCAGCGCCGCGACTACAGTTTCGCTCATGCGCGTGACGGCGTGTTTGAAAACTTCGCGCCCTTCCATGCGCAGATACTGCTGCCGCTCGTCGAGCATCTCGTGCGTCATCGGGTTGCGGCTGCCGCCGCCGGGCGTCTGGAGCAGATGCGCGAGCGATCCGTCGGAACCCATCACCGATTCCATCACGCCGCGGCCATCGCCGCCGGCCTGCAGAACGGCCGCGCCGGCACCGTCGCCGAATAGGATGCAGGTGCCGCGATCTTCCCAGTCGAGGAAGGTACTCATTTTTTCGGCGCCGATGACCAGCGCGGTTTTTACTGCGCCGTTGGCAATCTGGTTGCGGGCGGTATCCATCGCATAGAGGAAACCGGAACAGGCCGCGCCGAGATCAAAGCAGTAGGCGTTTTTCGCGCCGATTTTATCCTGCACGAAGCAGGCGGTGCTCGGAAAAAACATGTCGGGCGAAAGCGTCGCAACAATGATGAGATCAAGCTCTTCGGCACTGATGCCGGCGTCGACCAGCGCCTTCTTTGCGGCTTCGGCGCCAAGGTCGGATGCGGCCTGCTCGGGCGCGGCAATGTGGCGCTCGCGCATACCGGTGCGGGTGTAGATCCACTCGTCGGAAGTCTCGACGATCTTTTCGAGGTCCTGGTTCGTCAGCACCTTTTCAGGCACATACGATCCCGTCCCAATAACTGAAACTGTGCGTTTGGAATCCATGCAGGCGATCCGTAAATAATGCTAGATTTCGGCGTTTATACCTTCGAGCTCGGCTTCGATCAAATGGTTTACATCATGGTCGATCGCCTCGGAGGCGACGCGAACACCGTTATAAACAGCAAAAGCGTTCGAGGAGCCGTGGCCGATGATGACCACCCCGTTGGCGCCCAGCAGCGGCGCGCCGCCATAGTGCGACGGGTCGGCCTTGGCGCGCAGATCCTTGAAGACGCCGCGGGAAAGCAGATAACCGAGAATACGCAGCGGGCTCTTGCGGAAAAATTCCTTAATCAGCGTGGAAATCATTTTAGCCACCGCTTCGCTGGTTTTCAGCACCACGTTGCCGACAAAGCCGTCGCAGACGCCGACGTTCACCTTGCCGCTGAACAGGTCGCGGCTTTCCACGTTGCCGGCAAAATTCAGATGCGACTTCTGCAGCAGCGCAAAGGTTTTCTTGGTGGTTTCGTTGCCCTTGGCATCTTCTTCGCCAATGCTCAGAACGCCGACGCTCGGATCCTTAAAGCCGAGGATTTCGCGCGAATAGATGGTGCCCATCACCGCAAACTGCTGGATCATTTCGGGCGTGCTGTCCGGGTTGGCGCCGGCATCAAGCAGCACGAACGGATCCTTGCCGGAGGTGGGCATGACGGTGGCGATCGCCGGGCGGGCAACGCCTTTGAGCGTGCGCAACTTCAGCGTGGCAGCGGCCACGGCCGCGCCGGTATTGCCGGCCGAAAAAATCGCGTCGGCCTTGCCGTCCTTCACCAGCTCAATGGAACGCGCGATGGACGAATCCTTCTTGCGGCGGATCGCCACGGCCGGGGCCTCGCCCATATCCACCACCTCTGAAGCGTGGATAATTTCGATGCACGCGGGCACCGCGCCCTTGTGCTTGGCCAGCTCGGCTTGAATGGCGGCCTCGTCGCCAACCAGATACAGTTTCTCCAGACCGGTGAGCTTTTCAGCGGCCTGGAGAGTTCCGGCAACGATTTCCCGGGGAGCATAGTCGCCCCCCATCGCATCTATCGAGATACGCATGAGTGGCTACTCTTCGGTGGCACTCAGTACTTGGCGTCCGTTGTAGTAGCCGCAGCTCTGGCAGGCGCGATGCGGCATTGCCGGCGCGGCGCACTGCGGGCAGCTGGAAGCGCGGGCAACCGGCTTCTTCATGTTCTGAGCCTTGCGGCTCGCGGTCTTGCTTTTCGAAGTTTTTCTTTTTGGAACTGCCATCGCAATCCTCCTTACATTACAAATTCAATCCGTCCAACGCCGACCAGGCGCTCGGACCTTCATCGGGGGTGCACCCGCACGGCCCCTTGTTCAGATCGGCTCCGCACTGCGTGCATCTCCCCTTGCATTCATCACTGCACACCGAAAATCCGGACACATGCAACAGAATTTCCTCCCGCAAATCCTCGGTAATATCCACCGCGTCGGTGCCTTCGGGTGCGGAATAAGCGCGTAGAAAATCGGAAACGGCCACGGTTGTCGAGAAAAATTCCGAACATCTTGCACAGCGCAATTCCAGCTCGACCGACAGCGTTCCGCGCATAACCAACTCGCCCGAAACCACCTGCCCGCACAGGTCATACTGCACATCACCCGCGCTGCGAATGAACGGATCGTCCTCCACCTGCAGGATGCTGCTGGGCTCATCGCCCTTATAATACGACCCCTCTTCCGGAATCCGTGCGATCCATATCTTCATACTCAAGTCCTCTAAATCAAAATGGCGATATACCGAAACCGACGCCCGCAACGCCATTTAAAACCAAACTTATCTCGACCCACGCGCAAGGATCGCAAGAATTGCCTGTAGACGCGATACCCTCCAGATCAATTCGTAGGTTCACGAATTGATTTCTTCAACGCATTTCCTACCTCAACGCCTGCAAATCGGCCAAGCTCCTTCGCAAGAATACGATGGCCCTGACAGCTCGGATGAATATCGTCATAATAGGTAATAGAGCTATCCGTGGCGTTCAGAACTGCCTCCACATCAAATAGCGGCAGCCCTCTTTGCCGAGCAACATCCCGGATGTAACTATTATATTCCGAAACATTATGATATGATGTTAATCCTTTGGGGCTGGTGACCAACACCACAACGGCATCGCTGTTAAAGTCATAAACATCGTCAATAAATGAATTATAATCTCTTTTGAATACAGAAGGAGTGGTCACTCCTTCCTTTGAATCATTTGCCCCCCAAGCAATAAACCAGACATTGGCATTGCGATTTGTCTCACCGATCAACCGCAGCTCCGCTGGCGAGACATCGCTACGGGCGGTGTTGCCTTCCGAAGGCTGTGTCAACGTTGTTGAAGCAATTGCCATGTTCAAAAAGTCAACCCCGTTGCCAAAGCTGAACCCAAACAGTGTTGCGGTTCGGCCAGCCTGAACATTATGAAACGTGGCGACATAGGCGCTGTTGGTCTGTGACAAAGAAATCTCGCGTCGGGAAATGCGACCATCAACATGATCCCAAATTCCCATGTTCTGGTATATGGTTGAGGTGTCAACGGTGTTCGTCTGGATCGCATTTCCATCAACATCGGACAGCACCACTTCAACCGTTCCAGCACCCCTGCTTGCACTGTAATTACCGTTCTCATAAACGTAGAGCGAGAGCGTGTCCGTCTGCACCCCGTCATTATCGAGCCGCACCTGCACCGTGTCATGTTCGGTCAACTTCCACTTCGGAATCCCGACAACATCCGTCACCTCGAAATTTTTGGCAGTAACAGGAATGAAGTCGGGATCGGAATAAATCAGTGCATAATGGAATAAATCCGGATAGCCAACCGCATTTTCCAAACTCGAACTAAATGCCCAAGCCTCGCCGTTCGAGGCGGTATAACCCGCGCTCACTGAGTCACCAAGCCACACCACCCTTGCACCTTGCGTTCCAATCAGCGTCCGAAACCGATCTTTTAGACTAAATTTCGTAAGAGATTCTTCCGCTAGTTCCGCACCAGTAGCGACAATGGAATCACCCTGCTTATTAGTTACATCAGAAATGCTGGATTCTGCGCAACAGATCACATTGCCCTCATTCTGCGAAACCACATTAACGGTCTTTTTAACAACCAAAACACAGACCACAAACAGAAGAGCTAGCACCACCCACACATAAACAGCTAATATCCTGTCTGTTTTCACAAAACTCCCCCTAATCCTTCCCACAAAAAAAAACAACAAACCGAAAGATGCCTTCATATTAGACCAAACCTGCAAAACCACGGCTATAAAATGGCGTTCTCACATTTTCTCAAGGGGGCTACTTCGCGGCGCGTTTGGCCTGAGTGATGTAGCCGAGGATGCCGTTGGAGATGCCGCGGGCGACGGCCTCGCGATAGCTGGCGTCGATGAGCAGGGCCTCTTCGGTCGGGTTGGTAACAAAGCCGCATTCGACGAGCGCAGCAGGACACGGCGCATTTTTGAGTACGGCAAAGCGGGCGCGACGCAGGCCGCGGTCGGCGCGTTTTGAATTTTTGAGCAGATTGCTCTGGAGCGAAAACCCGAGGACGGCGTTGGCGGCATCGTATTTATTCCCTTTAAAGGCCTGCTTGTCGCCGCCCTGCCCATAGTGGTTGGTGGAATCGTAGCCCGCGCCGGTCAGCACAAAGGTTTCAACGCCGTGAGCGGCGGGATCGGCGGCGCCGTCGGCATGAATACTGACAAAGAGATCGGCGCCGACCCTGGCGGCATAGTCGGACCGCTGCTGAAGCGTGAGATACGTGTCGGTGGTGCGCGTCATGCGAACCGTGATGCGCTTGGCTTCGAGGTAAGCCTTGACGCGGTTGGCGATGGAGAGGACGGCCTTTTTCTCGTAGACCTTGCGTTTGCCGATGGCGCCGGAGTCTTTGCCGCCGTGGCCGGGATCGAGCACGACCACCCGCGGCGCACGCTTGGGCAGATAGGCATAGGAGCGCAGGACCGGATCAATGCCCTTCTTAAAATCGGCCTCCTTGAGCACCCATTTGCTGCCGGACTTGCGGCACGGATGGTGCAGCCAGATCTTTACGCCGTTAACCCATGCGTTGCGGCTGTTGGTTTCGACCTCGATCGTGTTCCACTTGTTTTTCATCATGAATTTTTTGCCGGAGACGGAAGAGCGCATGGAATAGAGCCGGGCGATATAGGAGAGCGACACGGGCTCGCCGGACGACGCTTTGGCAAAGGCCGACTGGGTGCGACAGCCTGCAAGCAGGACAATCTTTGACAGGAACAGCTTTCTGGTGATTTGATGCATGTAAACCTCGGACCCAAGCTACTAAAATGGATTTATGTTTGGAAAGTGCCGATTCGGGGCAATTCCGATTTTAGATTTACGATTGCCGATTTAAGGATCTGCGACAGCATTTTAATAAAGGTCAACGCCGCCTGAGCTCCGCAAATCAAAAATCAAAAATCAAAATTCGAAAACGGCACTTTCCTATGTTTTAATTTGAGCCGATGAAAATCAAGGACATCAACGAACGACTAACCTCGGGGCTGAGAAAAGGCGTGGCCGGCATTGCAACCGTGCTGATCTTCGGCGTGGCGGGTTACCGACTGATCGAAGATTGGAACTGGTCGGACTGCTTTTACATGACGGTCATCACCGTCTCAACCGTCGGCTTCGGCGAGGTGCACGAACTGTCCACCGCCGGCCGCATCTTCACCGCCGTGCTCATCTTTTCCGGCGTCGGCGTAATGGCCTACTGCCTGACCCGCCTGGTCGAATTTCTCTTCCAGCGCAGCCTCACCAATGTTTTAGGGAGACGAACCATGATGAAAAAAATCGCCCAGCTCAAAGACCATGCCATCATTTGCGGCTATGGCCGCACCGGCACGCGCGTCGTGGCCGAACTGCTCGCCACCGACACCCCTTTTATTGTGATTGAAGAAAATGAGGAGATCATCAAACGGCTCGATGAACAGGGCATTCCGCACATTAAAGGCGACGCCACTGAAGAGGAAACCCTCGAAGCCGCCCGCATCTGCGAAGCCGACTCGCTCGTCGCCGCGCTCGACAGCGACGCCGAAAACCTCTTCCTGACGCTCACTGCATCCGGGCTCTGCTCCAAATTGCGCATCATCGCCCGCGTACACGAACCCGAAAGCGCCCGCAAGTTCCACAAGGCCGGCGCGCGCCGCGTCGTCTCCCCCATCTCGACCGGTGCAAACCAGATTGCCCAGCTCATCACCCGCCCCTCCGTGGTCGACCTCGTCGAACTCGTTACCAAAGAAAAGAGCATTGCACTGCAAGTGTTTGAATATCCCATCGACGAAGCCTGCGATATGCTCGACAAAACCCTCTCCGAAGCACGCGTGCGCCAGACCCTCGGCTGCATGGTTATCGCCGTCAAGCACTGTGACGGCTCCACCTCCTTTGACCCCGGCCCCGACACCCGCCTGAAAATGGGCGACACCTTGGTTGCCATTAGGCAACCGAATGATGAATGAAAAATTCAGAATAACGAATGGAAACCACCATTATCCCAGACGCACCCCAGCTGCTTATTCTCCATTCGAAAATCATAATTCTTAATTGGAGAAACTCCCATGGCCCTTCTCGAAACCCGCTTCGACTCGCAGGTGCTCGACCTTTCGCTCGGCGCCAACATTATTCTGCCCGAACATCCGGAAGCCTGGAAGGAGCCGCCCGCCGTGCTCTATCTGCTGCACGGTCTTTCCGACGACCACACCATCTGGAACCGCCGCACCTCGATCGAACGTTATGCCAACCGCTACAACCTCGTGATCGTGATGCCCGACGCCTACAAAAGTTTTTACTGCAATATGGCGCACGGCTCCGACTATCTCGGCTTTCTAGCCGACGAGCTACCGATGCTGATCCAGCGCTGGCTCAAGGTTGCCGCCGACCCGCAGCACACCTTCATCGCCGGCCTTTCCATGGGCGGCTACGGCGCCATAAAACTCGCGCTCGAACGTCCCGGCCAATATGGCGCCGCCGCCTCGCTTTCCGGTGCGCTCGACCTCGCCGCGCACATTGGCGACGACTTTAACGAAACGCGCGCCCGCACCTTTGAGGCCATCTTCGGCGACCTTGCCGAACTGCCCGGCTCGCAAAATGACCTGATCGCGCAAGTCCGGAAATTGAAAACCGCTCCCGACACCGACTTTTATGCCTGCTGCGGCACTGAGGATTATCTCTACGAAGATTCCATCACCTTCCGCGACACCGCCCGCGAAAAAGGCCTGCGCCTCACCTACGAGGAATCCGCCGGTGAGCACAAGTGGGGGTTCTGGGACGTCTACATCCAGCGCGTCCTCGAATGGCTCCCCACCGAAAAACTGGAAATCGACAAGTAAGTTCTTTCACCCCGGTTGTCTTGCAGGCTCGCGCCGCGTCGCCAGAGAACACAGAGGTCACAGAGAAATCTCTGCTCTGTGATCTCTGTGGTAAATCCCAATGCTTTATTTGGTGCCAAGGACGACGAAGGTCGGGAGCCCCTGCGCGCCGAAGTGCGTCATCACCGCATCCGTTTCAGGATTATTCGGATCTTCGGCGATATACTTGATGAAGGTGTAGTTGGCCAGCCGCGCCTTAACGGCCGCATCCTTGAAGGTGGTCTTGTCCATCGCTTTGCAATTCTTGCACCAGCTCGCCCACATATCAATAAAGACTGGTTTGCCTTCGGCCAGCGCCTGTTCAAACGCGGCAGCCAACCCTTCGTTCGTCTCGCCATCGATGATCAGATGGCCTTCCACTTCGCCATGCGCGGTGAGGTCCGCGGGGCGGAAGGCGCGATAGCTCAGGTTGCCGTAGTAGAGCGCAAAAAGAACAATTCCGATACCGAAGCCATATTTGATGTATTCCATCCACTTTCCGGGTTTCGGCAGGAACGAAAGACCGGCACCGGCAAACGGCCACGGCAGCGCCATCCCAAGACCGAGCACAAACGGCAGCAGCAATCCGGTCACACTGTGAGCCTCATAAATATTGGTCGCCAGCAACAGCACGGCAATCACCACCGGTGCCACGCAGGCGCCGGCCAGCAGCGCGGCGATCGAACCCATTGTGAGCGCCACCAGAAAATTACCGGGCTTCTGCGCCCCGGCGCCCAGCTTGGTCTGGAAGCGCGAAAAATCGATATGGAACACGTCAAACATCGCCAGCGCCAAAGCCAGAAAAATCAGCGCAATCACCAGGTTAAACCATGGGTTGGCCTGAATGGTTCCAAACTGCGAGCCGGTCAGCACCACCACCACACCGAGCAGGCCATAAACCAGCGCAATGCCGAGGCCGTAGGTGGCCCCCAGCGCAAACCCGCGGCTCTTTGAGCCGGCCTGCGCGCCCGCACCAATGATGGCGAGATTGATCGGAATCATCGGCAACACGCACGGCGTCAGGTTGAGCGCCAGCCCGCCGATCAGAATAAAAACAATAGTCCACACAATCCCCGACTCGCGCACAAAGGCAACCGGATCAGCGAGGAAGAGCCGGAAACCGCGAAGCTCGACATCATCGCCATCACCCTCGGCCGCATCGAGGAACCGTAAAAACTCGCCCGCCTTCATGTAACCGGCCTCCGTCCCCAGCACCTCAAACTTTTCCAACGCAACCTGCCAATCGGCAACTGTCTCCTTTTCGGGCGCCTTTTCAACAACTGCCGGCGTTGCCAACTCAACCACGACACTTTGCGGGATAAAGCAGAGCTCGTCGTTGCAGCCCCAATAGTCTACACGAATGGCCGCACTTCCGCCGTCCGAGGGTTTCCATGCATAGGTTGCCTCAAAGGATTGACCGTAGACCGGCTTGGGCTTACCGGTGTTGGGATCCGTAATCATTGCCGGCTCCGGCAGTTCAACGGGCTCCTGAACAGTTCCGATGGCATCGGTCACCTTCAGGTGGTCCGCATAGAGATAGTGCTGATCAGGAACTTCGGCATTCAGCCGAATCACATCGCCATCGAGTCGAACATCCACATCGAACTGGGCAAAAACCGCCGCAGCCCACGAAAGCGCCAGCAGCAGGAACGTTATCTTTTTCATCATCCGAAAATCCTTGGTTTGTGTTTCGTTCGACACGCTTCCGGTACTATAGTTCATTTCCAATAACTCAAAAGAATATATGAGCAGAATCAACCAGCAGCAAGAGAGCGCCCTCGGCGTGGTCCGCACCCTCCAAAACGCCGACCACACCGCCTATTTTGCCGGCGGCTGCGTGCGCGACGAACTGCTCGGCCGCACGCCGAAAGACTACGACGTCGCCACCGACGCCCTTCCCGGCCAGATCGAAGCGCTCTTTCCCAGAACCATTCCCATCGGAAAAGCCTTCGGCGTCATCGCCGTCATCGACGGAAAAGAGACCATCGAAGTCGCCACCTTCCGCAAAGATGTCGGCATCCAGAACGGCCGCCACCCCGAAGCCGTAGAGTTTTGCGCGGCGAAAGAAGATGCCCTCCGGCGCGACTTCACCATTAACGGCATGTTCTACGACCCCGTCGCCAAACAGCTCCACGACCATGTCCACGGCCGACGCGACCTCGAACACAAACTCGTCGCCGCCATCGGCGATCCGGGAAAGCGGTTCGAGGAAGATCACCTGCGCATGCTGCGCGCCATCCGCTTTGCCCACACGCTCGGCTTCGCGCTCGACCCCGCCACCGAAGCCGCGATCCGCAAAATGGCGCCCCTCGTTCAAACCATCAGCGCCGAGCGCATCGAGGCGGAACTGTCGCGCACCCTCACCGAAAGCGCCAAACCCGGCGACGCCCTGCGACACCTTTATGAAACCGGCCTGCTCGAACAGATTCTACCCGAACTGATCCCGATGGTCGGACAGGAGCAGCCGCCGCAGTTCCATCCCGAAGGCGATGTCTTTGAGCACACCGTCCTCATGCTCAACCTCATGGAACAGCCGTCGCGCGAGCTGGCCTACACCATCCTGCTCCACGACATCGGCAAACCGCCAACGGCGAGCATCGGGCCCGGAACCGACGGCAAGCCGCGCATCCGTTTTGACGGCCACGCACAGATCGGCGCCGAAATGGCCGACGAAATCCTGATCCGCCTCCGGCTCCCGAACAAAGAGCGCAAACACACCGTCGAGGCAATCCGTGGCCACATGCGCTTCATGGACGTGCAGAATATGCGCGCCTCCAAACTCCGCAAGCTGATCGGCGCGGAAACCTTCGATCTGGAAATGGAGCTGCACCGCCTCGACTGCCTCGGCTCGCACGCCATGCTCGACAACTATGATTTTGTCCGCAGCTACATGGAGGAGATGGCCAACGAACCGATCCTGCCCGAACCGTGGCTGCGCGGCCACGACCTGCTCGACATGGGCATTAAGGAGGGAAAGCAGATCGGCGCAATTTTGAAAGAGGCCTACGACGCGCAGATGGAGGAACGCTTTGCCGACCGAGAAGCGCTGCTCGTCTGGGCCAAAACTACCTACGCGACAAACGGCGAAGATCCGCCGCCTCAAAAACCTTGAGCTGAACACGGCCTTCGTAGAGATCCACCCGGCCGCGCACCTCCAGCCACTCGCCGGGATTCAGCGCCGGCGCATTCGTCAGCCAATGCACCACCTCGAGCGAACCGTGACCGTCATCAAGCAGAATCCGGTGCGGCGCGCGCGACCCGGCCGACGGCGCCCAAACCCGCGCAACCGATCCGGTGATCGCCAACCGATCGCCTTCGTGCGTCGCATCAATGCCCTTCGGCAAACGGGCCTCAACATTTTCGGCGCGCAGCTGGAACTCGCCAGCCGAATCCATCCACAGCCGTCCGCAAACAGAAATCCGGCGACCTTCCGAATAGAGAATATCGCCGGACGAACAAAGCGCCGCGATGCTTCCCGTTCCGTCATTGATCCGGCAGAGCATGCCTCCATCGCGCAGGCGGCACGCGTCCGACTCAAGAACGCCTTGAACCCGAACACGGGAAAAAGCCATCGCGGGTTTAATGTCTCCAATATGGCGCAGCAGGACATCCCGCCGGACACGCCCCCAACGAAACAATGCAAACCCCGCAACCAGCAGGAGCGGCAGGGCGATGCGGGCACTATATTTTCGGCGCATGCTAAAAGGCGCCAAAGAAAACGCTGCCGAAGGAAGTGATGGGCGAAACTTCGCGCATGTCGTCAACGGCTGCGCGAATATCTTCCACGAGCTGTTCGGCTTCGTCGTAGAGTTCGGCATCGCGCGTCAGCCGGCCGAGCGTCCCGTCGCCGTTATCAATGCCTTCGGCAATACGGCGAACCGACGCCATGGTTTCCTGCAGGTCGTCATAGACGGTCGCATCATCGGAGAGCAGCTTGCCGAGCGTTCCATTCCCCTGCTCCAGACGTGCGACGACGCTTTTGAGATCCTCGCTAACGACCAGCAGGTTTTCATAGATGGTTTCATCGGTGAGCAGTTTACCGAGCGTACCTTCGCCTTCATCGATAGAGTTGATCATCTCCTGCAGGCCGGCAACAACGGTGCCGAGTTCTTCGATCAGGTCAACCGGCGGCGCTCCAAGAATGGTGACATTGGGGCCGATCAGCGGCGCGTCCCGGTCGCCCTCATAAATCTTGAGATATTTTCCGCCGAGCATCGAGACTTCCAGAATTTCAATCTTATAGCCGCGGTGCAGAGTGATCTCTTCGTCAAGTTTGACGTAGACACGCACATTGCTGTTTTCGAGGTCGGTCTGCTCAACGCGGCCGACATTCATGCCGCGCAGATAGACATTGTCGCCGGGCCGCAGGCCGCTGATTTCGGGAAAGACAAATTCATAGTTGTAGGATTTCTGCAGCAGGTTTTCGCGGCTCAGTACAATGGTAAAGATGCCGAGGGCAATCAATACGATGAACATAAAAAGCCCGACGAGGATTTCGATGGTAATTTCGCGTCTAAACTTATTCATGGCCAAACTCTTCCCATTTACCTTTTCTGGTGATGTATTGCGATTCGAGAAAACTCTGCACCGTCGGATCCTTCGAGCGGATAAAATCCGCCGGCGCGGCGTTTTCGACAATGCGCCCTTTGTGCAGCATCATAATGCGCGAACCGATCGCCAGCGCGCTATGCAGATCGTGCGTCACCACGACGCTCGTGATCCCCAGCCGCTTGCGCATATCCACGATCAAATCGTCAATTCGACGCGACGTCACCGGATCGAGCCCGGAGGTCGGTTCGTCGTAGAGGACGATCTGCGGATTCATGATGATGGCTCGGGCAAGACCAACGCGCTTCTGCATGCCGCCGGAAATATCGGCCGGAAATTTTTCGGCAGCGTCGGCCAGCCCGAGCAGCTCGAGCTTTTCGTCGACCAACTGCAAAATTTCCGCTTCGGACTTTTTGGTGTGCTCGCGCAACGGCAGCGCCACGTTGTCGCGCACGCTCATCCACTGCAGCAGCGCCGCGCCCTGGAAAAGTACGCCAAACCGCGCACGCGCTTCGCGCAGCGCGCCGCGCTCGAGCGCATTGATCGCTTCGCCGTCGATAAAGACATTGCCGGAGTCGGGGCGCATCAGGCGGATCATATGCTTGAGCGTCACGCTCTTGCCGGCGCCGGAGAGGCCGACAATCACAAACGTCTCGCCTTCGCCAACCTGGAAGTTGACGTTGTCGAGCACGGTGGTCTGGCCGAGCACCTTGGTGACATTTTCGAAGCGGATCATATATAGAACATCCTCGTGATCATGTAGCCCACAACCAGAATAACCAGGAATGAAATAATGACCGAGCGGCGCGTGGCGCGGCCAACGCCGACCGCGCCTTCGGAGGTCGAGAGCCCCTGATGACAGGCGACGGTGGAGATGATGATGCCGAACACGAAAGCCTTAAAGAGGCCGACATAAAGATCCTTATTGGAAGCAAACTCGGTGGCGTTGTCCATATAGGCCTGAACGGAAACGCCGAGCTGTGTGGCGCCGACCACCGCGCCGCCCATGATGCCGAGAATATTGGTGTAGACCGTCAGAATCGGCATCATGACGGCAAGCGCGACCAGGCGCGGCATCACCAGAAACCGGTTGGGATTAATGCTCATCACTTCCAGCGCGGCAATCTCTTCGGAGACGGCCATGGTGCCGAGCTGCGCGGCAATGGCGGAACCGACGCTGGCGGAAATAATGAGGCCGGCCATGAACGGACCCATTTCGCGGATCATCGTAACCGCGACCGCGGAACCGATGAAAACCTCCTGCCCGTAGCGGCGCAGTTCGAGGCCGGTCTGCAGCGCGAGGATCATGCCGGTAAAGAGTGCCACCACCGTGATAACGCCGAGGCTCTTGATGCCGGTGACATACATCTGTGTGGCGGTTTCGAGCCGGCTGCGCTTCCCGAAAGCAAACGGAATAAACTCGATGGCCTCAAGGAGCATGAAAATGGCGTGGCCGACATCGTGCAGGAGCTGCAGAACGCGCCCACCGACGCGCTCGACCGAGCGCACGGGATAACTCATATAGTCTATGGATAACCTCGCTATGGCTGCGTCTCCTCATCAGCACCGAACCACAACAGGCGGATGCGGCGCTGGTCGCCCATCTTTTTATAACCAACAAAACCTTTGAGCAAGCTCCATTCAAACGCGTCAGCACTACGGCTCTGGGAATAGAGCGTCCACAGCGGCGCCCAATTGCGCTCGATGCCGGGCGTGTGGCGCAGCGGCCAGAGGTCGAGCAGGCGGAAGCGCGAAACCGCGCCCTGCCGCTCCCAGCTCATAAGCGGCCAGAGCTTCCAATAGCGCGACGCCGCCTCGCCGTCGCCCACAACCTCGGCCTCATAGGTAAAGAACGGAACAATGCGGCGGCGATGCTGCTCGTGGGTCGGATAGACGGTTTTGTTGTCCCAACCAATCGGCCAGCAAAAATATTGGCGCGTCCGCGGGCCGTGCACCTTTTTGCCGTAGAGCGGCCAGAAGTCGCGCTTATGGATGGTGCCGTCGGCGAGCTGAACAAACGGCCACGGCGCATAGAGGTAGCGCTGGTCCGCGCTGACCGAACGGCGAAAAAACGGCGGCAGCAGCCAGCGCGTTTCGCCCTTTTCGGTGGCGACCCGCCCATAGAGAGGAAAGAGAACAAAGCCGCCGCCCGGATTGCCCTGATCCGTAAACTGCACGGAATTATAGATCGGCCACAGAATAAACTTTTTCTCAAACTTCCCTTCGTGAAGCGAGCGGCCGTAGAACGGCCAGACGCGGAAACGCTCGATGCCGTCGCCGGTGGTCTTCGATCCGATCGGCCAGAGCACGGAGGTGGTCTGCACCTCGTTGATCCGCGATTTGGCATAGAGCGGGAAGAGCACAAACATGGCCTCGTCGCGCCCGAGAAATTCCCGCAGCGTTCCGCCGAGCGGAAAGAGCGCAACATATTTCTCGCCCTCCGCGCTCTCGCCTTTAAAGAAGAAGGGAAGCACCCAGACGCGATGGCGGTCGTTGGTCGTCGAAAAGTCGGACGAGTAGCCGAAAAAGAGGAAGCGCCCGTAGGTTTCGTCCTTGAACCCCTTTTGGGTGTAGAGCGGCCAGAGAAAATCCTTCACCCAGCGTTCGTTGGCCGGATCCTTGACGGAGGAATAGAACGGGCGCACCGCCAGAAATTCCATTCCGTTGGTCGCACTCGCCCGCTCATAAAACGGACCGACGCTAAACCCGGCCCGGGCAGCAACCGTCCCCAGCAATGCCAGAATGGAAAGCCAATATTTCATTCATACCTCAGCGCATCGACCGGCTCCATTTTGGCCGCGCGCATGGCGGGCACAAAACCGGCGAGGGTACAGAAAAAGAGCACCAGGCTGCAGACAATCGCCACGTCGCTTCCCGTGGTGTGGGCGGGAAGTCGGCTGAGCTGATAGAGCTCCGGCGGCAGCAGTTCGAGATTAAATTCGTGCGACATAAAGAGGAGCAGCTCGTTGCGGTATTTGAGCACCAGCATTGCCAGCCCGACGCCGAGCAGGTTTCCGATCACGCCCTGAATCAGCCCCATCCAGAAAAAGACGCCGGTGATGCCGCCGTTGCCGAAGCCGAGCGATTTAAGCAGGCCGATCTCGCGCGTTTTCTGAACGGTCAGCGTGATGAGCGTATTGGTGATGCTGAACGCGGCGACGAGCGCCACGAAGGCCAGCAGGAAAAACATCATATTTTTTTCCACATGCAGCGCCGCAAAAATCTGACTGTGCATCTCCATCCAGGTGCGCGGAAAATAGCTGCGTCCCAGCTTTTCGAGCAGCTGATGCGCAACCGGCGCGGCCATCATCGGATCGTCGAGCATGACCTGAACAGAATGGACGCCCAGCTCCACGCCATAGAGCGAGCGGGCGGTTTCGAGCGAAGAGAAGGCAAAGCCGACGTCATATTCATACATGCCCACATGAAAGATGCCCGAAACCGTCAGCTCTTCCGGCAGGCGGATTTCATCCTCGGCCGCAAAGCTGTGCGGCGAATAGACCGTCAGCGTGTCACCCACCCAGACATTCAGCCGGTTGGCGAGATCAGAGCCGATCACAACCTGATCGTCCTCCACGGCAAACGCGCCGGCAATGATACTTTGCGGAACACGGCTGACCGACGGCTCATATTCCGGATCGACTCCGCGCAGCGCCGCGGTCTCGGCGCGCTCGTCAATCTGGATCAGCACCATCCCCTCCAGACACGGCGCCACGCCTTTCACGCCGTCAACCTGCGCCGTTCGTTCCAGCACGGCATCCGGTGCATGGAGAATGCCGCCGCGCTGCACCACACTGATGTGCGCGTTGAAGCCGAGAATTTTGTCGCGCCAGACTTCGTCGAATCCGGTCATTACCGAAAGCACGACAATCAGCACCGCCACACCGATCGTGACGCCCAGCATCGAAATCACGGTCACCGCCGAAATAAACGAGCGCTTCGGCTTGAGATATTTAAATGCCAGGAACAGGGAAAAGGGCAGCTTCATTATTTCTCCAAATCTATGAAGGAGCAACTTTCTCAAAACGCGGAAGGAAAGCAACTTTTTACCAGAACCCGAATCCACCGCACGGATCGGAAGCGGGCGCATCTTTTCGTTTTAATAGGGTTTGACATCGGTCGAATTATTGGTAGGTTCCCCTTCTTTTCAGAACAAACAGGAATTTTTAGAGATGAAACGTACATACAATCCTTCGAAGCTCAAACGTGCACGCAAGTGCGGATTCCGCAAGCGTATGGCTACTGCTGACGGTCGCGCCATTCTTAAGCGCCGCCGCCAGAAAGGCCGCAAGCGTCTGACTGCTGTTTAATTCAGGAACGAATATGCCGAAGCCCTACCAGAGGGAGTCGGACCGTTCTATCGACTCAAGCCCGCTTCAAAAGAGCGAGATTGATCGTCGTTTATCGGCAAAACAGCGACTCATCAAATCGTCCCTGTTTTCAGAAACCTTCGCCCAGAATAAAAAATGGGTCGGGCGCAATATGGTATTGTGGCGGCGCAGCGGCGAAGGCGCCAGCCTCCGGCTCGGCGTGATTACCAGCAAAAAAGTTCACCTGCGCGCCAACAAACGCAACCGCGCGCGGCGCCTCCTGCGCGAGGCTTACCGCAATCTCCGCCCCTATTTTTCCGGCGACTTCGACATCCTGCTCATCGGCCGCCGCGCCATCCTTTCCGCCGAATGGAAAGATATTCTGCGCGAACTGCTCAAGCTCGCCCACAAGGCGGACATCATTACCGACGAAAACCTGCAGCTGGCCCAACAAGAACATGATCTCGGCTAACCAGACTGAAGGCAGGCAGGATGCCTGCGACACAACGTACCGCCGCCATCTTGGCGGCCTTGTTCACCTGCCGAAGAAAACCCTCATCCTACTGATCCGGCTCTACCAAAAAACGGTCAGCCCGTGGCTCGGACAACGCTGCCGCTTCCATCCGACCTGCTCGCAATATTGCATTGAAGCGCTCAAACAACATGGTATGGTTCACGGTCTTTGGCTCGGGCTCAAAAGAATTTGTAAATGTCACCCGCTGCATCCGGGCGGACACGACCCGATTCCAGAGAATAAACAAAACCGCCCGACAGAAAAGTAAACCACAGAGGGCACAGAGGAACACAAAGCTTCTCCTCTGTGAACTCAGTGATCTCTAGCGAAGCGGGTGGTGAAAAAATTTAGTTAGAAGAGAGAATGTTATGAACAAAAAAGATCTGATCCCCGTTATCCTGCTGGCCCTGCTCATTCCTGCATGGATGTTTATCGACCGCACCTTCATTGCTCCCCAATACCCGGCAGAAACCGAACAGGTACAGAGCGCACCAAACGCAGAACCGACCACGGAACCGGTTGCAGTCCAAGTTGCCACCGAAGCGGTTCCGGCAGTTGCCACCATTCCGGAAGTTCCGGCGGAAGAGACCCTGGCCGCACTCAAAAACGAAAAGGTTGAACTTGAGCTCACCTCGGTCGGCGGCGGCATCAAAAGCGCAACGATGCTGGACTATCCGGAGCTGAACGAAGCCGACAGCGCCCCGGTCGTGCTCGACTTTTCCGACTCCGCGGCCCTCGCCTACGACGGACTCGCCGGCATCGGCGCCACGGAAGGACTGAACATTGAGAAAGCGGCCGACGGCAAAAGCGTAACCTTCTCGAAGGCTCTCGACACCGGCATCGTCTTCCAGCGCACAATTACCCTCGGCGACGGCTATCTGCTGACCATCCATGACCGTTTCGTCAACCCGACCGCCGGCACCCTGAATCTTCCGGCGGCGCGCATCCTGACCGGCCGCATGGAAAATCCGGCCGACATGAAAGCCATGAAGGGTGTCAGCATCCTCGGCGTCGACTCCCACACCCCCGCCGGCGAGATTAACTATTGGGGCAAGAAACTCCACAAGCTCTACGGCAAGGACAAGCCGCGCTCCATCGATACGATCCCCGCCGATATGAATGGCGCAACTGTCGACTGGGTTTCGGCCAAGAATAAATTTTTCACGCAGATCCTCCGGCCGAATGAGCCGGTCGCGACCATGGCAATCCTCTCCACCCGCGAGGCCGAAGGCAAAGGAGTTGTTCCGCAAAACGTCTCCGCCGCGCTGGCCTTCCAGCCCGCCTCCATCGGAGCCGGCCAGACCTTTGCGCTCGACTACACCTATTTTATCGGTCCGAAAAAATATTCCATCCTCAAGGACGCCGGCAACAACTTTGAAGGCGTGATGGAATTTGAAACCGTCGGCTTCTGGTCGTTCATGAACTGGCTGATGGAACCGGCGCGCCGCTTCCTGCTCTGGACCATGAATGGCTTTGACAAATTTATTCCGGGCGGATACGGCGTCGCCATTATTCTGCTCACCCTGCTCATCCGCATCCTGTTCTGGCCGCTGACGCACAAGAGCACCGAAAGCATGAAGCGCATGCAGGAGATCCAGCCGGAAATCAAAGCGATCCAGGACAAATACAAAGGGAAGAAAGATCAGGCCAGCGCCCAGAAAATGCAGGCCGAAACCATGGCGCTCTACAAAGAGAAAAAGGTTAACCCGATGGGCGGATGCCTGCCGATGTTCGTTCAGATTCCGGTCTTTATTGCGCTCTTCACGGTCCTGCGCAACGCCATCGAACTGCGCTTTGCCGACTTCCTGTGGATTGCCGACCTGAGTACTCCCGAAAACCTTTTTGCCGGGAAAATACCCTTTGTCGACTCGCTCAACATCCTGCCGCTGCTGATGTCGGCCTCGATGATCTGGCAGCAGAAGATGACCGGGGCGGCCCCTGCGGCCACGCCCGAGCAGCAGCAACAGCAGAAGATGATGATGTTCATGATGCCGATCATGATGCTGTTCTTCTTCTATTCCATGCCGTCGGGCCTCGTCCTCTACTGGACCACCAGCAACCTGCTGATGATCGGCCAGACCGGCCTGCGCAATCTGAAGAAAAAGAAGGCGTAAACGGGGATTCCTCGCAAAGTTGCAGAGATCGCAGAGCGGTGCAAAATCAACTCTCTGCGCTCTCAGCGTCTCTGCGAGAAACAACTCGGTGTTAACGCACCTTGCGCAGGTGCGACGGAAGGATGCGGAGCTGATCGCGGTATTTCGCGACGGTGCGGCGCGCAATCTTGATCCCCTGCTCTTCGAGCAGCGTCACGAGCTTGGAATCGGAATACGGCCTCTTCTTGTCCTCGTCACGAACCAGCTCGGCCAGGGCGGCCTTGGCGCTTTCATTCGAAATCGTTTCCCCACTGGAGGTCTGCACGCCGGGCTTAAAGAAATATTTCATGCTCAGCAGGCCGCGCGGCGTCTGCATATATTTGCCAGTGGTGGCGCGGCTGATGGTGGTCTCATGAACATCGAGTAGCTCGGCGACCGTTTTCATGTTGAGCGGTTTGAGCCGTGAAACGCCGTGATCAAAATAGTCGCGCTGAATGCGGACGATCTCCACCGCGATGCGGTAGATGGTATCCATGCGCTGGTCGATGCTCTGGATAAACTGCTTCGACTTGGCAATCTTTTCGCGGATATAGGTCTTCACCTCCTTGGAGGTGTTGGGATCCTTAAGCATCTGCAAATATTTTTGACTGATGAAAAGCTGCGGATACGGCTTTTTATTCTGCGTGACGACATATTCGCCGTCCTTCTTTTCAACCACGATTTCCGGCGTAACGTATTCAATCCGCTCCTCGGAAAAATTGCGCCCCGGCTTCGGGTCCAGTTTGGCGACGGCAGCGGCCAACTCTTTCACGCGCTCCAGACTCAGCCCCATAAAGCGGCCGATCTCTTCATATTTATGGCGGCCCAGCAAATCTAGGTGTTGGTCGACCATCTGGTATTCCTGCGTGTTCTCGCGCCCCGAACGCTTCAGCTGAAGCAGCAAACACTCGCGCAGATCGCGCGCGCCGACGCCGGCCGGATCAAATTCATGGATGTTCGCGAGAATTTTATCGAGCGTCTCGGCCGGAAAATTGGGCAACGCCAGCAGATCCTCCACATCGAGCTGCAGATAGCCGTCGTCATCAATATTGCCGACCACAATCTCGGCAATCTTCTTTTCATAGTCGTTCAGGCCGGAGAGCGAAAGCTGTTCGAGCAGCTGATCCTGAAGCGTCGAGGATTCGGAGAGCGAATCCATCATGTACTGATATTTTTCTTCCGCATCGCTGCTGCCGGCAAGCTGGCGGCTTTCATAGTGGTTGTCGCCCCACTCCTCGCCCAGCGCGGCAAGACGCTCGATTTCATTATCAAACTCGTCGCGCTCGACATCCTTGGTGCCCTGCTCGATTTCAATCTGGGCGTCGGGCTGCTCCTGGGTGGCCTCCAGCGTGGGGTTTTCGGAGAGCTCCTGCTTGATCATCTGCTGCAGGTCGAGCAACGGCATCTGCAGAATTTCCAGCGACTGAAAAAGGTGCGGGGAAAGCACCTGCTGGAGCTTCATTTCCTGACTTAAAAATATTCCGGGATCGGCCATGGAACTAATCTACGCATTCGCGCGCATTTCTCAAGCCAAGTTTGAAAACGGTTAGACCTCTGCCAAACTTCAACCTTTCCATCCCGGGCGCTTGCCGTATGATGTTCGGCATTTCAGGAGATTTTGTTCATGAGTTTGGAAGTTTGCGTTTTGGCCAGCGGAAGTTCGGGGAATGCCACCTATGTGGCCTCCGAAAACACGCGCATTCTGATCGACGCCGGCCTGAGCGCCAAACAGGTGGCCCTCCGGCTCGAACAGATCGGTGTGGCCCCCGAAAGCATTAACGGCATCTGCGTCTCCCACGAGCACGGTGAC
>CAZABK010000020.1:0-37569 GCA_964483355.1 uncultured Verrucomicrobiota bacterium | reverse complement strand
TGAACATTTGCGGCTCGTTGAGCGTCATCCAGTTTTGGATGCGGTCGCCGAAGCGCTTGGCGAGCAGCTCGGCGTAGGCCGCAAACCAGTCCGGGCTTTCGGGGCTGCACCAGCCGCCGCGATGGTAGAGCGCGAGCGGATAGCACCAGTGGAAGAGCGTGCCCCACGGCTGAATGCCGCGCTCGAGCAGGCCGTCGACCAGACGGTCGTAGAAGTCGAGCCCCTTTTCGTTCACGGCTCCGGTGCCGTCGGGCAGGATGCGCGGCCAGGAAAAGGAAAAGCGGTAGGCGGCGAGATGGATCCGCTGCATGAGGTCGAGATCTTCATCGAGGCGATGATAATGATCGCAGGCGGTATCGCCGGTGTGGCCCTGGTAGGTTTTTCCCGGCCAGTGTGCCATTTGATCCCAGACCGACGGCCCTTTGCCGTCCTCGTTCCAGGCGCCTTCAATCTGGTAGGCCGCGGTCGCCGCGCCCCATACAAAATTTTCTTTAAACATCTGTTTGGATCTCCTTAGTCATCCTGCGGCTGATGGGTTTTTTCTTCAAAGGCGGCTTTGTCGGCCAGGGAGACATGGCCTTCAACGCGGCCGTCGTCGAGCGGGTTGTCTTTGCGCAGGGCGAGGTCTTTGAAGAGGCGTTTGGTGTCGATGATGCCGCCCCACAGGAACCAGACGGTTGTGACGATGCCGAGGACGGCGGTGACGACGATGCTGTTGATGAAGAAGTAGGTGCTCCACCATTCCAGCTTCCACGGGGTGACCAGGTTCCAGATGAGGACGCCGATGAAGCAGATGCCGATTTGGTAGACGATGGCATAGCCGAAGACGGACCAGGCGATGACTTTGTCGCCGCGGGTGTAGTGCGGGGTGATGCCGATCAGTTTGCCGAAGACGGTGCGCAGGGTCCATTTGGATTTGACGTGCTGATAGCCGTCGGTGCTGTATTCGCCGCGATGAAGCATGCGCTCGAGATTGAACGGCTCGCGGCGGGTCATGAGCGAGGCGACGATGTAGGCGGTGAAGCCGAGGAGAATCGCCATGAAGTACAGCTCTTTGGAGTTGATCGGGAATTTGACGGCGCTCATTTCCCAGACGATGTAGGGGTTGAAGGGCGCGGAGGCGTTTTCGAGGAAGCGATCGACCGGCTCCACCCATCCGTGTTGGTCGAGGAACGGATAAATGCGGGCGGCCCAGTTGCGCTGTACGAGCAGTCCGATGAGCGAGAATCCGGAGCCGAAGAGCAGGCAGCAGTAGGCCCCGGCGGTGGTGCCGAAGCGGCTGTAGAGACCGAAGATCATGACGGGGCCGGCGCCGCCGAGCCAGACGCCGGTCATGATGGTGATGAACATCAGGATGTAGTCGAGGTTGGCAAAGAAGATGGAGCAGAAGAAAAAGAAGACCGCGACGGCGGCGCTGCACAGCCGCAGGGCGAGCAGATGCTGTTTGGGGGTCATGGGCGTTTTGAGCAGCGGCTGGACGAGGTCCTGGATGATGGTGGCCGAGGCATTGAAGATGCGCGAGTCGTCGGTGGAGAGCATCAGCATGATCATTAGCAGGCAGAAGAGTCCCATGAGACCGGTGGGCAGCATGTTGCGCAGGGCGACGGGCATCATCATCTGGTGGTAGAGGGTGCGGAATTTCTGGAAGGCAAAGTTGCCGTCGCCGTTGTCGGGGAAGGCGTCGCGCGCGGTGTCGATGTAGGCGGTGTCGATGTTTTCCTCCTGCGAGAGCGGGGCATCGGTTCCGATGGTCTGGCGGGCAACCGGCAGGGCCGCGATGCGGCCGTTGAGCACGGTCTGTGCGGCGGAGTCGGCAATGGTTTCTTCGGCGACTTTTTCGGTGATTTCCCGGCGGATCTGATGGGCCTTGTCCGCAAAGTCGCGGTGGTTCATGACGGTGATGATGGTGATGGCGATGAGCAGGCACATGAGCGTGGAGAGCCCGGCGCGCCAGGCGCCGAGGACGCCGGCCATTTTCTGTTCGTGCGGGGAGCGTCCGCAGTTGGAGGCATCATTGCCCAGCCAGCTGCCGTGGTTGACGATTTTGCTGATCATGAACACGCTGATGGCGAACATGTTGAAGTCGCGCAGTTCCGAAATGTCGAAGGGGTTGATGAAGCTTTCCCCCGGGATGCGGTCCATCATGACCGGTGCGATTTCGTTGTTCCAGGAGAAGGTGATCAGTACGTAGCCGGCAATGACCACAAAGATCGGGTAGGAGATGAGCCCCTGCAGGCAGTCGCTGATCAGCAGGGCGATGCGGCCGCCGGACCACATGATGATGATGCACAGGGTGAGGATGATGGCGACGACGAGGGTGAAGGTGGGGATGGGCAGCCCGAGCAGTTTGACGTGGTGGGGGAGGCCGAGGAAGTAGATGAAAAAGTTGGCGGCAATGGCGGGGCCGATGGCGTTAGTCATCATTTCCGCGAGTGTGCGCAGGGTGGAGGCGACGATGCGGAAGCCGCGGCTGTAGCGCATTTCGAGAAACTGTCCGATGGAAAGCGCCTTGGTTTCGCGGAAGCGGTAGGTGCAGTAGCCGGTCAGCCCCAGGACGATGCCGATCGGCAGCACCAGGTATTCCCAGAACGTCAGAGCCAGCCCGACCTTGTATTTGGACTCCACCCAGGCAACCAGCATTAGAATGCTGAGGTGGGAGGTCATATCCCCGACGGAGATGACGTAGCGGCCGGCAACGCGGCCCGCGGCGATGTAGTCCACCACGCCGCGCACGTATTTTTTGGAATAGATCGCAAGGCCGATAATGGCGATGACGGGAATGATGACGATAATCCAGTCGATTAGCTGCATGATAGGTATCCTGTTTCGGTGTGGTGTTTACGGTTTTGTAATTTTACTGACGTCAACGGCATACATTTGGCGGGTGCCTTCGTGAACAGAATCGAGGCAGACGGTTTTGCCGTCGCGACTCCAGCGTGGATGCAGGTCGCAGCGGATTTCCCACAGGACGGGCGGCGACAGAAAGCGCCCGATATCAACCCGCTGCCCGGTAGCCATTTCGATCAGAAAGAGGGTGCGGTGGTCGGTTTCGTCGGGATAGGTGTCGGTGAGCATCCATTTGCCGTCGGGGGAGAGGGAGCAGTGACCGTCGCAGGTGAACTGTTCGGCATTCGGGATGGCTTCGATGCGGTTTTCGTCGCTGTCGTAGAAAATAAAGTAGCGGTCGCCGATGTCGTTGCGCCGCGCCCAGGCGACGATGCGGTCGGGGCCCCACCAGTCGTAGTGGGAAACGAGGCTGTGGTCGGACAGGCAGCGCAGTCCGGAGCCGTCGCTGTTGAGCGTCAGCAGACGCGTGTCGCCGACTTCATCGTCGGGATCTTTGCGGCGGTGGAGGACGGCGAGGCGGTCGTCCGGCCCGAACTGGGCGTGGTTGAAGCGGTGCGTTTTGCCCGAAAAATCGTCGCCGCGCTGAAAGCTCGCGGCGTCCGCTGTGCTGAGGATCAGTCGGCTTTCACCGGTGCTCAGGTCCATCGAATACAGGCCGTCGTCCTGCGGTTCTTTTTCTGCTGCATACGCATCCGGAACGCCGGCGTAGCCGTAGCCGGGGCGCTGATGCTGCAGACGGGCAAAGTTCAGGGAAACGGCGGTGGTTCCGGCCCGGTTGACTGTATAGACCGGGCGGTCGAGGGTGCGCGTTTGCCGGGTATGGATGTTGAGGATTTTTGAGACAAACCGGTCGCCGTCCCGGTCATTGAAAATAATGTCGCCGATGGAGCCGTCGCCCAGCCATTGCAGCATGCAGCCCTGCTGCCAGTTCCAGGCCTTAGTTTCGGCCAGCGGGGTCATGGTTCCGCCGTTTTCGGTGTCGATCAGCCCGATGATCGCCGTGTCATGTTTGGTGGGCGGCCGGTCTTTAAAGGTCGATTCCATGGTGAGCGCCCAGCGGCCCGAGGCATCCCACGGGGACTTTTCATAATAGCCGAACCAGTAATGGTGCGGTCCCTGTGTGAGAGCCTTAATAGGCGGATAGGATGAAGGCTGTATATTCATGAATCCAATGAATCACAGTGGGCGGCGAATTTCGATCCTGGATCTATTTATACAAATAAGCGGAACCTGATTCGTTTGTATTGAATTTGGAAGCGCGAATGTCAGAAGCATTTCCAGAGCTTAGTAAAACCACACCTTGCAAGGTGTGGTTTCAGTTGGGACTTTCCAACCCCTGGAAAGGGCAACCCGGGCAAGAGATCCATGCGCTGGCGGAGAGATGCAGGTGGTTTATCTGTATAAAAGCGGGATGGGTTGTGATTTCCGGAGGGTGTGGGACGCTGATACTGTTACGCATTCAGCAGATTGGATTACAGCTTATGAAAACTCTCTTTTGTATTACAACGCTTCTCGGAATGGTCGGCAGCCTGCAGGCGGAGCTGTTTTCCAGGGTTCGGAAAAATGTTGCATACCGGGATGGCGATGCGTCGTGCGTGATGGATCTTTATTATCCGCAGGAAAGCAGCAGTTCCTGTCCTGTGCATATTTTTATTCACGGCGGCGGATGGCGCGGCTGTTCAAAATTTCTCAGCGGGGTGCCGGCGGAGCTGTTTGAGCGGCTGGCGGCGGAGGGTTTTCTCGGCGTGTCGGTTGAATACCGCAAGGTGAATGAGCAGAAGAATCTTTATATGCGTGAATGCACGGTCGATGCGCTCGACGCGGTTCGCTATGTGGCGACCCATGCCGAGGAGCTGGGCGGCGATCCCGACAATATCTTTGTCTGGGGCGATTCCGCCGGCGGGCATCTGACGCTGATGGCCGCCACGGCAATTAACAATGCCGCGTTGAGTGAATTTTCGGCCGTTGCCGATGTGAAGCTGCGGGGCGCGATGGCCTTTTATCCGCCGTGCGACATGGAAAACTATGAAGCCATTTCGGTCGAAAAGAACGGCAAGCTGCGCCTGCTGAGCGATCGCATGGGCCGCACGATGGAGGACGAGCCGGAGGCGTACCGGGAAATCAGTCCGCTGTGCAATCTTTCCGCGGACTGTCCGCCGCTGCTGATTTTTCACGGGGACAGCGATACGATTGTGAACATGGAGCACTCCGTGCGCTTTAAGGAAAAAGCCGACGCCTTGAGTGCGGACTGCACGCTGCAGGTTGTTCAAAATGCCGGGCACGGCTTCGGGCGCAATAACGGCCTGTCGCCGTCGGTCGATGAAATCCTCGATCGCGTCGTCGACTTTTTCACCGCTCTTGCCCGGCCGTAAGCCGGTTCTCCGCGCTTTTTTCGTGCGCAAAGAGACCGAAATGACCCCGTCAGGGTGATTGCGCTTCCAGGGGTTGGAAATATCGGAACCCGTTTTTCCAAACTCTGGAAGCTTTTTTCCCAACCCTTGGAACTGCAACTTGTTTAGAGTGTTTGTCCGTTCGATTCGATGACGGTGCGGTACCACAGGGCGGAGTCTTTGGGCACGCGTTTGTGTGTTTTGAAATCAATGTGAATGAGGCCGAAGCGGTGTTTGTAGCCTTCCGCCCATTCAAAGTTATCCATGAAGGACCAGTGGAAGTACCCGCGCACGTCGACGCCATCGGCTGCGGCGCGTTTGAGTTCGCGCAGGTAGCGGGTGACCAGATCGATGCGGTGCGCGTCGTGCACGCTGCCGTCGAGTGCAACCCAGTCGTGTCCGCTCATTCCGTTTTCGGTGATGGCGATGGGGATGCTGTAGCGTTCGCTGAACAGTTTGGGGCCCCAGTAAAGCGCTTCCGGCGTCAGTGCCCATCCGAACAGTGTTCGCGGGAATCCTTCGCCCAGCTCATCCGCCGGGGTGTAGCGGACGGCCCCGTCCGCATCGCGGCCCCAGTAGCCTTCGGCCGCATAGATGTTCTGGCCGCAGAAGTCGATGGCGGTTCCAATGGTTGGAAGATCGTTTTCCCACCCGTTGGGCAGCGCGTGGCCGAATGCGTCGATAAACGGTTGGGGATATTCGCCGAGGAAGACGGGGTCGCACCATACGCTGGAGCAGTTGGCGATGTTGTCGGCCGACGGGTTAAAAGCAAACTGGGCGGCGCGGGCGGCTTCAACCACGTCGGCATCGTTTTCGAATTCCGGGAAGACCGCGTTGACTCCAACAGCCGGGGCCCACCCAATGGTCGGCGTTTCCGTGCAGTTCGCGCGCAGGGCCTGTGCCGCGCGACCGTGTGAGAGCAGTACATGGTGGATGATGCGCGCGATGTTTTCTTTCGGCAGTTTGATCCCCGGTGCGTGTTCGCCGGTGTGATACCCCAGGCCGATGAACATTTGCGGCTCGTTGAGCGTCATCCAGTTTTGGATGCGGTCGCCGAAGCGTTTGGCAAGCACCTCGGTGTAGGCGGCAAACCAGTCCGGACTTTCCGGGCTGCACCAGCCGCCGCGATGGTGCAGCGCCAGCGGATAGCACCAGTGGAACAGGGTGCCCCACGGCTGAATGCCGCGCTCGAGCAGGCCGTCGATCAGGCGGTCGTAGAAATCGAGCCCCTTTTCGTTCACGGCTCCGGTGCCGTCGGGCAGGATGCGCGTCCAGGAAAAGGAAAAGCGGTAAGCGGCCAGGTTGAGCTGCTGCATCAGGTCCAGGTCTTCATTCAGGCGGTGATAATGGTCGCAGGCAATGTCTCCGTTGTGCCCCTGATAAATTTTATCGGGCCAGTGCGCCATTTGATCCCAGACTGACGGTCCTTTGCCGTCTTCATTCCAGGCGCCTTCAATCTGGTAGGCCGCGGTCGCCGCACCCCATACAAAATTTTTCTTAAACATGATGGTCTGTTTCCTTTGCTGATTTTCAGTCTGTAAGAGGCGAATCAATCACAGAGGGCGGGCGATGGCGATTTTTGGTTTATTTATACAGATTAATATCGAGGTCGGTGCTGATTCGTTTATTTGTATAAGAAGGGTGTGTGTTGTGATTCCCCGGAGATGTGGGAGCCTGTTGCCGTTTTAAGTTAAACCGTCGGGGTGGCGAGACCGGGTTGTTCCGTCCGCGAAGTGTAAGTGTGAACAGAGGTTTGCTTGTGAATGTTTATGTGATTGGTGACAGTATTTCGATTCAGTACGGCCCGTTTTTAAAGGATTTTTTGAGCGGTGTGATGGGCTATTCCCGCAAGGAGGGCACCGAGGAGGCGCTGCGCGACCTGGATCAGGCGCTGGGTGCCAACGGCGGCGATTCGTCTCGGGTGTTGTCGTTTCTGGAGGCGCTGGAGGCGGGCGGTGGAGTGGACGCGGATCTGCTGCTGGTCAACTGTGGGCTGCACGATATTAAGACCGATCCGGAAACTGAAACCCGTCAGGTGGAGATCGGGCTGTATGCCGATAATCTGCGCAAGATTGTCCGGCAGTCCGCCCGGATGGGGCTTCGGATGGTCTGGATGCGCACAACGCCGCTGGATGAGACGAGGCATCAGCGCCACTGCAGTGACTTCCAGCGGTTTGAGGCCGACCTTGCGGATTATAACCGGGTTGCGGATGAGGTGATGGCGGCGGTCGGCGTTCCGGTGATTGACCTGCACACCTTTACATCCAATATCGGGTCGGATTTATTTGCGGATCATGTTCACTTTCAGGAGCCGGTCCGGAAGAAGCAGGCGGCTTATATTGCCGGGTGGCTGTCCGCATTTGCCGGTCAGCAGTCGTTTTGATTTTATAAATTCAGGGAGCCTGTTCGCAGGCGAAAACCGTTAGTACAGAGTGGGACAAACATAGGAGATACAGCGATGAACAGACAGAAGACCTTGTTAATTTCAGGAATCATATACCTCGGGACACTGGTGTCACAGGGGGCCACGCTGGTGGAGTACGATATCAGCTGCAGGGCGGATCATAAGAACCGGCATGCACCTTCGTATCTGGACAGCAGCCTGAAGGCCACGGAGCTGAGAGCGGATGGTACGGAGTTCAACTATTCGTCAAAGTGGGATGTGGATTCACTGGTTGTGAGGGCGAACGCCCCTGTATTTTTTGAGTCAGTGGCTGTAGAGGCAGGGAACTATATGTCTTTTGTCCTGACGGCGGATTCCGGGTGCATGCTTGACCTGGATGCTCTTTGTTTTGGAGCCTATCCCGGCGGAGGAACGGCACGGGCTTTTTCTGTGTACTCTTCTGTGGACAATTATAAGTCGTCGTTGCTGAGGGTTGACTACAGCGCGGACTCGACCGGAGTGATTCCTTACCAGATCGATCTGAGCAGGCTCAAGGGGTACAAAAAACTCAGCACGGTTGAATTCAGACTGTATGTGCTGTCCGATGTCCAGAGCCAGTCTATTAATCTGTCCAACATCTCCGTTGAGGGGCGCGTCCGCAAATGACGCCCCGAATGAACGCCGGATTGGTTTTACTGCTCGCGCTGACGGGCGCGGTCTCACAGGCCGTTCCGCTTGTGGAGTATGACATGAACAGCCGGTCGGAGCACCCGAACCGTTATGATCCGGTGATTCTGAACGACGCAGTGGTTGCCGGCCCGTTAACTCCGGTTGGCACCACGCTGGCCTATTCATCGGCGTTTGCTGTGGATTCAATTGTGATTCGGCCGAAGGTGCCCGCGGCAGACCTGGCCGAAGCGCTGGAGAAGGGCACATTCCTTTCCTTTACGTTGACTGCGGACAGTGGAACGCTGTCGCTGGATTCGCTCGACGTCGGGGTGTATCCGGGTGGGGGATCCCCGCGTGCGTTTGCGGTGTATTCTTCCGCGGGAGGTTTTGAGGAGGGGCGCGAACTGCTGAAGGCGGGCTACAACTCGCAGGCGGAGGGCGTCACGCGTTTCCATATTGATTTGAGCCGGCTCGATGGATGCCGCAAGACGGACCGTGTAGAGTTCAGATTGTATGTGCAGGCGGATGAGGTAAACCGATCCATCAACATTTCCGACCTGGTTGTGAACGGCTCTGCTCAGATGGGGGACCCTGTGACGATTACGGCTTCATCCGACTGGCTGGAGCTGTCCGATTTTACAACGGATGTCCTGCCGGGAAGCGTCTTCGATTTTTCGTTCCTGACGGATGCCCCTGCCGGAAAATACGGTCCGGTTACGGTTGCCCCGGACGGTCATTTTGAGTTTGAAGACCGCCCCGGGGAGCGCGTTCAGTTCCGGGGAGTGAACCTGGTGACATCTGCCTGTTATCCGGATCGCGACGCGGCGGATCGTCTGGCGGACCGCCTGGCCCGTTCCGGCTACAACTCGGTTCGCCTGCATCATTTTGACCGGGCTCTTCAGGTGTCCGACGCGCCGTCCGGTCAGTTTGATCCGCATAAACTGGACCAGCTCGACTATCTGTTTTCCGCACTGAAGCAGCGCGGGCTGTACATCAATATCGACTTGTTTTCCCTGCGAACGTTCAGTGCCGAGGATATGGTTTCCTTTGGACTGCCGGGGGATGCGGCCGCCGGGGTGTCCGGCGGAAAAGCCGCGGCGATCTTTAAATGGATTCTTCCGTTTTCCGATGCGGCGTTTGAGAACTGGTGCGCGTTTTCCTCTGCACTGCTTCAGCACCGGAATCCCTACACCGGCCTGACTTGGGCCGAGGATCCCGCGCTGGTCGGGATCTGTCCGGTGAACGAAGACGTGGTCGGCACTTCGATCGAAAAAGATTCGCCGCTGGCCCCGATCTACAAAAAAGAATTTGCGGCCTGGCTGGAACGCGACGACCATCAGGCGGTTTATGAGCGGGACGGTTATGACGGGGCCTTTTCGCGGTTTTTAAGCGAGGTCCACGACGGCATCAACCAGCGGCTGCTGGCCTGGCTGAGGGAGTCGGGGGTCCGCGTGCCGCTCACCGGGTCGAACCATCGTGAAACGCAGGGGATGACGTACCTGCGCGAGGACTACGACTATGTCGACAACCACCAGTATTGGGATCATCCGCGCTTTCCGGAAAAGCGGTTCCGGCTTCCCTATCAATTCAAGCAGCAGAGCGCGGTCGCACAGACGGCCCGCACGCCGCGCAATATAATGGCCGCACGGGTGTTTCAGAAGCCGTATACGGTGACGGAGTTTAATTATGTGCGGCCCAACCAGTATCGCGCGGAAGGGGGCGTTGTCATTTCGGCCTATGCGGGCCTTCAGGATTGGGACGGACTCTATAATTTCGATTATTCAAGCGGGGAACTGAATGGGGTCGGCAAAATTTCGGATAACTTTTCGATCGCTGTGGATCCGATCAGCCTGCTGGGCGATCGGGTTTCCTCGCTGGTTTTTTTGGATGAACATGTCGTGCCTGCTCCCGGCACGGTTGTGTTTGCCGTGGAGGATCCGACGGCCTATACGGAGCGCAACACCTATTTCGGGGATGATATCGCGCACATCGGCCTGGTTTCCCGGATTGCGTCAATGACCCTGCCGCCGCAAGAAATCCTTCAGCTGCCGGGCGTTTCCGCGGTGGTGGTTGATAAGGATTCGTCATCTGTTGATCCCGCGAACCGCATCTTTGCGGCGGATGAAACCCTGGCGTCCCGGCTGCAGGATGCCGGGGTCCTTCCGGCAGACACCATCGATTCAGAAGGACAGCGCTTCAACAGTACGACCGGTCAGACGCAACTGGATGCCGCCGCCGGCACACTGCAGGTGGTGACGGAGCACAGCGAACTGTTTGTGCTGCCGCCGAACGCTTCGGCTGCCGGTTCGTCGGTCTCCGTAACCAACCGGGATGCGTTTTGTTCTGTGTTTGTGGTCTCGGCAGACCGGGCCCCGCTCGCGGACAGTGAGCGGATTCTGGTGCTGCACCTGACGGATGCAGCGTTCAATGGAACGCGGTTTTCGGATGCACGTTTAACGCGGCTCGAAGACCGGGGCGACTGGCCGCTGCTCATCAGGCGCGGCGAGGTTGACCTGACGCTGAACCTGCCGGGCGATGCGTTGTTCGAAGCCTGGGCCGTGGGGCTGGACGGCGAACGTCTGCATGCTGTTGCGCTCGATAAAACCGCGCAGGGGTGGGTGCTGCACGCCCGAACGGGTGACGGGAAAATTCCGCAGCTTGCCTACGAAATCGTGCGTGGCGAGACCGGGGAGAAGTGATCCCCGAGACTTCGGGACGCTGCCGTTTTATCTGTATAAGTATATGCGGCGTTGAGATTGCGCCCCGCTCGTTACATATTTTTACGATAGGCGTTAAATAGAAATACGCCGGACTAAACAGGAGGGACATAAAGATATGAAAAAGGCATTATGGATTCTGGGGCTGGCCTTGTTCAGTTCCGTGGCAGCGCAGGCGGTTTTGCTCGTGGAATATGATCTCAGTGCATCCGCTGAACATCCCGCCCGGCACAGCCCGTCGTATGAAGACGATCTTGTTGCGGGCTCCTACCTGACTGCGAGCAATTCAATAATGAATTACTCGTCAGCCTGGGCCACCGACTCGGTTGCGCTCAGGGCGGAAACTGCATCGAGCAGCATGGCTGAGGCGATTGCGAATGATGCCTACATGTCCTTCACGGTTACGGCCGATTCCGGGTATTTTATGGATCTCGATTCCCTTGATTTCGGAGCCTATCCGGGCGGAAGTTCCGAGCGCTCGTTTGCAGTGTATTCCTCGGTTGGCGGGTTCGCCGCAGGCAGCGAGCTGCTGAGCGTGAGCTACAGCGCCGCCTCCAGCGGTGTGAATTTATACAGTATTGATCTGGACAGTCTCAGCGGATACGACGATCTGGATTCGGTGGAGTTTCGATTCTATGTGCAGGCCGAGAATGAATACGCATCCATCAATATTTCCAATATTGAGGTGACGGGAACCATTCCGGAGCCGGCAACCATATCTCTTTTTGCACTAAGCGGTCTGGGGGCGTTTGCCTTGCGCCGGCTGGCAATCTGACGTCATCCTTTTAGATGCAGTGAGACCGGTGCCAATGATTGAGAAGAGTAGATACTTTATCGCGGCGATGTGTTTGTGGGGGCTGGTTGTACAGGCCGCTGTGCTGGTGGAGTACGACATCAGCGCAACAACGGAACACCCCAGTCGGCACAGTCCGTCGGATGAGGGAGACTGTGTTGCGGCGTCCTACCTGACCGCAGATGCTGCGACGATGAATTATTCTTCCGCCTGGTCCACCGATTCGGTTGCGCTGTACCCGAATGTTGCCACGAGCGATCTGGCCGGGGCTCTGTCGAATGAAACCTATATGAGTTTCACGGTTACGGCGGATTCCGGGTATGCGCTGGAGCTCGATTCGCTTGAGTTCGGGGCGTATCCGGGCGGGGGAACGCTACGCTCTTTTGCCGTGTATTCCTCGGTCGGCGGGTTTGCCGAAGGCAGTGAGCTGCTGAGTGTCAGTTACAATGCAATCGCCACCGGCGTTAAGTCCTACAACATCGATTTGAGCAGTCTCAGCGGATACGACGACCTCGGTTCGGTGGAGTTCCGGTTCTATGTGCAGTCCGAGCATATCGGGCGGTCCGTGAATCTGTCCGGGATTACCCTGACGGGAGACTGTTCTACGGACGCCAGCGGGTTTGCTTTTTATCTTCTGGGGGCAGATCCGGGCATGGTCGCTTCTGATGACTGGCTGGTTCTGTCGAATTATACCGCTGATGTTGCTGTGGACGGGATCTTTGACTTTTCATTCCTCAACGATGCTCCGGCCGGGAAATATGGGGCGGTGGCGGTGTCGTCAGACGGGCATTTTGAATTTTCCGGACAGCCTGGCGTGCGTGTCCGCTTCCGGGGCGTCAACCTGGTTACCACCTCCTGTTTTATGGATGATGCGACTGCGGACAGCCTGGCCGAACGCCTGGCGCGTTCGGGGTACAATGCTGTTCGTCTGCATCATGTTGACCGGATTCTGCAGCTCGATGATGCAGCCGCCGGGCAGCTGGATTCGGTCGAACTGGATCGGTTGGATTATCTGTTCGCGGCGCTGAAAAGCCGCGGGATTTATATCAATATCGATCTGTATTCGCTGCGGGATTTCACGGCGGATGAAATGGTTTCTTTCGGTGTTTCGGCTGATGTTGCCGCGACCCTGTCCTCTGGAGATGACTGCACGCTGTTTAAAGGGCTGCTTCCTTTTTCCGATGCCGCTTTCGATGCATGGGCCGTGTTTGCCGATGCGCTGCTGGAGCATACAAATGCTTACACCGGGCTGGCATGGATGGATGATCCCGCGCTGGTCGGCATCTGCCCCGTCAACGAAAACGTGGCCGGCTCGACCATCGAAACCAATGCCAACCTGTCCGCCATCTATGAGGACGAGTTTGATGCGTGGCTGGCGCTGGACGATCACCAGTCCATTTATGACCGGGATGGATACGACGGCGCGTTCGGGCGGTTCCTGGTTGAGGCGCAGACCGATCTCGACCAGCGCATGAGGGCGCATCTGGAGGCGCTCGGCGTTTCGGTGCCGTTGACCGGGTCCAACCATCAGTATTTCCAGGGGCTGACCTATCCGCGGTCGGCGTATGATTATGTGGATAACCATCAGTATTGGGATCATCCGTCATTTCCGGGAGAGAAGTGGAATCTTCCGTATGAATTCCATCAGAAGAGTGCCGTCGTGAATACGGTCAGTACGCCGCGCAATATCATGCCTACGCGTTATTTCGGGAAACCGTTTACCGTATCGGAATTCAATTATGTGCGCCCCAATAAATACCGCGCGGAGGGCGGCGTTGTGATGTCGGCCTGCGCGGGGCTTCAGGACTGGGACGGCGTCTATAATTTTGATTGGGCCAACCTGACCACCAACGGCATCGGGAAGCTCTCGGATGTTTTTGCGATTTCCGTCGATCCCATCGGGCTGCTGGGCGATCGCGTTTCCGCGCTGATTTTCCTGGATGAACAGATTATGTCGGCAACCAACACCCTTGTATTTGCGGCAGAGGATTTGACGGCTTTTACCGAACGCACGGCTTATTACGGAGATGTTTTCAGCCGGCTCGGGCTGATTGCCCGCGTTGCCTCAACGACGAATTCGCCGGCGGAGATACTTTCGCACGCCGGCGTGAGCGCGGTGGTGGTGGATGAGGATTCGTCGTCCGTCAATCCCGCGGGAGGGATCTATGCGGCAAGCAGTACAACGCTGGTGGATCAGCTGAAAGATGCCGACGTGATTGCGGACGATTCGGTGGATGCATCCCGCAGTCAGTATTTGAGTGAAACCGGCCAGGTTTCCATGGATTCGGATGAGGGCTGGATGCAGGTGGTTGCACCGCGCTGCGAGCTGTTCGTTCTGCCTTCATCCGCGGCCCGGGACGGTTCCCTGGTGTCGGTGACCAATCAGGATGCGTTCTGCTCTGTGTTTGTGGTCGCCGCCGATCAGCAGCCGCTGGAGGACTCAGGGCGAATGCTGATTCTTCATCTGTCCGATGCCGTGCCGACCGGTGAGCTCTATGAAGATGACAGCCGAACGCTGCTGACGGAGCGCGGCGACTGGCCGATGCTGGTGGCGCGTGCGTCCACGGACATTACGCTGCACCTGCCGGCGGATGCCGACCTGACCGCCTGGGCGGTCGGGCTCGACGGCAGCCGGCTCTATTCCATGCCGCTCGAATCGACCGATGACGGCTGGGTGCTGCATGCCCGAACGGACGGGGAAGAGGGTGCGCAGCTGGTCTATGAAATTGTCCGGGAGTGAAATGAAGAAAATAAGCAAAACGGCAGTTCTGTTTTTTGTCGCTCTCATCGGTCCGTTCTGTCTTGACGCATTCATGCTGTCTTTTTCGACCGCCGTAACCGGTGTCGATGCAGAGAATGAGGCAAAATTAAATGCACTGCCCGATGGCGAGGATTTGCTTCCTTCCGGAATTGAAGCCTTTTACCTCAGCGGGGTCAGCAAGGGCTATGCATCCATGTCGACGAACCCGGTTTCGGGGATGCCGTTTGATGAGGTGTTGCGCATCACATCACTTGTCGAAACCGAACATGGATATGATATTCAGCTCAAAAGCCTGATTGGAGTTGAGGTGGAAGAGGGCGACCTTCTGCTGCTCACTTTTTACGGGAGATCGATATACTCGACCGATGAGTCCGGGGTTGGCTCGGTACTTCCTCTCTATGAAAAATACGGCTCCCCGTACACAAAGTCGTTGTATACCTCCGTCGGGCTGGAGACGGGCTGGAAAAAGTTTTACCTTTCGTTCGAGGTTCGGGTGGATGACGCCGACGGAGACTCCTATCCCGCCTATGGATCCAAGCTTGCATTCAACCTTGGGTTTGAGCCCCAGCAGATCGAGCTGGCGGATATTTGTCTGGTTCGCTATCCGTCGACAGTCTCTCTCGACGACATGCCTTACACCATTGCGGATTACGAAGGTTCTGAGGACGACGCCGAATGGCGCACGGAGGCACTGGCCCGCATTGATGAAATCAGAAAGGCGAACCTGCAGGTTTCGGTCGTTGATGCGGACGGGCTGCCCGTCTCTAATGCGGTCGTGAATGTCGAAATGACCGAACATCAGTTCCGGTTCGGAACCGCCATTAATGCATGGATGGTTGCCCGGGGCGATGAAGACACCGCGATTTATCTGGAGAAAATAAAAGAAAACTTTAACCAGGTGACTCCCGAATCCACGCTGAAATGGATGCGCTGGCCTGAGTATAAAGACATTGCGGATGCAACCGTCCAGTGGGCGGTGACCAACGGGCTGACCGTGCGCGGGCATACGACCGTCTGGCCCTCCTGGGCGAAAAGCCCCTATGCCGATGACACCAATGAGATTGCATACCTGGAAACCAACCCGGAAGAGCTGCGCACGCGCATTAATGATCACATTGAAGACATCACCACGGCTTATCAGGGGGACTGCATCGACTGGGATGTGCTCAACGAACCCTATAACAACACGAACTTCATGGATGTTCTGGGGCAGGACAGCATGATGGAGTGGTTCGAACTGGTGCAGCAGTACGATTCGGATACGCGTCTGTGCATCAACGATTTTGGCATCCTCACGAACGGCGAAGATCTGGATACAGATCACATGCAGGCCTATGAAGACACGATTTCCTACCTTCTCACAAACGGTGCGCCGCTTCAGGCAATCGGCATGCAGGGACACTTCCAGGAGGTCATGACCGCTCCGGCAAACCTGCTGGAAATATTCGACCGTTTTTCACAGTTCGATCTTCCATTGCTCGTTACGGAATTTGACCATCGGACGAGCAATCAGGAAACCCAGGCGATGTATATGCGCGACATCCTGATTGCGGCGTTCAGCCATCCGGCCGTGGACACCTTTATGATGTGGGGACTTTGGGATGCAATGCACTGGAGCGACAATGCGCCCCTGTATGAAGACGACTGGTCCCTGAAGCCCGGCGGCGAGGTCTATCAATATTACGTTCTGGATCAGTGGTGGACCCGCGAAGAGGGAGAAACAGACTCTGATGGTTCCTACAGTGTGCGAGGTTTCATGGGGGACTATGAAATTACAGTAACCACCGATACATCGACCAACAGCCTGACACTTACGTTGCCTGATGCAGGCACGTCGGTCGAAGTTATGCTTCCTTAACGGCGGTTTTGAAGAATGAATGATGATTGCAGCTGCGCTGGCGTTATAGCTAGTGGGAACGGTTGAGGAACGATGCCTTCCAGCCCCGAAAACTGAACAGAAGGTAACGAAGGCCGCTGCACGGTATGTCCAGTTGTGCCAACTGGACTCCGCCCGCCGGAAAGCCACTTGACACAAGTGGCTCTACTCCTGAGCCAACATGACGGGCTGTGTGTCCAGTTGTGCCAACTGGACTGGGCACTTTCAATTTCCAGGCAAGATGATGCCAAAACGCCAGTTCCACGATGCAGGGGGCAGTTTTAGAGCGTGTTGATTTCGTCGATGGAAAGCCCGGTGGACTGGGCGATCTTATCTGCGGGAAGCCCGGCATTTTTATCTGTATAAATGAAGCGGGCATGGTGTCCGGTGAGAAATCGTGTTTCTATGGAACTTCGATTTACAAACTCAAACGACAGGACTATTCATGAACAAAACATTGAAGACCGGCTGGGTGTATTTTGCGGCATTTCTGGCATTGGGAACGGGTTGCTTTTCAGCCGCTTCAGATCCTGTGGCTGAGAAAAAACTGGATGCGCTTCCTGAGGGAGAGGGCCTGCTGCCTTCGTCCGGACTGGCCGCCTTTTCCCTGCGGGGGATTGATGAAGGCTATGCGCAAATGACGGTGGGTGCCGCCACGAATATGCCGTTTAACGAGGTTTTGTCCATTACCTCCACGGTGATGCCGGAAAACAGCTATGACATTCAGCTGAAGTGCCCGATCGGGTTCGAGGTGCATGAGGAGGAGCTGTTGCTTCTCACGTTTTATGGGCGCTGTCAGTCCACGAGCGATGAGTCCGGGCAGGGCTCGGCGCTTGCCCTGTTTGAGAAAGACGGAGCCCCGTACACCAAATCCCTGTTCTTTTCCGCCGGACTCGAATCGCACTGGAAAAAGTTTTATATTCCGTTCCGGGTGAAGGGCAATAAAACGGAAAAATCCTTTCCTGCCAGGGGAACCCAGCTGGCTTTCAACCTGGGCTTTAAACCGCAGCAGATTGAGTTGGCGGAGATCCGTTTGCATCGCTATCCCTCGACAGTGTCCATGGACGAACTGCCCTGTACCGTCAATGACTACGAAGGCTCCGAGGCCGATGCCGCATGGCGCAAAGAGGCGCTGGCCCGCATTGATGAGGTCAGAAAATCAGACCTGCAGGTTCGTGTGGTCGATGCAGCCGGTACGCCTGTTCCAAACGCGGTCGTGAATGTAAAAATGACCCGCCACCAATTCCGGTTTGGAACCGCAGTGAATGCCTGGACGATGGCCCGGGATAATGAGGACACCGCCGTCTACCTGGAAAAAATAAAGGAAAACTTTAACCAGATCGTGCTCGAATCCACGATGAAGTGGATGCGCTGGCCGGAGCATAAAGAAAAAGCCGCGAAAACGGTCGAGTGGGCCCTGGCAAACGGGCTGACCGTGCGCGGACATACAACCGTCTGGCCGTCCTGGCGGAAAAGCCCTTGGGAGCATGACCCCGAGGAAGTTCAAAGAATGGAGGAAAATCCAGAGCTGCTGCGCACGCGCCTTCATGAGCACATCAGAGACATCACGACGGCTTATCAGGGGAAATGCGTCGATTGGGATGTGATCAACGAGCCCTACAACAACACGGATTTCATGCGTCTTCTGGGCCGGGACAGTATGGTCGAATGGTTTAAGCTGGTGCATCAGCACGATCCGGAAGCGCGCCTGTGCATTAACGATTTCGGAATCCTGACGAACGGGAAAATTCTGGATGCACCGCATGTGCTTCACTATGAGGACACCATTGCCTATCTGCTTGAAAACGGTGCGCCGCTTCAGGCGATCGGGATGCAGGGGCATTTCCGGGAGGTCATGACACCGCCGAAGAATCTCCTTAAAATCTTTGACCGTTTTTCAAAATTCAACCTGCCGCTGATGGTGACCGAGTTTGATCACCGAACCAACAACAGCGAAACCCAGTCGATGTACATGCGCGACCTGCTGATCGCGGCGTTCAGCCACCCATCGGTGGACAGCATCATTTTTTGGGGTTTCTGGGACGGGATGCACTGGAGAAACCAGGCTCCGCTGTACCAAAAAGACTGGACGCTGAAACCCGGCGGAAAGGTGTATCAGGATCTGGTTTTAAATCAGTGGTGGACAACGGAAGAAGGGCAGACCGATGCGGACGGTGTGTTCAGCACCAGAGGCTTTATGGGCGAGTATGAAATTACCGTAACAACGGATACGTCAACCCATACCCAAGCCGTCTCTTTGTCGGATGCGGGAAAGACCGTTGAAATCGCGCTTTCCGAAACCATTGCAGCGCCGGCATCCGGCACGCCCAAATCGGGCGGCTGGTTTTCCAGACTTTGGAAATAAGTTTTCCAGAGTTTGGAAAAAGCAGACCCGGGGTTTCCAACCCCTGGAAAATTCTGTTCCGGGGCTTGGAATCTCAAACCGAGAGTGAAGCACAAAGGATCATCTTTTATTTGTATAAAAGGAATGCGGCTTTTGTTTGTTTGAGCGTTTGAAACAATGGAGTCTGCTTGGAATGAGGGCGGAGCGCTGTGGGGCTCTTCGCGGTGAGATTAGGAATGAGAAACAATGGGAAGGGACTGATGATGAGGAAAATGACTCAAATGATACCGATGACCGCTCGCCAGAACGGCAGGTGCAGGAAAGCTTTTATGATGATGGCCGGCTGTCTTTTTGCTGCGGTTTCCCAGGCGGCGCTGCTCTCCGAGGATTTTTCGGACAACGAGCGTGCGACCCAGAACCTGCCGTCCTCCGCCGCATGGTACAGTTCCGGTTCGTCGGATAAATTGAGTGCAGCCACCGGCGATCTCGTTGCCACGTCCGGCAACCATTCCCTCGCTTATTTCACCGAGGCGGGCAGTCCGCATCAGCTCGAAAATGTCGGCGATTCGATTACCGCATCCTTCACGGTCTCCATGAAAAACCCCAAGGATGGGCAGTGGGGCGGTATGTATATCGGGATGTTTAATTCCGAGGGAACCCGGGTGGATGCAGACGAACATACAACCGGGAATTCCGCATTCGGTTCGGACCGCTATCAGGGCTATGGAACCTATCTCATCTTCGGTTCGAGTAAAGCCATGAAACTTTTGGATCGCAATACCGGCAGTTCCAGCCTGCTGAATACCGGCAGTGCGTTTACGATGACCGGTACGCTGGGCACCGGGGCGACGATTGTGAGCGATCAGGACTATGCCGCTACGATGACCTTCTCCCGCACGACAAACGGCGTACATGTCTCCTTTTCGTTTGATAATGTTCCCGGATATACAGGTTCGTGGGAGGACACCGTCGATGCAGTCACTGCGTTTGACACGTTTGGGATCTATTCGTCTTCCAGCTCATCGGACGAATATACCATCAAAGATCTTACGGTCCGGGCGAATGCAGTTATCCCGGAAGGCGACCTGCTCGCCGAGGATTTTTCCGACAACGAACGCCTGACCCAGGATCTTCCTGATTCTTCCACCTGGTACAGTTCCGGTTCATCGGACAGCCTGAGCGCATCCACCGGCGACCTGGTTTCCACGTCGAGCTGTCATTCCCTGACTTATTTCACTCCGTCGGGCTGCTCGCATGAACTCGATGAAGTCGGTGATTCGATTACCGCATCGTTCACCGTTTCGATGAAAAACCCCACGGATGGGCAGTGGGGCGGCATGTATCTCGGAATGTTTGATTCCGAGGGAACACGGGTTGCGGCGGACAGCCATTCGACTGATAACTCCGCATTCGGTTCGGATCGCTACCAGGGCTATGGCGCATGGCTCATTTTCGGTCAGAGCAAAGCCATGAAACTGATGGATCGGAACCAGGGCAGCACCAGCCTGCTGAATACCGGCAGTGCGTTTACAATGACGGGTACGATGGGCACCGGGGCGACGATTGAGAGTAATGTGGACTATGCCGCCACGCTGAGCTTTACCCGCACGGCAAACGGTGTAAGCGTCTATTTCGCATTGGATGATGTCGCCGGATACGAAGGAACCTGGACGGATACCAATGATGTGGCAACTGCGTTTGACACATTTGCAGTCTATTCGTCTTCCAGCTCATCAGACAGTTACACCATCAAAGAGTTGACGATTACGGCGACTGAAGCCGTTCAGGAAGGCGACTTGCTGGTTGAGAACTTTTCGGACAACGAGCGCTCAACCCAGGGTTTGCCGAATTCCACCGCATGGTACAGCTCCGGTTCATCGGATAAGCTGAGTGCGGCCACGGGCGATCTTGTTTCAATCTCCGGGAACCATGCCCTGACTTATTTCACCACCTCAGGCAGCCCGCAGGCACTGGGTGACGTCGGCGATTCAATCACCGCCTCCTTTACGTTCTCGCTGGAAAATCCCGTGGATCGATGGTGGGGAATGTATATCGGGCTGTTCAATTCAAATGAGGAACGGATTGCTGCAGACGGTCTGGGAACCTGGGAAAGCGAATTCCAGGCCTATCAGGGCTATGGTGCCACACTGGCCTTTAATCAGGACGTTGCCATGAAGCTTCTGGACCGCAACAAAGGCGACGGCAGCTTGCTGAATACGAGTGGTGCATTTACGATGACGAGTGAGTACGGCACCGGCACAACGTTTGTCAGCGGCCAGGACTATCATGCCGTGCTGACGCTGATCCGAACCTTCAGCGGGGTGGAGGTTTCGTTCGCGCTGGAGGGCGTTTCCGGATACGAAGGAACCTGGGTGGACACGGAGGACGTGGAAACTGATTTCGACACGTTTGCAATCTATGCGTCTGCCAGCGGATCGGACACCTATACGATCAAAGAACTTACGATCTCGGTTTCAGAGGGCGCAACCGTTGTGCCGGACGCCCCGGTTGTTTCCTTCGATGGTTCGTTCGGCGACGGACAGGATGTGATCAGCTGGGAAACCATTCAGGGCTACGGCTTCGCCTACAATGTCTATTACACGACCGACCTGCTCGACGGTTTCCAACCCTTGGAAACCAATCTTGTCGACACCGTGCAGAGCCTGACGAATTACATTGATGCGCCCTCGGTGTTCTACAAGATCGAAATCAACAGTCAGGACTAAATCGAACCGGGAATCAGAACCGCCCGCAGCGAAGAACGCGGAGTGCTTCGTTGCGGGCATAAAACAACGTACAGAAAAGAACTGCTGCGCATAAAAGATGAACCCAAAGGATACCAATGACCACTCACATGGATTTTAACCGCCTGGGCGCTCTGGCTGTCATTGCCGGCAGCCTTGCAGCACCGTTCGCACAGGCCGATACGGTGCTGCTTTCCGATGATTTTTCGGACAATGAACGTTCAACCCGGAGGCTTCCGTCTTCCGCCGCGTGGTACAGCTCCGGTTCGCCGGATAAGCTGAGTGCGGAAACCGGGGATCTTGTTTCGGTTTCGGGAAACCACTCGCTGGCTTATTTCACGGAGTCGGGCCGTCCGCATCAGCTCGAGAAAGTCGGCGATTCGATTACTGCCACCTTCACCTTTTCTCTGAAAAATCCCGTGGATGGGACGTGGGGCGGCATGTATATCGGGATGTTTAATTCTGAAGGAGCCCGGATTGCCGTCGACGGGCTGGGGACAGCGGAGGCCGAGTTCGGCGAAGGCCGCTATCAGGGCTACGGCGCCTGGCTCATTTTCGGCCAGAACCGTGCTATCAAAATTGTAGAGCGCGACAAAGGGAGCACCAGCCTGCTGAACACGGGGGCCGCTTTTTCGTTTTCGGAGACGATGGGCGACGGGATGCCCATTGTCAGTGATCAGGACTATGTCGCCACGCTGGCCTTTACCCGGACCGGAGACGGTGTGGATGTCCGTTTTTCGCTGGATAATGTGGAGGTGTGGTATGCGGGATCCTGGCTGGATCTCGTGGATCTGGAAACCGCGTTTGACACGTTTGCAGTCTATTCGTATCCGCATGCATCGGACAGCTATACCATTAAAGACATTACCATCTCAGTGGCTCCGTAAGCGGGCACTGCATCGGGTGGCAGCAAATCATGAAACAGAATCAAAATCATTCTCTTGAAAAGGCGACTTCCCCGGCGCGGAAAAACGCAATGCTCTGGCGGGACGACTGGCCCGAGAAAACCTTTATCTCAAAGTACTCATGACGTGCAGGTCAGTTGGAGCGCGGATCACGCGGAGGGGGCGGTTGATTTTATGTATGGCGGCGGTGCTGCCTGCTGCGGTGCTGCCTGCTGCGGTGCTGCCTGCGGCGGGGATGCCGCAGGAGGAGCGGACGCTGGAAGCGGAGGAGGGAACATTCCGCGGAACCGTGCAGACGGAGATCCCGGACTATTCGGGTTCGGGTTATGTCTTTGTTAAAGATACGGAGCCGACGTCCATCCATTGGAACTTTTCCTCGGCCGCGTCCGGGATGTATCGACTGGTCATCCGTTATGCGGCGGGCAGTTCGAAGGGCTTTGCGGGCACGATGAACGGGGCGGGGTTTTCGGGCACGTTCCGGGGGACGGATGATGCGTGGGCGGATTTTGATGCCGGACTGGTTGCGCTGACCCATGGTGTGAATTCGCTGGAGATCGGCGGGGGGTGGCACTGGTATAAGATCGATTGTGTAACGCTTACGCCGGCGGAACCGGAACCGCTGCTTCCGGTGGCCGGAACATTGAGTGATCCCAAAGCATCGGCCGCCGCCCGGAGGCTGATGAAGAAACTGGCGGATGATTACGGCCGCTTTACCTGGTCGGGCCTGCATGATGTCTATCAGCCGGACCTCGGTAAAATCCTCGATGTAAGCGGCCGGGTTCCGACGATTATTGAGAGTGATCTTGGCTGTTATTCCCCGTCGACGATGGAGTATGGAGAAAATCCGGGGAATATGGTCGAGGAGTTCATGGCACTGGATGCCTCGGGTCATGTTCTTGGGTTAAGCTGGCACTGGCATGCGCCGGCCCATCTGCTGAATACTGCGGAAGCGCCTTGGTACAAGGGGTTTTATACGAGTGCCACAACGTTTAATATTGAAGCCGCGCTGGCCGACACCAACTCCGCTGAATACGCTTTGCTCATCCGCGATATCGACGCCATTGCGGTGCAGCTTGGGAAGTTTTCCGATGCCGGTATTCCGGTGCTGTGGCGTCCGCTGCATGAAGCTTCCGGCGGCTGGTTCTGGTGGGGCGCACATGGACCGGAACCGTTCAAAGCGCTTTGGCGGTTAATGTGTGACCGGCTGACGGTTCATCACGGACTGCATAATCTGATCTGGGTGATGACCAATCCGGATGCGGATTGGTATCCCGGCGACGATGTGGTGGACCTGGTGGGCATAGACGCTTATCCGGATGATCCCGGCACCGATACGCTGCAGTCCGGATGGCAGGAGCTGAAAGACCTGTTTGATGGGAAAAAGATGATTGCGCTGACGGAATACGGCGGTGTTCCGGATGTTGAACGAATGCACGAATTCGGGACCCGGTTTTCGTTCTTCGTAACCTGGACGGGTAAATGGGGGGATTTTATCGGGAAATCATCCGATGCAGTCATCAATCAGACCTACACGTCACCGCTGGTGATTACGTTGGACGAAATGAAATAAGCCGAGTTTATATGTATAAACGGCGTGAACGTGGTCAGTGGTCAGCGAATTTGTTTTTCTTGCTCACATGAAATTAACTCCAGATCTTTCCAGCAGGAACAAGGCTCCCCGAGAGCATTCGGGGGGGGCGGGCGGTGCCGTGTCCTGCCGGGACGACTGGTCCGAGCAAACCGATTTTCCGAAGGAAAATCCGGAGCGTGCCTTTGAGGCGCTGAAGGTTTTTCAGCCCGACGGCTCCGTTTACCGCGTGCCGGTCGAGGACTGGGCCGCCGCCCGCGGGCGCGTTGCGGACGATCCGGACTGGGCCGCGTGGCTCAGCGAGCAGAAGGCGGATGTCGACGCCTGGATGGGCCGGCATCGGGACCGCGTCGAGTGGCAGTCCGGCTGGTTTCATGATTTCGTCAGTCCGGCAGATGCCTCGTTTCTGGTCTGGACGGAAGACATTCCCGGCGAGCAGATCGATTGCCTGTTCGACGCTGCCGGGCGGCGCGTGGAACTCACCCCGACGCTGTTCGACGCCTGGGTGCGCCACTTTCGGGAGCAGCATCTGGTTCAAACCGTAACCGCCGCCCGTCTGTCCCGCCTGCTGGGCGAAAGCCGTTATGCGAAGTGGGCCGCAGATCAGCTGGATTTTTATGCCGCCAATCTTGGGCGCTGGCCCGTCACCAACGCCAAAGGCAACGATGCCCGCCTTGGCTGCCAAAGCCTGGACGATGCCACCTTTCTGAATAAGCTTGTGGAGGCCGCCCGGCTCCTGAAGGAGTGGGCCGGTCCGTTCCGTTTCCGGGAGTGGTTCGACCGGCTCCTGAAGCCGGAGGCGGAACTGCTCAATCGCTCCTTTCAGGTGATTCACAATATTGCGGTCTGGCAGCGTTCCGTGCAGGCGCAGGTGGCATTGCTCGGCGGCGACGAGGCAATGTGGGCGCGTGTCATCGACGGTGAATACGGCCTGCGCGAGCAGCTGCGGCGCGGCGTCACCGCCGACTGGTTCTGGGCCGAGCAGTCCCTGTGGTACAACGAATATATCGTTGAGGCGACCTCGCAACTGTTTGTGATGGCCGGTTTGCTGGGCCGCTCCGATCGCCTGCGCGCGGAAGCGGCGATTGTGCAGAACCTGCTGCTGGCGCCGATGGCGATTCGCTTCCCGAACAACGCGCTGCCGAATCCCGCGGACATCAACCGAACCATGGTTGTGCCGTCGCCGCAGGTCGAAAAATCCTACCGGACGCTGCCGACGGCGCTGGGGCTTGCCGCGGCCGCGGCCTCCCGCAACTGGGATACGCTGCTCGATCCGCCGCCTCCGCCCATGCCGCCGGAGATGCCCCCGGTCAAATCCTGCCACCTGGCTTCCACGCGTTTTGCCCTGCTGAAAGAGGGGCCGTGGCAGGTCTTCCTGCACTATGGCCAGGTCAAGCGCTCCCACTCCCAGGCGGAGGCGCTCAACTGGTCGGCATCGTTCGATGGAATCGATTTCACCCACGACCCCGGAACCCCGGGCTACGGCTCCCCGCTGACGGATGCATATTTCCGGCGCGGCCTGTGCCACAACGTTCCGCTGGTCGACGGCGAAGGGCAGCTGCCCTGGCGGCCCGGCGAAATGTCTCTTTTTGATGTGGAGCGTTGTGTGATGACCGGCGTGCAGCCCGACTACCGCCCCGGGGTGTCCGCCGCCCGAACGCTGCGCATTGCCGGGGAGCGTCTGATGGATGAAGTGACGCTCAGCAGCGCGGAATCCGCCGCGCGGATGGGTCTCGCGCTGCACCTGCAGGCCGAACCCCGGCTGTGTGATGCCTTCCGGCCGGCGGATGATTTCGCGGCGGATCGCCCGGAGCCGTTTCAGTACTGGCAGGATGTGGTTTCGGCGGTATTCACCGATCAGGCATCGGTCGATGTGGTGTTGAGCGACGGCCGGGTCTTGCGGGTCACGTTTTCCGCGCCGGGCCGGTTCGTTTTGTATATCGGCTCCGCGCCTGATTTCCCGCCCGCTCGCCGGGCCGGTTTTTATCTGGAGTGCCTGGAAGAGCGGACGGATGTTCTGTTCACCACTGAATTTACTGAAGAGAAGGAGACGCCATGATCTCCGTTTGCAAACGATGGAAGCAGGTTATGAAAAACAGCATCTTGACGGGGCTTCTGCTCGGCGGGCTCGATTCGTCGGGTGAAGTCCCGGGAAGCACGTTTACCCAAACGCTGACGATTGAAAGGCAGGCGCATACCGCCGCTCCGCAGATCCTGCCGGTATACGACGGGAAGGAGTGGGCCTTTACGGCGCGCTGGGACGACAACAACCAGAACAATCTCAATATGCAGCAGGCCATGGCGGATCTCGGTTTAAAGGGAACCTTTTATCTGAATACATCCAGATCCGACAATGACGGCGCGGAGTTTGCCCAGGCTCTGAGCGAAAAAGGATGCAGCGTGGGCGGGCATACGCACAGTCATTACTGGCTGCCGACGCTGAACCTGAACCGCCTGTTCTACGAAATCCTCTGGAACCGCATTGAGCGCGAGACCGATACCGACCGGCCGGTGACTTCGTTTGCGTTTCCGTATGGACGCTATAAATCCTCTTCTGATCCGAACGCCCAGAAGTTTATTACGGATGCGTGGCTGCGCAGTGGATATCATCACTGCGTCTACAGCGGGTTTGTGCGCGAGAATCCGTTCCTGGACAAACAGCTCGCCTCCACGGGCAATCAGGTGGTTCCGGGCGATAAAGTGATTGATGAAGAAAAATTCCGCGCGGCCATCCAAAAGATTTTCGACAATCCGAAAGCGTATCAGAAAACGGATTACAGCATCAGCCTAGGCGTTCATGCCTGGCAGCCCGAGGGAGAACTGGAACGCTTTAAAGAGCTGCTGGCCGATTATGCCGGGCGGGATGAGTTCTGGTACTGCAACCAGACCGAGTTCGCGGCCTACCGCCTGCAGGCAAAACAGACGCGCATTGAACCGGTTGACTCCTCTCCTGGCGTGTACACCGTGACGCGCCCGGCGGCATCCGTCGCGGGCAATGAGAGTCCGCTGACGCTCCGCATTCCCGGCGAAATCCCGTCCCGCGTTTTGCTCGACGGCCGGGAGCTTGAGATTCATCCGGATGGTGAACAGTCCTGCCGGGTCAACCTGCCGTATCCCGCGTCGCAGGCGCTGCCCGCGAAAATTGACTGGACGGATTCGTCCCGCACGGAGTCCGAAGAATTTCCGGGGCTTCGGTTTGTGTTGTCACCGGCGGCCGACCGCGGCTGGCGGCTGGTGCTGGAAAACAACAGTGCTTCTTCGCTGTCCAATGTGCGGATTACGCTGCGGCTGCCGCTGCAGTACCGCGACGGTATGCGCCACGAGTTTCTGGCGGAGATTCCGGCCGGGCAGTCGGACGTGCGGACGCTTGCCCCCGGCGAGCTGGAAGAAACCTGGAGGCACACGGACGGCCTGCTTTTCGCGGCGGCGGAAATCGATTTTATGCAGGACGGCCGGGCCGGCCGGATTTATGCGACCTGTCTGGAAGAGCGTCCTGTGCAACCGGTATTGGCTGTGCGCGATGCGGCGGTGTTTACCGGGCCGCTGGATCCGGAGGCCGTGGACTGGCCGCAGCTGATTGCTTTTTCCGTTCCGGGGGCCGACCTGGTTCCGCTGTCTGACTCGCCGCTGCATCAGTGGACTGCCGCAACCGAAGAGATGCGGATGCTGTTTGCCCGCGACCATTTTGTTCCGTTCGTGCAGGAGGGGGCCTGGATTTACGAATCCAAACAATTCAAAAAGAAACCGGGCTTTGCGGTGGCGGTGCTGGATCTGGTTTTCCCGGAGGCCGGGCCGCTCGACATTCAAAGCGAACTGCCGCTCGTTCGCCTCGGCCTGGACGGCAACGACGTTCCCGTGGATGCAATTGCCCGGACATCCCCGCCCGCCGGACGGCACCGGGTTCTGCTGGTCTTGAATACGAACGGCAAGCTTCCGTTCTACCGGGCGCTGCCGGTGCCGCTTGCGATGAGCGTCAACGGTTCACCCGTCACCTATGTGCTTCCCGCTTTAAACGTCAACGATGAACAACCGGATGGATAAACAAATGAACGCCGCGATTTTTACAGATAAGGAAAATGAGGGTCTGGTCGAAAAGGTCTATGGAAACGGGCGCCGCCAGAAACTGGAGGAGCTGACGAATCTGTATCCGGAGGTGATTTCAACGGAAAATTTTGAGGATCATGCCGAAAAACTTCATGACCTCGATGTTGCTTTTTCCACCTGGGGCATGCCGCAGCTGGGTGCGGTTCAGCTGGAAAAACTGCCCCGCCTCAAAGCGCTGTTCCATTCCGCCGGTGCGACGGGGGCTTTCCGACAGCCGTTTCTGGATCGCGGCGTTGCGGTCTGCAGTGCCACGGCTGCCAATGCGCTTCCCGTGGCGGAGTTTGCTCTGGCCCAGGTGCTGCTCGCCGGTGCCGGGTATTTTTTGAATACCCGCCAGTGCGTGGATGAATACCATACCCGCTACGGAAACAACTTCCGCGGACATGGAAACTACGGCGGGCGGGTCTCCATTCTCGGCAACGGTGCGGTTTCCACCCGTCTTCAGGAACTGCTTGCCGTGCATAAACTGGAGGTCGTCGTGGTGCCTTCCCGCACCGAACGGCGGACGGTATCCATTGAAGAGGCCTTTGCCACTTCGTTCGCGGTGGTCAACCTGTTTCCGGATCTCGAAAAAAATGCACGCGTTTTTACTGCGGCCCATTTTTCCAGCATGATTCCGAATTCGGTTTTCATTAATGTCGGCCGTGGCCGGCAGGTGAATGAAGCGGATCTGATTGCCGTTATGAAGCAGCGGCCGGATTTGACCGCCCTGCTGGATGTGCAGTGGCCCGAGCCGCCGGCGGACGGATCTGAACTGTATGATCTGCCCAATGTGGCGCTGAGCGGGCATATTGCCGGTTCCAAGGGGACGGAGCTGTTTCGGATGACCGACTATATGATCGAAGAGTTTCTGCGGTTCAAGCAGGGCGAGCCCCTGCAGCACGAAGTCCGGCCGGAGTCGCTCTAACCTTCATTTGCCGCTTCGCTGACGGCAGCGAAGCGGAAAACGCAGGAAATCCTAAAACCGAAGTACCCAACCCCGAAACAATATCAAAATGAAAACCGGAATTTGTTCCATTACGTTTCGTCAGCTGGATGTTGCACAGATTGTTGAGCTGGTTCAGCAGGCCGGGCTCGATGCCATTGAGTGGGGCGGGGATGTCCATGTGCCGCCCGGCAATGTGGATGCGGCGCAGACGGCATTGAGGCTGACGCGCGAGGCCGGCCTGGAGGTTTCATCGTACGGGTCGTATTACAAAGTGCTGGATGCGGACGGGAACCCGGAGGATTTCGCGCCGGTTCTGGAAAGCGCTCTGGTGCTGGAGACCGACACCATCCGCATCTGGCCCGGCGCGCGGGCTTCCGAATCCGCCGGCGACGAGTACCGCCGGGCGTTTGCGGAAAAGGTTCGCGCGAACCTGGATCTGGCACAGCAGCACGGGCTGCGTCTCGCCCTGGAGTTTCATGCCAACAGCCTCACCGACAGCGGGGCCGCGGCATGGGAGCTGCTGCAGGAAATCAACCATCCCAACCTGTATGTCTACTGGCAGCCCATGTATTGGGTTGCCGATACGGAGTATCGTTTCCAAACCTTGGAAACCCTGAAAAGCCGCGTGCTCAACCTGCATGTTTTTCATTGGCGGTTTCATCCCTATCGGGGCGGCTGGGGCGAAAACACAGAGCGCTGCGCCCTGCAGGAGGGTGCCGAAGAATGGAGGCGCTATCTCTCGGTCGACCTCCCGCCCGGCGAACATTTTGCGCTGCTTGAATTTGTGAAAGACGATTCGGTCGAACAGTTTCTGGCCGATGCTGCAGTGCTGAAGGAGTGGTTGGTATGATGCAGTATGTTTTCAAATATATCCTGTTAGGGGTTCTGTGGCTGTCCTGGACGGCAGGAGCTTCTCCGAGAATTGAAAAAGATATTTTTTATCTGGATATTCCGAGGGGTCAGGCGGATGCCTTGCAGGTCGAACAGTGCCGATTGGATGTGTATGCGCCGGAAGATGCAGAAGCGCTTCCTGTTGTCATTTGGCTGCACGGCGGCAGCCTGCGCAGCGGGAATAAATATTTCCCTGAAGGCCTGTTGGGAAAAGGCGTTCTTGTTGTCGCGCCCAATTACCGAATGTTTCCAAAGGTTGGATGTCCGGTTTACATTCAGGATACGGCCGCCGCTGTGGCCTGGACATTTGAACATATTGAGCAGTACGGCGGAGATCCGCAGAAGATTTTCGTGTCCGGTTTTTCTGCCGGGGGATATTTGAGTGCCATGGTGGGGATGGATCCGCAGTGGCTCGCCGCGCACGATATTCGCACAACGACGCTGGCCGGCGTTGCGCCGATGAGCGGAATGATGTCGACTCATTTTACGGTTCGTGAAGAGCGGGGTGATACATCCAAAGTGCCGGTGTTTGATGCGTATGCACCGCTTCGGCACTGCTCGGGCGATGCGCCGCCGATTATGCTGGTGACGGGTGATCGCAATAAGGACTGGCCCGGCCGCATGGAAGAAAACCAACTGATGGCCAGAACCTTGAAAATTGTTGGGCATCAGGATGTGACCATCCATGAATTGAAGGGGTTTGGCCACAGCCGAAAGCAGACCGACGCCGCCTTCCCGCGTTTCCTGGAATGGGTGAAGTCGCACGTGAATGACTGAGCGGGGTGCCGGAGCCCGGTCTGTTCATTGCCTGAAGGGTGCCGTATGAAAAAAATGAGTTTGGTCATAACGCTGCTGGCTGCGGTTTGCTGCGATGCCCTTGCCGGCGGGGACGTCGTGCGGTATGAGGATTTCGGCGCCGTGGGCGACGGCAGGACTGATGACCTGCCCGCGATTGTCCGGGCCCATGAGTTTGCCAACCGGAACGGCCTGCTGGTTCAGGCGGACGATCAGGCCACCTATTATATCGGGGGCGGGCGCACTACGGCGATCATCCAGACGGACACCGACTTTGGAGAGGCCCGGTTTGTCATTGACGACACCGCCGTCGAAAACCGCTGGGCGCATGTGTTTGAGGTTTGCTCCGCATTGCAGCCGCTGCAGCTGAACGGCATGACATCCCTGAAGGCTGGCCAGCGCAATCTCGGGACTGCCGTTTCGGCCCCTTGCGTGGTGAGTGTTGTGAATTCCAATGTGAAGCACTACATTCGGCGCGGGTTGAACCGGAACAGCGGGGCTTCGCAGACCGATGTATTTCTCGTCGACGAGGATGGCGTTGTTGATGCCGCCACTCCCATCCTGTGGGATTTTGATCAGCTCACCCGCATCACGGCCCGGCCGGTTGATCCTGTGCCGCTGAAAATCAGCGGCGGCCGTTTCTCCACCATCGCCAATGCCGCGGAGTCCAAATACAACTATTACAGACGGGGCATTGCGATTCGGCGTTCCAATGTGCTGCTCGAAGGCCTGCAGCATCGCATCACCGAAGAAGGCGAACACGGCGCGCCGTACGACGGGTTTCTCAGTATTACCGACTGCGCCAATGTGACGGTTCGTGACGTGATGCTGAGCGGACACAAAACTTATAATACCATCGGCAGCGCCGACAAACCGGTGGGCATGGGCAGTTACGATCTTTCCGTTGAACGCGCCCTGAATGTATCTTTGATCAATTGCCGCCAGATTAACGATATTAAGGATCGCTCGCTCTGGGGAATCTTCAGGTCGAACGGCACCAAAAACCTCCTGCTCGAACGCTGTGAGCTGTCGCGCTTCGATGCCCATCGCGGTGCTGCCGGAGTGACGATTTGCAATTCCACTCTGGGTCATGCCGGCATCCTGGCCATTGGCCACGGGAAATTCATTGTGGAAAACACAACTGTTTACGGCAGGAATTTCATGCATTTGCGCAGTGACTACGGCAGCACGTGGCAGGGCGATCTGATCATTCGCAACTGCACATGGGTGACTTCGTGGGCGGATAACGCCAGCCTGATCACCGGTTCGAATGACGGACAGCACGATTTTGGATACGCCTGTTCCATGCCCGCGCGAATTACCATTTATGGGCTGCACATTGATGATTCCCGCCACCCGAAAAATTATCAGGGAATGACCGTTTTTTCAGATTTTAATCCGTGCTTCACCGACGCCTCCTATGTGGAAAAATTTCCCTATGTCAAAACCCGCGAAGTAATCCTCAGCGATGTCTCCACGGCAAGCGGCAGGCCACTGCGCATCAGCGACAATCCGGTTATGTTCAGCGATGTGCTTGTGACGCGCGACAGTTTAACGGGGAATGTTCAGTAGGTAATAAAAAGGAACAGATGATGTGTAGATGGATTTCCATAATTTGTATGTCCGCAGCGCTGGCCGGCTGCCAGTCGACGCCGCCGGTTGTGCCGACAGCCGTGGGGGTTGAACCGCATGCGCTGTTTTGCGATCACATGGTGCTGCAGCGCGGCATTGAAATTCCGGTGTGGGGCAGGGCGCAGCCCGGCGGGGTCGTTCAGGTGGAGCTGAACGAAAAAACCGCGCATGCTTTCGCCGGCGCGGATGGAATCTGGATGGCAAGGCTGCCGGAAATGACTGCGGGCGGACCGTATGAGTTGATGATCCGCGGGCAGGGCAGCCTCACGTATACGAACGTGATGGTCGGCGATGTCTGGATCTGCTCGGGGCAGTCGAACATGAAGTGGCCGGTCAAAAACTGCAACCATGCCGACGAAGAGATTGCGGCGGCGGATCACCCCGGCATTCGGCTGTTTGCGGTGCCGTGCGTGACGTCGGAACAGCCGGAGTACGATGTAGACGGAACGTGGCAGGTGTGCAGCCCGGAAACCGTGCCGGATTTTTCGGCGGTTGCCTATTTTTTCGGCCGTGAGCTTCACCGCGAACTGGATGTGCCCCAGGGGCTGATCCAGACCGCCTGGAGCGGGTCTCCCGCCGAGGCCTGGACGACCCTCGAAACCCTGCAGGCCAACCCCGAGTGCGCCCCGATCCTTGAGCGCTATGCCGCCGCCCTGAAGGACTACCCCCGGGCGTTTGAAAAATACAAAATCCAGCTGGCTAACTGGAAGAAGGCCGACAGCGACAAGGTCGACCGCTCCCGCCAGAAAGACTCCGGCAACAAGGGATTCGGGCTGGGCTATGCCGCTCCGGGATTTGACGATTCCGCATGGCAGACCATGACGCTGCCCATGATGTGGGAGCCCGTCATGGACATTGACGGGGCGGTCTGGTTCCGCCGGACCGTCGACGCCCCGGCGGATTGGGCCGGGCAGGATTTGACCCTGTCCCTGGGCATCGTGGACGACTTTGATGTCACCTATTTTAACGGCGTCCAGGTCGGTGCGACCGGGCAGGAAACGCCCAACTTCTGGGAGAGCCATCGGGAGTATGCGGTGCCCGGCAGCCTGGTCAACCCGGGCCGGAACGTGATTGCGGTTCGTGTGTTCGACCATTACAGCAACGGCGGCTTCAACAGTCCGGCCGGTCAAATGACCCTGGCGCCGACCTCCGGCGGACAGGCCGTTTCCCTGGCCGGCGACTGGCGCTTCCAGGTTTCGATCGAACTCGACCCCGATGCGCTGGTTCCGGCGCAGCGTCCCAAGGCGCCGCTGGGTCCGACGCATTCGCATTCCCCGGCCCGGCTCTACAACGCGATGATCCACCCGCTGGCGCCGTACGGCATCAAGGGGGCAATCTGGTATCAGGGCGAAACCAATGTCGGCCGCGCCTGCCAGTACCGCAAGCTCCTTGCGTCCATGATTACCGACTGGCGCCGGGTTTGGGGGCAGGGCGATTTCCCGTTTTTTACCGTGCAGCTGGCCAATTATCTGGCGGCAAAAAAACAGCCGGTTCCCTCCGCCTGGGCCGAGCTGCGCGAGGCGCAGGCGATGACCCTCGACACGCTGCCCAACACCGGCCTGGCCGTGACGATTGACATCGGTGAAGCGCAGGACATTCATCCGCGGAACAAACAGGATGTGGGCCGCCGCCTGTCCCTGGCTGCCCAGGCGCTTGCCTTCGGCGGGGACGTCACCGGCTCGGGGCCCCGCTTCAAAAGCATGAAAATTGAAGGCGCGTGGATTCGACTGTACTTCGATCACATCGGCGGCGGCCTGACGGCGAAGGGCGGGCCGCTGAAGCAGTTCGCCATTGCCGGGGAGGATCAAAAATTTGTCTGGGCCGACGCCGTCATCGAAGGCGATACCATCGTCGTTGCGAGTGACGTGGTGGCCAGGCCGGTGGCGGTTCGCTACGCCTGGGCGGACAATCCCGCAGGCTGCAACCTCTGCAACGCGGAAGGCCTTCCGGCCATCCCCTTCCGCACGGATGACTGGAAAAGCATTACGGCCGGAAAATTCTGAGTCCGGCCCCCGCAGGAATTTTCCAAGCCTTGGGAAAAATGGTTCCAAGGGTTGGAAAACCGCAGCGTGAAGCTTGAAGCAGAGCCGATTTTTTAATTATAAACGCGTATGTCTTCACCCCGTGTTACTCAGAAAGATATCGCCCGCCATTTGGGGCTGACGCAGGCGGCCGTGTCGCTGGCGCTCAGCAATCATTCGGGCGTGTCGCAGAAAACAAAGGACCGGGTTTTGCAGGCCGCGGAAGAACTGGGGTATGTGGTCGATCCCTACCTGTCCGGCCTTTCCGCCTATCGCAAGAGTGTTCAGCCCGCGCATTTTCAGGGGCTGCTGGCCTGGCTGTCGAATTATCCCGAGCATGAATCGTGGCGCAACACGCCGGCGTTCCAGCGTTATTTCGACGGAGCGGTGCGCCGGGCCGGCGAGCTGGGCTATGAGCTGAAAGAATATCGGTTGCATACCGATGGAATGACGTCGGCCCGAATGGCACAGATTCTGGTGGCCCAGAACGTCCGCGGACTGCTGGTTCCTCCGCAGCCGCAGCCGGCGGCTCACCAGAAAATGGATTTTTGCTTCGACCGGTTTTCTGCGGTGACCATCGGCCATACGCTCATTCAGCCGCAGTTGAATCTGGTGGTGTCCAATCAGTACCGTTCGATGAAGGTGATTTTTCACAACCTGCTGGCGATGGGCTACCGGCGGCCCGGCCTGGCCCTGGCGGAATTTAATAATGAGCGGACGGATAACAACTGGTCGGCGGCGTTCTGGAGCGAGCAGCGTCAGCTGCCGGAGTGCAGCCGGGTGCCGCTTTTTCTGCCCGAGCGTCTTGAGCAGGAAACCTTTATTGAATGGTTCAGGCAGCACCGCCCCGATGTGGTGGTTGCGCTGTGGCCCGGGCTGAAAGGCTGGCTGGAAGCCGCGGGTGAGCGCATTCCGGAATCCGTGGGCCTGGCGCTGCTTTCGGTGACCGACCAGAACGATGAGCTCTCCGGGACCTGTGAGAATCCGGAATTGATCGGCGCGAAAACGGTGGAGTTTCTGATTGATATGATTCACCGCGGCGAAGCGGGGGTTCCGGACGTTCCAGCCTGTCTGCTCGTCGACGGAACCTGGGTGCCGGGAAAGACCGTGCGTTCAATCTAAACCGGCGGAAGCCGGAACCAAAATTGTCCCCGATGGGATCACGCGGCCTCTCCAAAAAATGTTCCCCGGCCGCGCCGGTTTAGACAGCACGCTCCGCGTGCAGTACCCAGGGTTGGAATGTTGAATCTGCAAGGCGCAGAAAACCGGGGACGTCCTTTCAGCTTATTTGTATAAGAAAATGAGGGCGTGTTATTGCTCAGATGGTTTGAGACGCTGAAAATGTGAACAAAAGATGATCTGTCAATAAGGATGTAACCGGAAAGGAAATATCGGGATGAAAGCAATGTTGTTGGGACTGGGACTGATGGTTGCCGCGGCGTTTGTGTCGCAGGCGGAACAGATTGTGGAATATGACATCAGCGCATCGTCGAGCCACCCGGATCGCTACAGTCCGTCGGAGCAGGACGCACATGTTGCGGCCACCTATCTCACCGTGAGCAACGCAACGCAGGCGGGCATCACGACTACATATTCTGTTGAGTCGGTTGCGCTCCGGGCGGATGTGGCCACGACCAACCTGGCCGGCGCGCTGGCCCATGACACCTACATGAGCTTTACGCTCACGGCCGGTTCCGGGTATGCTCTGGATCTCGACTTCCTTGACTTCGGGGCGTATCCGGGAGGAAGCTCCGCCCGGTCGTTCGCCGTGTATTCTTCCGTCGGCGGCTTCACCGACGGCAGTGAACTGTTGAGCGTCAGCTATAACGCCGCGGCCACCAATGTAAACGCCTACAGCATCGACCTGAGCAGCCTCGGCGGATATGACGATCTCGGCACGGTCGAGTTCCGGTTCTACGTGCAGAGCGAAAATACGGCCGCATCGATCAACCTGTCGAATATTTCAGTGGAGGGAACCAATCTGTTCTCGGGCTCTGTACTGGCCGAATATGACATCGACGGAAACCGGCATGACCCGTCGGAGGAAGCCGCCTTCGTGACGGCCTCCAGCCTGGTATCAAGCAACGCAACGATGGGCTATTCGTCCGGCTGGTCCACGGATTCGATTGCACTCAAAGCGGATGTCGCCACGACCAATCTGGCCGAAGCGCTGGCGAATGACACCTACATGAGTTTTACGCTTACGGCGGCTGCCGGGTATGAGATGGATCTGGGCTATCTCGATTTCGGGGCCTATCCGGGGGGCGGCTCCGCCCGTTCCTTTGCTGTATATTCTTCGGTCGGCGGCTTCACCGACGGCAGCGAACTGCTGAGCGTCAGCTACAGCGCCGCACCAACCGGCGTCAATTCCTATGCCATCGATCTGGGTAGCCTCAGCGGATATGACGCCCTCAACTCGGTTGAATTCAGGGTCTACGTGCAGAGCGAAAACACTGCGGCATCCATCAACATTTCGGATATTGCGGTGACCGGAACCAATGTTCTGCAGGCCGCCACCGCACTGGTGGAATACGACATGAGCGCAACGACAGAGCACCCGAACCGCCACAGTCCGTCGGCGACCGGCACCAATGTTTCGGCCACCTATCTTACAGCGGATGCGGTAACCATGACCTATTCTTTTGCCTGGGAGACCGACTCGATTGTGCTCTACCCGGATGTCGCCACGACCGACCTGGCCGGCGCGCTGGCGAATGATACCTATATGACGTTCACTCTGATCGCGGATTCCGGCAGCACCGTTTCGCCCGGACTCCTCACCTTTGGAGCCTATCCGGGAGGCGGCTCGGCCCGCTCTTTCGCCGTGTATTCTTCGGTCGGCGGTTTTTCGGAAGGCAGCGAGCTGCTGAGCGTCAGCTATGAAGCCGCCGCCACCGGCGTCAATTCCTACAGCATCGACCTGACGGAACTCAGTGGATATGACGATCTCAGCGAGGTCGAATTCCGTTTCTACGTGCAGGCCGACAGCACGGCCCGGTCGATTAACCTGTCGAATATTACCGTGTATGAGTTCGCCGCGGAGCCATGGGCCCCGTCCACCTCGGCAACGCTTTCCATCGAATTCGGATCGGAACTGCTGACCATCAGTTCCGGCGACCTGTCGACCACGGCAAAATCCAACGTCCTGCAGTTTACCGACAGCCTGGTTTATCCCGGCTGG